>NZ_JAOWGT010000012.1:0-3691 GCF_030333005.1 Citrobacter sp. Cpo030 | reverse complement strand
TTGGTTTAGTAGAAACCATAAGTCGCGCCGCCGGGGCACTGCAAAAAGGCCAGAACGGCGCGGATGTGCCACAACCGGATTGGTTTGTACGTAATATCGGAGCTGCGAGGGCTTTCAGCGGAACTGTAAGCATCGGCGGGGGTGGGAACTGGACAACAGCAGAGTTTATCGTCTGGCTTGAAAATCAGGGGGCATTTAATCATCCGTACTGGATGTGCAAGGGGTCATGGTCTTACGGCGAGAACCGAAGCATCACTGATACAGGGTGCGGAATTATTCAGTTAGCCGGTGCGGTCGTTGAGGTTTTGGGCGTTCGTGGTGCGATGACCATTCGTGTTACGACAGCAACAGCCTCAACGGGTGGAGTTACCAGCGCTCAGTTTACCTACACTAATCATGGTGATGACTATTGGCCAGGCTGGCGGCGTGATTTTAATACAGCAAACAAGCCAACATCTGAAGATGTTGGAGCGCTGCCAATAACAGGAGGTTATTTACGGGGCGAACTTTGTTTTTTATTTCAAGGCGAAAGAAATCAAGTTGGCTGCTTAATAAAACATGTTGATGTAAACAAGGTTCTGGCTTGCGCATATGGTTATTATCAGGACAGGTTTGATATTCATTTTTATGACGAAAAAGGGGCGTGGGTATCAAATCCATTTACTGTTAGCAGGAATGGTAATGCAATTGTTTCAGGTGATTTAAGTGCCGGTGCGGTTTTTGATGCAGGACGGCGGGTTTATTCACCCAACAATCCACAACCTATTAGCTTTGAAGGTTACGCAACACAGGCATGGGTATTGCAAAATTTTGTCCAGAATATCCGACAATCAGGCGTGACTTATATTGGCGCAGAGGAAAACTCAGGTCAGCGCCTGGTGCCAGCCGGAGGTGTGTTAATTGGCTCTCAGGTCAATGGGAAATGGGACAATAACGAGGGGTTTTATTACACCTGGATTCAGCAGAATATCAACGGTAACTGGCTCACAATTGGACGGGTATAAATAATGCAGTTTTTTAAAAAATTTACTCGCTATCATCCTGTGGAAGGTGAACAGGCTGAATTAGCAGAAAAGCACAACGTAATGTTTTTGCAGTCAGAAGATGGAACGGACTGGTATGAAGCACAGAAGAAATTTGCCACAGATACAATGAAACTTGTCATTGATGACGAGGGAATTATACGCTCTTTTTCCCGTGACATAACGACGCTCTGGCCTGTAGAAAAAAGTGTTGCAGAGGTGGCGTACACCACGTTATTCGATGACGTTTGGATCGATGGCGGCTGGCAGTATCGGGACGGGAAAGTATCTCCTCGTGTTTATACGCTGGCTGAGTTAGTTGAGCAGGCCGAAAGAAAAAAAACCAGCCTGCTGGCAGAGGCTATGACGGCAATAGCTCCGCTTGAACGGGCGGTAAAACTGGGTATTGCTACCAGTGAAGAAACTGGCTTGCTTGAAACCTGGGAACGCTACAGCGTCATGGTGAATCGGGTAGATACCTCAAAACCCGAATGGCCTACGCCTCCTGGGAGCTAAAACGTTGGCTTAGTAGAAACCATAAATCGCGCCGCCGGGGCACTGCAAAAATCAGGCGATCACATGACTGGTGGTATGACATTTGATAATGACTCTATCCTTGCCTGGGTTAGAAACACTGATTTTGCGAAGATCGGGTTCAAAAATGAATCGGATTCAGACGCTGATTCTTATATGTGGTTTGAAACAGGTGATAATGGGGACGAGTATTTCAAATGGCGTACTGTTGCAGGTAATACAACCAAAGACCTTATGACGCTTAAATTTGGTCTTTTGAATGTTCTCGTTGGCGCTGTTATTAATGGGAGCCTGGGAATTGGAACAACGAACGCCCTCGGCGGTAACTCAATTGCTTTGGGCGACAACGACACCGGTTTTAAACAGAATGGTGACGGCGTTCTTGATGTTTATTCCAATAAACGCGACCGCCGCATGGCAGAAGCTACAGCGCGTATTGACTGGCTGGACGCAGCACAAAAAGACGGAGATATCACAGGTGAGGAAGAAGCCGAACTGGCGGCGCTACGGGCTTATCGTACCGCGCTACGCCGCCTTGACTTAACTACAGCACCAGATGTTAAGTGGCCTGAATATTCGGTGGCGTAGGCCATTCAGGTTTTGACGTGTCTACTCGATTAAGCAAAACACGGTATTTCTTCCACGCCAGCAGAAGAACGGTTTCATTTTCCGTAGCCATATCTAAGTCCACGGCATCTTGTAAGGGGGCTATAGCGGATGTTGCATGTGACAAACGCGACAACTTTTCGCCTTCAGCCTTAGCTGTTTGCTCTTCCTGAGAGTACAGGCGAGGAATGATTTCACCATCAATAAATTGCCACGTATTGTCATCAGTAAGTGTTTCGGGAATCATGCTGAGACTCATCTCAACAACCGAACAACCGTAAGGTACTAATGTTGAGACATCGGTTGAATAACCAACAATAACATTGCTGTTGTCATAAACAATTTTCATTGTACCTGGCTCGAACCGTGTCTGTGCGTCGTACCAATCTACTCCGTCCTGAGAACGCAGAAATAAAGCTGAGAACTCAGTATTCAACTCTGCGTTTTCTTTCGACACAGGTGTATATTCAGTAAAATTCTTTAAATGAATCATTTTCCCACTCCTTACATGCGCCCAATGGTCACCCACGACCCGCGGACTTTCTTCTGTAACCATGTGTATTTCAGTATTTCGTTGTTATCCCAGTTCCCGTTAACGATAGCACCAACCACCACACCACCTGCGGGGGCCTGGGTGTTGGCATCAGACCCTACACTCAGATTCATAATCCCTGACTGACGGATATCCTCGACAAAGTTTTGTAATACCCATTGTTGCGTGGCGTAAGCCGACAAATCTGTGGCTGGCGGTGGGTTTGCCGTGTTGTAGTCGATAACCCACGGCGTACGTTCGGACATGTCTCCATTCCACGTCTGGCGGCTGGCACTCACCCCATGATGAGAGAAATATTGCTGTAGCCAGACGCCACCTGAACGCGCAACGAACATAAAACCATAGCTATACAACCTGTTACCATTTGGGTATTTGGGGAAATCAGCTACCGTGTCAGGGTTTGCAACGTCTACCATCCACCATCCCGGCGTGTTGGCAGAAGCCATAGAGCCGTTATTTACAATTCTTCCAATGGGGTCTCGCGGAATTGCACCAATATCGGTTGCAGTTGCAGGTATTTTTAACACCTGCCATGCTCTTGATGTACCCGCCTGCATTCTCCACACTAGATAACTTACATTTGTGTCGTATTTGGAGAGCAAAAGAGCACAGTCATTTTTTGTGTCACGAATACCAACAACATTCACATAAACATACGTATTTGCAAACTCAGGCATTCCCGGCGGGAAATTAATCGCTGAATTGGTTTCAATAAACAGAGTTTCACCGGCAGCAAAGCCATACTGATAAAAATCGAATCCGCGAAGTACGGGAATTATCCCTTTACCCAGCCCTCGATCTCCTACTTTAAGAACGCGTCCGGCAGTATCGTCAGTTATTGACGTTGTTAGAGTCGCTGTTGCTGCGGTGCTGAGTTGAAGGGCGTTACGAGCCTGTGCCTTATCCGGAATGTCATTCAGGTTCTGGTCTTTTTGCAGTGAGCCAGCAGCGCGGTTTATGGTTTCTACTAAACCAA
>NZ_JAOWGT010000011.1:0-216 GCF_030333005.1 Citrobacter sp. Cpo030 | reverse complement strand
ATATATTGATGAGGGGCCGGCAAAGTATAAAATTCCTTCACACCAACATAAATAGTCATGATTATCTGCGCATCAGTGTAAATCATTGGATGACCAAGTTTGTCCCTTACCCATTTCTGGGACATTACAGGTTCAAGACCAAATGGCAGCGGATTAGGAAATAACCAATCCGTTTTATTTTCATCTTCTAACCGCAAAGTCACTTCTTCAAGATTT
>NZ_JAOWGT010000010.1:0-263 GCF_030333005.1 Citrobacter sp. Cpo030 | reverse complement strand
GCGCGCTTGCTGACACTGGTGTAATCCGGGCAGCGCAACGGAACATTCATCAGTGTAAAAATGGAATCAATAAAACCCTGTGCAGCCCGCAGGGTCAACCTGAACACGCGTTTAATGACCAGAACGGTGGTGATGGCGAGATCAGAATAGCGCTGAGGTCTTCCCCGTGATGAAGGCGTTGCCGACTCATACCAGGCCTGAATAGCTTCATCATCCAGCCAGAAAGTTATGGAGCCACGGTTGATGAGGGCTTTATTGTAGGT
>NZ_JAOWGT010000009.1:0-313 GCF_030333005.1 Citrobacter sp. Cpo030 | reverse complement strand
GGGCCGATTCCCATATCGACATGTATGTAGCTTGTGTTATCTGTGGATTGTGCAGCTCAGCGGGTCGCTGGTCGTATGGCGGAGTGTCCCCCGTAACCGGCCGCGTGCGGCCGCTAACGCGCAGTACGGCGCCGCGTCCCGCAGGCGGGCCGCCGTTCCCGCGCGCAGCACTGCGCACCCCCGTGGGGAACGTACGGCAGCTGCGTGGCGGTGAGCGGGATTAGGGCTTTGCAGCTACCGTGTTAAGTTCCCTGGTGTCGCTGAAATAGTTGATGAACATCCCCCTAAGCGTCAGCAGCAAGCTGCCGCCGCT
>NZ_JAOWGT010000008.1:0-274 GCF_030333005.1 Citrobacter sp. Cpo030 | reverse complement strand
CACTGATGCGCAGATAATCATGACTATTTATGTTGGTGTGAAGGAATTTTATACTTTGCCGGCCCCTCATCAATATATCGCTGCCGCATTTACCTATAACAAAGATTTTTTGTACAAAAAATCACATTCTACTCAATTGAGCGAGACAAAGAAATACAAGCCGCGTTAGAGAAAAAACGGCTGGGTGGATAATAAGTGTGAGAGATGAGATATTTTTATTAACACTATGTGTTAATAAATTTTGATGTACTAATTAAACATGTTAGATGGGATT
>NZ_JAOWGT010000007.1:0-10000 GCF_030333005.1 Citrobacter sp. Cpo030 | reverse complement strand
AAAAAATCGGCCCAGATCCGCGAAATTTTAATCAGCGAGTCAGCTTGGGAAGAAATGACCTGCTTATTCGCACCTTCCCTGTCATCGGCGGCGGTACGCTGGCTACCGTGAGCACCTACACACTCAGCTGCCTGATGAGCGCCGCTCTGGAGTTACCGCGTTGCTGCATTGTGATTGCCAACCTATCCGGCAGCTATGTGGCTCAGACCAAGGCAATTGCCGAAGCAATCTCTAACCTCCAGCAAGAAGCCAGTCGCCAAGCGAGCACCATCACCCCCGTGCAGTTGGCGGGTACCTGTTCATCCCTGGCGCCTCTCCGCCTTGATGCTGGCAGATTCAGTCTGGCCTCGCGGTTCGACCTACCGAAATATCGGCGGTTACATTGTCCCCAGAGCTTCAGACCCGGCTGTTACCGGCCACGCCTGTCTGGGTAGGGAACGAGTGGTGGAACAGTCGGTTCCGTCGGGCGTTAACCTGCGGAACAGAAACCCATGCGACTTTCAGGTCGCACTGCCGAAATAATACTGGTTTCCCTTCTTGGTCTGGTGCATTTCCGGGTCGCGCTTGCCGTCCTTGTTCTTGGTCGAACTGGGCGCATTGATCAGCGTTGCATCGACGATGGTGCCCTGGCGCAGCGACAGGCCGCGGTCGCCCAGAGCCATTGATGACAGCGAGGATGCCGGCCGCCAGCTCGTGTTTCTCCAGCAAGCGGCGGAAGTTGAGAATGGTGGTTTCGTCGGGGATGCGCTCCAGGTGCAGCCCGGCAAACTGGCGCAGGATCGTGGTTTCGTACAGCGCTTCCTCCATCGCTGGATCGCTGTAGCCGAACCAGTTCTGCAGCAGATGCACACGCAGCATCGCCATCAACGGGTAGGCCGGACGGCCACCTTCACCCTTCGGATAATGTGGCTCGATCAAAGCAATCAAGCCCTTCCACGGCACCACCCGATCCATCTCGATCAGGAACAACTCCTTGCGGGTTTGCTTGCGCTTGCCAGCGTACTCGGCGTCGGCGAAGGTCATCTGCTTCATCGGGAAACTCGGTGGGTGGGGGCGCGGTATTTTGCCAAATCAGAAAGTCTTTTTCAGAGTTTCCCTAGGCTGACAAGCCAAGCGCTGGATCGCAACCATCCATCACCTTATCCAGCTAGATCTGCCTCCTCCAATAAGTGCCGCACAAATCCCGGCGGGTGCAGATTTCCGGGAGGTTTGCGCCAGATCAGTTGGAGACGCTTTTCAAGCCCCGGGATGGGAAGAGCTACCAGCGCGCCACTGCGAACTTCGTCTTGTACTGCGGAAGCCATCACCAACGACACGCCGAGTCCCGCCCTCACTGCTTGTTTGACTGCCTCGGTGCTGCCTAGCTGCATACCGCTGCGAGGCACGCCCAGTTCGCCAAAGTATTCGGTCAGAAGCCGTCCGGTACCGCTACCCGGTTCACCTCCCAGCATCGGCAGGTCCACCAGACGATCACGTTCTATGCACCCTGCTTCAGCCAGCGCATGGTCGGGGCTGACGATAAGCACCAGCGGCTCGACCCGCCAGAGGCGGTGTTCGAAGTCGGGGTGAGGTAGCCACCATTCCATGATCGCGGCGTCGAGCTGGCCCGCCAGTAGCTGGTCGGCCACATCCGGGTTGGCGGCGATGCGCAGATCCACCTCGCCCCTCTCATTTGCGGTCGTCAGATAGTTGCGCACGAATGGCTGGAGAAGGTAGGTGCCGATGTTGGTGCTGGCCCCGACGCGCTCACGATTGCCATGCAGGGCTTCTAGCGCCCGGGCGTGCATGTCGAGCAAGGCGGTCGCATGCGGCATGAAGGCCAGCGCCCGTGTGGTAGGCTGGCAGCCGCTACGACTGCGCTGCACCAGCGTTACGCCGACCTGCTCTTCAAGCTTCTGCAAGTGCTGCGA
The DNA here is from genome assembly GCF_030333005.1 of Citrobacter sp. Cpo030. Classification (NCBI taxonomy): domain Bacteria; kingdom Pseudomonadati; phylum Pseudomonadota; class Gammaproteobacteria; order Enterobacterales; family Enterobacteriaceae; genus Citrobacter; species Citrobacter sp. Cpo030. The sequence goes on along the minus strand of NZ_JAOWGT010000007.1, from coordinate 8,090 downwards.
CACCGTCGGCTGGGCCAGCCCCAACGCCCTCGCCGCGCTCTGAAAACTGCCTGTTTGAACGATCGCTACCAGGCTCTTCAGCCAGACCGGATTCAACATGCGGCAGGCTCGGCCTTGGGCAGACGGTTCGCAGCGTTGATTGGGCGCGCACCTGCCAATACCTGGATGATGTTCTGCGCTGCACAACGTTCAATCTCCAGGCGCACCGCGCGCACTGCCGACCCTATGTGCGGAGTGAACAGCGTATTCGGATGCGCGAGCAGCGCAGGATCGATCAGCCGCGGCCGGTCCGCGCGAGCCCAGTCTTCCATTTCGAATACATCCGCCGCATACCCGCCGAGCTGGCCTCGCTCAAGCGCCGCGAGCACGGCGGCTTCATCCACTACCGAACCACGACAGGGGTTTACAAGCAGAGCGCCCGGCCGTACGAGGGCAAGCAGCTCGGCGTTGACCAGATGCTGGGTATCGGCATTCAAGGGAAGCGCCAGCAGGATGAAGTCCGAGCTGGCGAAGAGTTCGCTGCACGCCACCTGGCGCAGGCCGAGCCGTTGCTCGGTTTGTGTATCCAGAGCCTTCGCCTCGTGGTACTGCAGGGTCGCGCCCCATCCCTGCAAGCGCTCAGCCATGGCCAGTCCGATGGCGCCCATGCCAAGGATGCCGACCGTAGCGTTATCCAGCCCCGTGCCGTAGAACTGTGGTTGCCAGCCCTGGAACTCGCCAGAGCGGACGAACGCATCTGCTGCCCGCAGATGCCGCCCCAGCCCCACCGCCAGTCCGATCGCCAGCTCGGCAGTCGGGACCGTCAACAGATCAGGCACGAAGGTCAGCCAGACCCCGCGGGCAGTACAGGCGTCCACATCGAAATTGTCGAAGCCCTTGAGCGCGCAGCCGACTACACGCAGCTCAGGGCAGGCTTGAAGAAAGTCTGCATCGACCCGATCGGGCATGAACGCCATCATCGCCTGAGCATCGCGACAGCGGCGCAGAATTTCCTCGCGCGTCAGCGTGCTGTCGGTCTGGTTGGTCACCAGCTCGCAATGTGGCGCCAGCAGTTGCAGGATCTCATCGTGTACTCGGTGAGTTATAACGAGTTTCGGCAGCATGTTTTGTCCTATTTGAAACGTTTGCGCAGCACGCCACTGAAGGCGTCTACTAGCGTGACCATGGCCAGGATGACCAGCAGGATTGCTGCAACCTCCTGGTACTGCATGATGCGCAGCGAGCCCATGAGTTCGAAGCCGATACCGCCGGCGCCAACCATGCCCATCACGGTGGAGGCGCGAAAGTTGTATTCCCAGCGGTAGATCGCCACGTCGGCGAACTGCGGCGTCACCTGTGGCAAAACCGCGTGCAGCAGCACTTGCATCGGCGTAGCCCCCGCCGCCCGAGCGGCTTCCACCGGCGCTTCGTCGACGTGCTCGATGGCCTCGGCGAAGAACTTGCTGACCATGCCGACCGAATGCAGACCCAGGGCAAGCACGCCCGGCAAGGCGCCGAACCCTACGGCTGCAACGAAGATGATGCCCATGATCAGCTCCGGCACCGACCGCAGGGCATTGAGCAGCACCCGGGCAACACCGAACACAAGGGGGTGCGGCGCCGTATTGCGCGCTGCAACGAAGGCCACCACCAGCGAGAACACCACTGCGATGGCCGTACCGGCGATGCTCATCGCCAAGGTGTCGATCAAGGGGCGAATCCAGCTTCGATAGCCCGAAAAGTCTGGCGGCATGGCCTCGCCTGCCAGGGTCGCGATGGAGGGCAGCCCGTTCAGCAGCGTGGTGGCATCGAGCAGCCCCACGTACCAGCAGGCCAACAGCACCACTCCGAATACAATCGCCACCTGCCCCAGCTGGCGCCACCAACCGAGGCCGAAGCCTCGAAGGATGTGCTCGCGTTGCTCTGCAGGCAGCGCCTGCACGTCGTAATGAGTAGACATATCGGTGCTCACATCGTGGCGAAGTCGAGGCCGAGCAGCGATCCCATTTTGCGGATCACATCGTAGTCGGCGTCGGTGATTGGCGCGAAGGCCTCGGCCTTGAAGTTGCGCAGCACTTCGGGATCGTCGATACCGACGAATACATCCCGCACCTTGGTTTTCAGCTCGGGGCTCAGGTTCGAGCGCATCGCCCAGGGGTACTGGGGGTATTCGCCGCTGTAACCAAGTACTTTCACCTTGCTCGGATCGATTAGGCCACGTTCGACTACGTGATTGAAAATTACCTCCGACAGCCCACCCGCATCGGCGTTGCCGTTCGCCACGTTGACGGCAACGGCGTCATGCGTGCCCACAAAATATTCTTCGTAGTCCCGCCCACCCGTCAAACCGGCCGTCTCAAGAAGCACGGTTTTGGGAATCAAATGGCTGGACGTCGATGCCCGGTCACCATAGGCCATCTTCTTGCCCTTAAGGTCGGCATACTCATTCACGCCTGACGCCACATTGGCGATAATCACCGAGCGATAGGTCGGCTTGCCGTCGATGACCGTGACAGCGAAGGGCTCGATGTCGCTTTTGCTTTTGGCCATGACGTAGGACAGCGGACCGAAATACGCCAGGTCGATACGGCCAAAGCGCATCGCCTCAATCATCGAGGAATAGTCGGTGGTTACGATCAGCTGCACCTTCTTGTCCAGATGCTCTTCCAGATAATCCTTCAGCGGCTGGTTACGCTTGATCAGCTCGGAGGCGTTTTCGTCCGGCAGCAGGGCAACCTTTAGCACATCCGGATCGGCATCGGCCGCTAGGGCGGACAAACTTGAAACAGCGGACAGCAAGCAAGTCAATAAGAGCGCGGATAAGCGTTTCATCGGGACATCTCCAGTGAAGGTTCGAGCATGACAGGTGGTTCAGCCGGAGCATTCGCTGGCTGAGTCGTAGAGCGGCCTGCATAGATGCGCTCAAGCTGCGCATCGGTGAGTTCCGAGGGCGCGGCATCGAAAACGATCTGAGAATCGGCCAGCCCGACGACGCGATCGGCGAAGCGGCGGGCATATTCGAGTTGATGCAGCGAAACGATGGCGGTGATGCCGTCTTCCTTGCAGATGTCGCGCAGCAATCCGAGAACACGGACCGAAGTGGCCGGGTCGAGACTGGCTACCGGCTCATCGGCCAGAATGATCGCCGGCTGTTGCGCTAGCGCACGCGCGATGCCTACCCGCTGCTGCTGGCCACCGGACAGTTTGTCCACCCGGCTTAGCGCCTTGTCTGCCAGACCGACCCGAGCGAGGCAACTGAGCGCAATCTCCTGATCGGCACGCGGCAGAGGAAACAGCGAGCGGAGCGTGTTGTGAAAGGCCAGCCGACCGGTAAGCACATTAGCCAGTGCGCTTTGACGTTCGATTAGCTGGTGGTGCTGAAAGATCATGGCGGTACGCCGACGATGCTGACGCAAGGCCGAGCCGCTGCCGAGCTCACCGAGTTCGCTGGTGACACTGCCGCCAGTGGGCGTGACGAGTCGATTGAGACGGCACTGTTGCAAAGTTAGCGATGAGGCAGCGTTTTGTCTTATTCAAAGGCCTTACATTTCAAAAACTCTGCTTACCAGGCGCATTTCGCCCAGGGGATCACCATAATAAAATGCTGAGGCCTGGCCTTTGCGTAGTGCACGCATCACCTCAATACCTTTGATGGTGGCGTAAGCCGTCTTCATGGATTTAAATCCCAGCGTGGCGCCGATTATCCGTTTCAGTTTGCCATGATCGCATTCAATCACGTTGTTCCGGTACTTAATCTGTCGGTGTTCAACGTCAGACGGGCACCGGCCTTCGCGTTTGAGCAGAGCAAGCGCGCGACCATAGGCGGGCGCTTTATCCGTGTTGATGAATCGCGGGATCTGCCACTTCTTCACGTTGTTGAGGATTTTACCCAGAAACCGGTATGCAGCTTTGCTGTTACGACGGGAGGAGAGATAAAAATCGACAGTGCGGCCCCGGCTGTCGACGGCCCGGTACAGATACGCCCAGCGGCCATTGACCTTCACGTAGGTTTCATCCATGTGCCACGGGCAAAGATCGGAAGGGTTACGCCAGTACCAGCGCAGCCGTTTTTCCATTTCAGGCGCATAACGCTGAACCCAGCGGTAAATCGTGGAGTGATCGACATTCACTCCGCGTTCAGCCAGCATCTCCTGCAGCTCACGGTAACTGATGCCGTATTTGCAGTACCAGCGTACGGCCCACAGAATGATGTCACGCTGAAAATGCCGGCCTTTGAATGGGTTCATGTGCAGCTCCATCAGCAAAAGGGGATGATAAGTTTATCACCACCGACTATTTGCAACAGTGCCGGTGTCAGCCCGGTCCCCGTTTCTTCTGGAAAAACGAACCGTTACCGACTTAATCGTGGTGGAGATCGTGCTGCAAATAGTGCACTTCACATCATCGCCATCGGACGCTTACGAACTGACGCAAAAACAAAGGAATATGTCGCCAGGCGTGTAGCCGAAGGACATACAAAAATGGAAGCGATACGCTGTCTAAAGCGATATATCTCCCGCGAAGTTTACACGTTACTGCGCAATCAAAACAGGCGGATCAACAGTATCCCGATAACAGCTTGACTCTTAGAAGGGCGTCCAGGGCAGCCAGTACGGCAGTGACGACTGGCAGCGCTTCTACCGGGCCAATAACCTGGCGCCGAGCATGAGCCGGCGTGGCAACTGCTGGGATAATGCGGTGGCCGAATCGTTCTTCAGTTCGCTGAAAAAAGAACGGATCAGAAAACGCATATATAAAACCAGGGATCTGGCCCGGGCGGATCTTCGATTACATTGAAGTCTTCTATAACCGGTCCCGGCGCCACAGCCACCTCGGCGACGTCAGTCCGGAGGCCTTCGAACAGGCCTCGTCGTGAGGACAGGATTTGTCTACAGGCGTGGGGTCAGTCCAAACTATAGGGCAGGATCGTCTACCGGGGCGGGGTCAGTCCATCAACGGCTCGGAAGTGTCTAGATTATCCGTGGCGATTCACCGGGGCAAACAGGCCGATCAGGAACGACATAAGAAAGTTCTGTATTACCGACAGGTCAAGAAACTGAGCATAAGAGAAACTGCTGAAGCCACCAGTTACAGTACATCTCAGGTCTGCAGGGTTCAGGCCCTGTTCAGGCCTGAAAATTAAGCACATTTTCTGAGGCTGGAAATCAACTCATGCTGACAGCCTGAGCCTGTTGGCATGGTAAGCAATGTGCTCACCAATAAAGCTGGAAATGAAATAATAGCTGTGGTCGTATCCAGTATGATATCGGAACGACGCATTGAGGTTCATCTCATTGCATACTCTCTCAAGGATTTTGGTGCGCAGTTGCTCTTCATAAAAGGCGTCACTCAGCCCCTGATCAATGAAGATTTCTGGTAATTTTTCACCCTGTAAAATGAGGCTGACTGGATCGTAGGCTTCCCACGTTTTTCTGTTTTCACCCAGGTAAGCGCTAAATGCCTGTTGCCCCCATGGCACCTGAGAAGGCGATACTATCGGGGAAAATGCTGATACGCTCACATATTCACCAGGATTTCGCAGAGCCAGCACCAGAGCACCCAGCCCTCCCATAGAATGACCGGATATAGATTTTCTTGCCGTTGCAGGAAAATGATTCATGACGACATCCGGAAGCTCTCTGAGAATATAGTCATACATCCTGTAATGAACATTCCACGGCTGTTCCGTCGCGTTCAGATAAAAACCGGCCCCCTGGCCAAGATCGTAACTGTCGGCATCCGGGACATTATTACCCCGGGGACTGGTATCCGGGACAACAACGATGACGTTATGCCGGGCTGCATAATGCTGCATACCTGATTTGGTGATGAAATTCTGCTCAGTACAGGTCAGGCCCGACAACCAGTATAGTACCGGCAGTTTTTCTGTTACTGCTTTGGGAGGAAGATACACACCGAAATTCATTTCACAATTAAGGGATTGTGAATAATGCCGGTACACGTTTTGCCAGCCGCCAGAGCTGGCATGCTGCTCAATGAGTTCCATCAGCCGTTATCTCATGGTTATTTCCCCTGACCGAAGCCAGGGGAAGTATCTTTAAATCCGGACGTCAGATAAACGTATACGCCGTGATTTTGTTACCCGCCGGATCCCGCAGGTAGGCAGCATAGGCCCCGGGAAGGTGACCACGCGGGCCAGGTTGACCTTCATCAGCTCCACCGGCGGCAAGGCCGGCAGCATGGAAAGCATCAACCTCTTCCGGGGTGGCAGCAGCGAAGCCGACAGTCACCCCGTTAGCGGAAGGTGCTTCACCGTTGCCCGGACGGGCAATGATAAATGCCGGCTTTTCGCGGCCATAGAGTACCCAGCCGTTGCCAAACGGGCCGAGGTTATTGATACCAAGCGTGCCCAGGACGACATCGTAAAATGCGGAGGATTTCTCGACATCGGCTGCGCCAATGAACACATGAGAAAAGATGCCGTCACCAGAAATTACCGGAGTTGTCATTTTCCACTTCCTTCAGTTTGAGTTGATTAAAATTCTGATGGGATCAGTAATGAATCACTGTCCGGATAGATTTGCCTTCATGCATAAGCTCGAAGGCGTCATTGATTTCATCCAGTGTCATCGTATGGGTTACAAATGGCTCAAGGTCAATATCCCCCTTCATGGCATCCTCGACCATACCGGGGAGCTGAGTGCGGCCTTTTACTCCGCCAAACGCGGAACCTTTCCATACGCGCCCGGTGACCAGCTGGAAAGGACGGGTGGAAATCTCCTGTCCGGCCCCTGCGACACCAATGACAACGGACTGCCCCCACCCACGGTGAGCACTTTCCAGCGCTGCACGCATGACGTTAACGTTACCGATACATTCAAAGGTATGGTCAATACCCCACTTGTTGATATCCAGCAGAACATCTTTAATCGGTTTGTCATAATCATTCGGGTTAATGCAGTCAGTGGCCCCGAACTGACGGGCCAGGTCAAATTTTGTCGGATTAGTATCGATAGCGATAATACGTCCCGCTTTTGCCTGACGGGCCCCCTGTACCGCAGCCAGACCAATTGCCCCCAGACCAAAAATGGCAACTGAATCGCCCGGCTGCACTTTAGCCGTGTTATGGACGGCGCCAATACCGGTAGTCACGCCACAACCCAACAGGCAGACGTGTTCATGGTTCGCCTCCGGGTTAATTTTTGCCAGAGAAACCTCGGCCACAACGGTGTATTCACTGAATGTGGAACATCCCATGTAGTGGTAAAGAGGCTGACCGTTGTATGAAAAGCGAGTGGTCCCGTCAGGCATCAGTCCTTTGCCCTGAGTCTCGCGAACCGATACACAGAGGTTCGTTTTACCGGACTGGCAGAATTCACACTCCCCGCATTCAGCGGTGTAGAGCGGAATAACATGGTCACCCGGCTTCACACTGGTGACGCCTTCACCAACTTCAACGACGATACCGGCTCCCTCGTGGCCGAGAACCACCGGGAAAACGCCCTCAGGGTCATTCCCTGAGAGGGTAAAGGCATCGGTATGGCAGACACCTGTGTGGGTGTTTTTAATCAGCACCTCGCCTTTTTTAGGCGGAGCAACATCAATTTCAACAATCTCCAGGGGCTTCCCTGGTGCAAATGCAACAGCGGCACGTGATTTCATACGTAATATATCCTCAATGTAATAATGGCCTCACCTATTTAAGATAGGCACGAACCAGCTCAATCGTATCGTCAACTGATTTACTGACTTCATGACTGTAGCTGTCATTCTGGTCAAAGGTTTCCCGTATGTGGCTCTCCAGCACCTCTGCCATCAGTCCGTTAGCGGCGCCCCGGACGGCGGCGATTTGCTGGAGAACGGAACGGCATTCAGCGCCACTTTCAAGTGCTCTTTCCAGAGCATCAATCTGACCCCGGATACGGCGAACCCGGGTTAGGACCTTTTTTTTCTCTTCAGGAGTACTGGGCATTGCTTACCTCACTGCTCTGTATTTCTTATACTATAGGGGAGTATTACATTAAGATCAACACATACCCCACTATAGTATAATAAATATATCAGAGCACCGGTAATGACTCCAACTTACTGATAGTGTTTTATGTTCAGATAATGCCCGATGACTTTGTCATGCAGCTCCACCGATTTTG
>NZ_JAOWGT010000006.1:0-214 GCF_030333005.1 Citrobacter sp. Cpo030 | reverse complement strand
TGACCGGGAGTAATGCGCGGTGGAAATGGACAACAGATTACAACCGTCGCTCGATAGCGGAAACGGCGATGTACCGGGTAAAACAGCTATTCGGGGGTTCACTGACGCTGCGTGACTACGATGGTCAGGTTGCGGAGGCTATGGCCCTGGTACGAGCGCTGAACAAAATGACGAAAGCAGGTATGCCTGAAAGCGTGCGTATTGCCTGAAAACA
>NZ_JAOWGT010000005.1:0-315 GCF_030333005.1 Citrobacter sp. Cpo030 | reverse complement strand
TGCTGCCCTGATTTTTCTGTGAGTCTGCCGGATAAGACCCGGGAAGGCTTCTGAGTCCGTCACATTGTTCAGCGACAGGTCTGCACAGATGATTTCATGTGTGTTGCTGTCAACTGCCAGATGCAACTTTCGCCATATACGACGGCGTTCCTGGCCATGTTTTTTGACTTTCCATTCGCCTTCACCAAAGACCTTCAGCCCGGTGGAATCAATCACCAGATGCGCGATTTCACCTCGGGTGAACGTTTTGAAACTGACATTAACCGACTTTGCGCGCTTGCTGACACTGGTGTAATCCGGGCAGCGCAACGGAAC
>NZ_JAOWGT010000002.1:0-362 GCF_030333005.1 Citrobacter sp. Cpo030 | reverse complement strand
CTTTCCCCTCCTGATAATGCCCGACGTGTCAGCGTGTCATTCCGGATGCCAGAGGGCATCACTCTAATGCCGATGCAGATTCTTTACCGCTCTGAAAAGTGTATGGATAAAAGCTATAACTCCAGCTTTGAATCTTATCCTGTGCGGGGATACAACGGTTTTACGCAGCCTTTCGTCCGGCAGGGTATGGGGGGGCTGTGGCAGATCAGTATTGCCATTGATGGTGGCGGGCCGTGCCAGTGGCAGCTAAATTCACTGAGAGTAAGTTTCAGGATTGCGGATAATATTCCACTGGTGAAAGGAAAAGAAGTCATTGAGACCAGTTATATCTTTGATTTTGGAGATTATGGCCTCAGTGACGG
>NZ_JAOWGT010000075.1:125764-442673 GCF_030333005.1 Citrobacter sp. Cpo030 | reverse complement strand
AAAAAAATCGGCCCAGATCCGCGAAATTTTAATCAGCGAGTCAGCTTGGGAAGAAATGACCTGCTTATTCGCACCTTCCCCAGAGCAAACATTAAATATTCGTGCATTACAATTCCCGATTTACTTTTTTAGACTGAACTATATTTAGGGGGAAGGAAGCTACCTGAATAATAAAATAAAAAATGCAAACTGAATCGCTTCAGTGAAATAAAGTTATAAAGGTTAATAATTGTATAAATAATGTTATTTTTTTATTAAATATGAATAACCACTAAATATTACAACACCCATTAGAGTTAATCATTAATAGGTATGGGATGATCTTTGCAATAAATGAAATAAGTGTTTTGGCATCCCCTCAAAGGGCGAGGTATGAATTATATGGCGGTGATAATTTCATTAAAAAAATGTGAGCGGTACCGAAAGAAATAAAATGGGGTATTGCATGTGGATATTGATTGAGGGAATATTCTGTTTTGTCATACAAATGAACTTATAGCCATTTTCACTGGCCCTGATATAAGGAGCGGAGAGCCGCCCTCCATGAAACATACTGATAATAAGACCTTTTTGACGACTCTTACCCAATTGGTTGGCCCTGCTCATATCCTCACTGAACCGTCAAAAACTGCGCGTTACCGTAAGGGATTCCGCTCGGGTCAGGGTGATGCTCTGGCGGTGGTTATCCCCGGCTCTTTGCTTGAACTCTGGAAAGTCCTCAGCGCCTGCGTTGAGGCCGATAAAATAATCCTGATGCAGGCGTCGAACACAGGCCTGACCGAGGGTTCGACGCCAAATGGTAATGACTACGACCGCGAGATCGTCATTATCAGCACGCTGCGGCTGGACAGTCTGCATGTGCTGGATGAGGGCAAGCAGGTGCTGGCTTATCCTGGCACCACGCTGTACTCGCTGGAAAAGGCGCTGAAGCCGTTTGGCCGTGAGCCGCATTCGGTGATCGGCTCTTCGTGCATCGGCGCGTCGGTTATCGGCGGTATCTGTAATAACTCGGGCGGTTCTCTGGTCCAGCGAGGCCCGGCTTACACCGAGATGTCGCTGTTTGCCCGCATTGATGAACAGGGACGCTTGCAACTGGTCAATCACCTTGGCATTGAGCTAGGTCAGACGCCAGAGCAAATCCTTGCCCGGCTGGATAACAATGCGATTGAAGCCGCGCTCGTCAACCATGACGGGCGTCACGCGCACGATCACGACTATGTTAGCCGCGTGCGGGACATCAATGCCGACACGCCAGCACGTTACAACGCTGACCCGGATCGCTTGTTTGAATCCTCTGGCTGCGCGGGCAAGTTAGCGGTGTTTGCCGTGCGTCTGGATACCTTTGAAGCCGAGAAGAACCAGCAGGTCTTTTATATCGGTACCAATCAGACTGATGTCCTGACCGAGATTCGCCGCCACATCCTGGCGAATTTTACAAACCTGCCGGTAGCTGGGGAGTATATGCACCGCGATATCTATGATATTGCAGAGAAATACAGCAAAGATACCTTCCTGATGATCGACAAACTTGGTACGGACAAAATGCCGTTCTTCTTCAACCTGAAGGGGCGTACCGAGGCCATACTTGAGAAGGTGAAGATTTTTCGTCCGCACTTTACCGACCGCGCTATGCAGGCTTTTAGCCATCTGTTCCCGAGCCATCTCCCGGCGCGGATGAAGACCTGGCGCGATAACTATGAACACCATCTAATGCTGAAAATGTCAGGCGATGGTGTGGCCGAAGCCCAGGCATGGTTAACGGACTATTTTAAATCGGCCGAGGGCGCGTTCTTTACCTGTACCGCGGAAGAGGGCAGTAAGGCGTTTCTGCATCGTTTTGCCGCTGCGGGCGCTGCCATTCGTTATCAGGCCGTTCATTCCGATGAGGTTGAGGATATTCTCGCGCTGGATATTGCATTACGCCGTAATGATACCGAATGGTATGAGCATTTACCGGCAGAAATTGATAGTCAGTTGGTGCATAAACTCTATTACGGTCATTTTATGTGCTATGTCTTCCATCAGGATTATATCGTTAAAAAAGGCGTAGATGCCCACGCGTTAAAAGAACAGATGCTGGAATTACTGCGCCAACGCGGAGCGCAATATCCGGCGGAACACAATGTCGGTCATCTGTATAAAGCGCCGGAAAATTTGGCTCGTTTTTATCAGGAGAATGATCCGACCAACACTATGAACCCAGGCATTGGTAAAACCAGTAAACAGAAAAACTGGGCATGAAATATGAATGAACATTTGTTTGATATCGCGATATCAAGCGCAATAAACAGAAATGAAGCAATGGAGTAGTTATTGTGAATGTAAATTTCTTTGTTACCTGCATTGGTGACGCACTGAAATCACGGATGGCACGAGACTCCGTATTGCTGCTGGAAAAACTGGGTTGTCGCGTTAATTTCCCCGAGAAGCAAGGGTGTTGCGGTCAGCCAGCCATCAACAGCGGTTACATCAAAGAGGCGATCCCCGGGATGAAAAACCTGATCGCCGCGCTGGAAGACAACGACGATCCGATTATCTCCCCGGCGGGCTCCTGCACATACGCGGTAAAAAGCTACCCAACGTATCTGGCCGATGAACCTGAATGGGCGCTGCGTGCTGAGAAAGTTTCCGCGCGTATGCAGGATCTCACCTCCTTTATCGTCAACAAACTGGGCGTGGTGGACGTTGGCGCCAGCCTGCAGGGTCGCGCTGTGTATCATCCTTCCTGTAGCCTGACCCGCAAACTGGGGGTGAAGGAAGAGCCGTTCACGCTGCTGAAAAACGTGCGCGGACTGGAGCTGTTGACGTTTGCCGATCAGGACACCTGCTGCGGCTTTGGCGGAACGTTCTCGGTCAAGATGGCCGAGATATCCGGTGAGATGGTGAAAGAGAAAGTCTTACATCTGATGGATGCAAAGCCGGAATATTTGATTGGCGCAGACGTCAGCTGCCTGCTGAACATTGGCGGCCGACTGCAACGGGAAGGCCAGCCGGTCAAAGTGATGCATATTGCTGAAGTGCTGATGAGCCGCTGAGGGGAAAGAGATGTCGATAAAAACCAGCGATGTAGAATTTAAACTGCGCATTCGTCAGCAGATAGAAGATCCGATCATGCGCAAAGCCGTGGCTAATGCGCAGGAGCGTATCGGCGCAAATCGGCAAAAAATGGTCGATGAGTTAGGCCACTGGGAAGACTGGCGCGATCGTGCCAGTCAGATCCGCGATCACGTTCTGAGCAACCTCGACGCTTACCTGTACCAACTCTCCGAGAAAGTGACGGAAAACGGCGGACACGTCTATTTCGCCAAAACCAAAGAAGACGCCACTCGCTACATTTTGCAGGTCGCGCAGAGTAAAAATGCGCAGAAGGTGGTGAAGTCCAAGTCGATGGTGACCGAAGAGATCGGCATCAATCATGTGCTGCAGGATGCCGGAATCCAGGTGATCGAAACCGATCTCGGGGAATATATCCTGCAGTTGGATCAGGATCCGCCTTCGCACGTCGTGGTTCCGGCTATTCATAAAGATCGCTATCAGATCCGCCGCGTGCTGAACGAACGTCTGGGGTATGACGGCCCGGAAACCCCGGAAGCCATGACCTTGTTCATTCGTCAGAAGATCCGTGAGGATTTCCTCAGTGCCGAAATCGGTATTACCGGCTGTAACTTTGCCGTGGCGGAAACCGGCTCGGTGTGTCTGGTGACCAACGAAGGCAACGCGCGCATGTGCACCACGCTGCCGAAAACGCACATTGCGGTGATGGGTATGGAGCGTATCGCGCCGACCTTTGCCGAGGTGGATGTGCTGATCACCATGCTGGCGCGCAGCGCCGTGGGCGCACGTCTGACGGGCTACAACACCTGGCTGACCGGCCCGCGCGAGGCGGATAACGTTGACGGACCGGAAGAGTTCCATCTGGTGATTGTCGATAACGGTCGCTCGCAGGTGCTGGGCTCAGAGTTTCGCGATGTGCTGCGCTGCATCCGCTGCGGAGCCTGTATGAACACCTGTCCGGCATACCGCCACATCGGCGGACACGGCTATGGCTCTATCTATCCAGGACCTATCGGCGCGGTGATTTCTCCGCTGCTCGGCGGCTATAAAGATTTTAAAGACCTGCCGTACGCCTGTTCTTTATGCACGGCCTGTGACAGCGTCTGCCCGGTGCGCATTCCTCTGTCAAAACTGATCCTGCGTCATCGCCGGGTGATGGCCGAGGAGGGCATTACGCCGAAAGCTGAGCGACGGGCGATCAAAATGTTCGCTTATGCCAATAGCCATCCGGGGCTGTGGAAAGTGGGGATGATGGCGGGCGCGCATGCGGCGAGCTGGTTTATCAATGGCGGCAAAACCCCGCTCAAGGTTGGCGCGATTGGTGACTGGATGGAGGCGCGCGACCTGCCTGATGCTGACGGCGAGAGCTTCCGTAGCTGGTTTAAAAAACATCAGGCGCAGGAGAAAAAGAATGGATAACCGTACCGCGTTTTTAAACACCATCGCCCAGGCGCTGGGTCGCCCGCTGCGTTTCGAACCGCAAGCGGATGCCGCGCCGGTTAACAACTATGCCAACGAGCGCCTGACCGAACTTAGCCCGCAGCAGCGCTGCGATGCGTTCATCCAGTTCGCCAGCGAAGTGATGCTGGCTCGCTGCGAGCTGACTCGCGAGGACCTGGCCGCAGACGCGGCGTTACGCCTGTGTGAAGAGTTGGGTCGACAACCAGTGATGTTGAGCGGCGACAGTCGGCTGGTGGATCTGGGTATCACCGAACGCTTGCAGCAGGAATGCAACGCCGTGGTCTGGGATCCGGCGCGTGGTAGCGAAAATATTACCCAGGCCGAGCAGGCGAAAGTCGGCGTAGTGTATGCCGAATATGGCCTGACCGAGTCCGGCGGCGTGGTGCTGTTTTCCGCACCGGAGCGCGGGCGTTCCCTGAGCCTGTTGCCGGAGTCCTCGATTTTCGTGCTGCGTAAAAGCACCATCCTGCCGCGCGTGGCGCAGCTGGCAGAAAAACTGCATCAGAAAGCACAGGCCGGTGAGCGTATGCCATCGTGCATTAATATCATCAGTGGACCCAGCTCGACGGCGGATATTGAGCTTATCAAGGTGGTTGGGGTACATGGCCCGGTGAAGGCGGTGTATCTGATTATTGAGGATTGTTGAGACAGGATGGAAAACCGCTCTGGCGCTGTGGGCCAGAGCGGTATTAACGTTATGCAATCATGCTGATGATCAACACGATAATCAGGCCAACCACGGAGTTCACCAGCTCCAGCAGACCCCAGGTTTTCAGCGTATCCTTCACCGACAGGTCAAAGTAGCCTTTGAACAGCCAGAATGAAGCATCGTTAATATGGGTCAGGGTGTTGGAGCCCGCCGCCGTTGCCAGTACCAGCAACGCCGGGTCGACGCCGACCAGTTGACCGGTTGCCGGGTCGAGGATTGCTGCGCTAATAATCCCCGCGGCCGTCATGGCTGAGACCACGCCCTGACCCGTTGCCAGACGAATCAGCACGGTTATCAACCACGCCATGATGTAGGGAGAAATATTACCGTGCGACATCAGCATGCCGATGGTATCGCCGATGCCGGTATCGATAATGGTTTGCTTCAGTACGCCGCCCGCGCCGATGATCAGGATCACCATGGCGATGCTTTTCACCGCGTTTTCAAAGGCGTTCATTACCCACTGCATGTCATGACCGCGCGCGGTACCAAACAGCACGAAGGCGACAACCATGGCGATAAACATTGCAATCGGCGAGGAGCCTAAGAAGTTGACCACTTCCCACGCCTGCGTCCCTTTCACCAGCCAGATGTTGGCGATGGTGGTGGAGATCATGATGATCGCCGGGATCAGCGGCACCAGGATAGAAACTCCGAAGGACGGCAGGTTGTTCTGGTCAACCGGTACGTCGGCCTTCATGAATGACGGCGTTGGACGATCGAGGTTGCCGAGGAATTTCGGCAGAATAAGCCCGGCGCAGATCACGCTCGGAATGGTCACCAGGATACCGTAGATGTAGACCATGCCCATGTCAGCGCCGTAGGCGTTAACCAGCGCGACCGGACCCGGCTGCGGTGGGAACAGTGAGTGAGCGGTGGTGGCGGCGGCAACCGCAGGAATCGCCAGCTTGAGGAACGGGATCTTCGCTTCCGCGGCAATGACGATCACCAGCGGTGCCAGCATAATAAACGCAACTTCATAGAACATCGCCAGGCCGAAGATCAGACCAATAATGATCACCGACAGCTGCACGTAACGTAGACCGAGTCGCGCCAGCAGCGTATGGGCAATCTGATGCGCCGCCCCGGAGTCAACCATCAGCTTACCGATGACTGCCCCGAATACCACGATAATCGCCAGCTCACCCAGCGTGCTGCCAAAGCCGGATTTCATGGTATGCAGCAGTTCCATTAAATCCATTCCCGCCAGCATACCGACCGAGAGTGCCGCCAGCAGCAGGGCGACCATCGAGTTTATTTTGAATCTTAAATTGAGCACCAGCATCAGGCCGATGCCGAATACAACCCACAGAATATTGAGAACGTGCATATAACGTCTACCTTACTTTGGTTGAACTATTATGGTTTTGGTTGAGATGTTACATATATTGGTCAACCTATGATGCGATGGATGTCACATTGCGTTACATGTTTACATTAATACTGGGTTGTCTGGGCGTAAAAAGGCGATCTAATCAGCAAGTATCGTGATTTGGTTAACCAATTTAACGCTTCAGGTTGACATGTAATACCAAAAGGAGGAATTTATGTGCCATATCGTCGAGTCCATAACGTAAATGAGGAATAAAACATGGAACAGACATGGCGCTGGTATGGTCCTAACGATCCGGTCACCTTAGCGGATGTACGTCAGGCGGGTGCTACGGGCGTTGTTACCGCCTTGCACCATATCCCGAACGGGGAAGTGTGGACGGTTGATGAGATCCTAAAACGCAAAGCCATTATTGAGCAGGCGGGCCTGGTATGGTCGGTCGTCGAAAGCGTACCGATCCACGAAGACATTAAAACCCGTTCCGGCAACTATCAGCAGTGGATTGCCAACTACCAGCAAAGCCTGCGTAACCTGGCCGAGTGCGGCATTCGTACCGTGTGCTACAACTTTATGCCGGTTCTCGACTGGACCCGTACCGACCTGGAATACGTCCTGCCGGACGGCTCCAAAGCGCTGCGTTTCGATCAAATTGAATTTGCCGCCTTTGAGCTGCATATCCTCAAACGCCCGGGCGCGGAAGCGGACTACACCGCCGAAGAGATTGCGCAGGCGCATGAACGCTTCACCACCATGAGCGAAGAAGACAAAGCACGTCTGACCCGCAATATCATCGCCGGTTTGCCGGGCGCGGAAGAGGGCTACACGCTCGACCAGTTCCGCCAGCATCTTGAACGCTATAAGGATATCGATAAAGCTGCGCTGCGTGAGAATTTTGCCGTCTTCCTGAAGGCGATTATTCCTGTAGCAGAAGAGGTCGGTGTGCGCATGGCGGTACACCCGGACGATCCGCCGCGCCCAATCCTTGGCCTGCCACGCATTGTTTCCACCGTGGAAGACATGCAGTGGATGGTCGATACGGTCAACAGCATGGCGAACGGTTTCACCATGTGTACCGGCTCCTACGGCGTTCGTGCGGATAACGACCTGGTCGACATGATCAAACAGTTTGGCCCGCGCATTTACTTCACCCATTTGCGCTCCACGCTGCGTGAAGATAACCCGAAAACTTTCCATGAAGCGGCGCATCTTAACGGCGACGTCGACATGTACGAAGTGGTGAAAGCGATCGTTGAGGAAGAACAGCGCCGTAAAGCCGAGGGCAAAGAGGATCTGATTCCTATGCGCCCGGACCACGGTCACCAGATGCTTGACGACCTGAAAAAGAAAACCAACCCAGGTTACTCCGCGATTGGTCGCCTGAAAGGCCTGGCGGAAGTACGTGGCGTTGAGATGGCTATCCAGCGCGCTTTCTTTAGCCGCTAAAGCAGTGTTGCCGGTCGCCTGTCTGGCCGGCTTTTTTCTTTTCTCTCCGTTGGTCTTTCCGACGGGATCTGGAGTTCACGATGACAACGACAATTGCCAATAGCAACCTGCCGGTTGCACGCCCTGCATGGGACAGCTCTCGTCTGCAATCCCGCATTGTTCACCTGGGATGCGGCGCTTTTCACCGCGCGCATCAGGCGCTGTACACCCACCATCTGCTGGAAACCACCGACAGCGACTGGGGTATCTGTGAAGTTAACCTGATGCCGGGTAATGACTGCATACTGATTGAAAACCTGCGCAAGCAACAATTGCTGTATACCGTGGCGGAAAAAGGCGCGGACAATACCGTGCTGAAAGTGATTGGCTCAATGAAAGAAGCCCTGCACCCGGAGCTTGATGGCTGTGATGGTATTTTACAGGCCATGGCGCGCCCGCAGACGGCAATTGTCTCGCTGACGGTCACGGAAAAAGGCTACTGCACCGATGCCGCCAGCGGTCAGTTAGATCTCAATAACCCACTGATTAAACACGATCTGGCAAATCCGGCCGCGCCGAAGTCGGCGATTGGTTACATCGTACAGGCGCTGCATCTGCGTCGTGAGCAGGGACTGGCGGCCTTTACCGTGATGTCCTGCGATAACGTGCGTGAAAATGGGCATGTGGCGAAAGTCGCGGTGCTGGGCCTGGCGCAGGCGCGTGACCCGCAGCTGGCGCAGTGGATTGAAGCAAACGCCACTTTCCCGTGTACCATGGTAGACCGCATTGTTCCGGCGGCAACGCCTGAAACGTTGCAGGAGATTGCCGACCAGTTGGGCGTTTACGATCCGTGCGCTATCGCCTGCGAACCGTTCCGCCAGTGGGTGATTGAAGACAACTTTGTTAACGGTCGCCCTGACTGGGACAAAGTCGGCGCACAGTTTGTTGCCGACGTAGTACCGTTTGAAATGATGAAACTGCGCATGCTCAACGGTAGCCACTCTTTCCTCGCTTATCTGGGCTATCTTGGCGGTTATGAAACCATCGCTGACACCATGACCAATCCAGCGTACCGCAAAGCGGCGTTTGCACTGATGATGCAGGAGCAAGCGCCAACGCTGTCGATGCCGGAAGGTACCGATCTCAACGCCTACGCGACGCTGCTGATCGAGCGTTTCAGCAACCCGTCTCTGCGCCACCGTACCTGGCAGATTGCGATGGACGGCAGCCAGAAACTGCCACAGCGTCTGCTGGATCCGGTGCGTCTGCATCTGCAAAACGGCAGCAGCTGGCGTCATCTGGCACTGGGCATCGCGGGCTGGATGCGCTACACCCACGGTGTGGATGAACAGGGGCAAGTCATTGATGTTGTCGACCCAATGCAGGCCGAATTCCAGCGCATTAACCAACAGTTCCAGGGAGCCGAACGGGTGACGGCGCTGCTGGGGTTAAGCGGCATTTTTGGTCACGATCTGGCGGAAAACGCCGATTTTGTGGAAACGATTATCGCGGAGTATCAACAGTTGTGTGAACACGGCGCACGCGAGTGCGTTGCAGCGTTAAGCGCTGACGCATAACCTCCCAGGTATGACGGGTCAATCAAAATACTAATTTGGTTGACCCGTTTTCTGTTTTTGGCTTCCCGCAAATGCTATAGTTCAGGCGAAAAAAACGTTATTGGTAGGCCGGATAAGGTGTGCGCAGTCATCCAGCCTCCGGATTCTGAATTGACGCATCTGACGGACATAACACGATGAAATCAAACACTTCTCAGCAAAGACCCTACCAGGAAGTGGGTGCAATGATCCGCGATCTGATTGTCCAGACGCCGTACCTGCCTGGTGAGCGCTTACCGCCGGAGCGTGAAATCGCCGAGAGGCTCAATGTCACTCGCACGGTGGTGCGCGAAGCGTTAATCATGCTGGAAATTAAAGGTCTGGTGGACGTGCGTCGTGGTGCCGGGATCTACGTACTCGACAATGCAGAAGCTCAGACTATCGACAGTTCGGATGTGAATCATTGCAATGATGCAGGCCCGTTTGAGCTGCTACAGGCGCG
Source organism: Citrobacter sp. Cpo030 (assembly GCF_030333005.1). Classification (NCBI taxonomy): domain Bacteria; kingdom Pseudomonadati; phylum Pseudomonadota; class Gammaproteobacteria; order Enterobacterales; family Enterobacteriaceae; genus Citrobacter; species Citrobacter sp. Cpo030. The sequence goes on along the minus strand of NZ_JAOWGT010000075.1, from coordinate 432,636 downwards.
ACAGCTGCTGGAAAGCAACATCGCCGAATTTGCCGCGCTGCAGGCCACCCGCGAAGATATCGTCAAAATGCGCCAGGCGTTGCAGCTGGAAGAGCGGGAGCTGGCCTCCAGCGAACCCAACGGTTCTGAAAGCGGTGACATGCAGTTCCATCTCGCTATCGCCGAGGCCACGCATAACAGCATGCTGGTGGAGCTGTTCCGCCAGTCATGGCAGTGGCGCGAGAACAACCCGATGTGGATCCAGCTTCATAGCCATCTCGATGATACCCACTATCGTAAAGAGTGGATGGGTGACCACAAGCAGATCCTGGCGGCGTTAATCAAAAAGGATGCTCGCGCGGCCAAGCTGGCGATGTGGCAGCATCTGGAAAACGTCAAACAGCGCCTGCTGGAGTTTTCAAATGTTGATGACATCGACTTCGATGGCTATCTGTTTGACTCCTGGCCGCTGGATAAAGTTAACGCTTGATTTTACCACCTCTCACGCGGGCTGTTGCGGCCCGCTCGGCATTGCATAACAACCTTTCTTTTCACGTCTTAAACCTCATGTAAAAAATGGTTTCCATAGTCTTCAATGATCATTTTTTTCGCCGCCCCTGTGTGATGTAAATTGATTTTCATCAATTAAAAACAACTTATTTTTGCTTGCGAAAAAATGTGCTATTTACCTTATTTTTACCTTTTTGTGCTTATTTTTAGACAATACAGGTCTGTATTAAGTGAGAATCAAAGTGATTTCCGCTGCAGATAGTGCAGGGCCGCCTGGCAAAACAGCGCATAAAAACTGGTGGTTTGCGTAAAAGTAGACATTAATAATGGCATGTAACTCATTGTCTGTAGTGATGTTTTGATTGAGCATTATTATTAATGTGAATGATTCGTGGCTTTTTAATCATATGAATAAAAACGGATGTATGTAAAGCTAACATTACACATTATTCTATAATCAAGTTATCTTTCATTTGAAATAACGTTCCAGTTTTTTGTTCTTTATTAACAGTTTCATTACTATTGTGACTGTATTTTGCCGTTGACATGTTTTTACACTGACTGCATATTTCATCGCCATAAGCGTGTTTGCGTTCAGGAGATGATTATGCCCTCTCGAGATTACCCTGATATCCGAAAAGCCAGGGGAACCCGATCAAAAGATATGGTTCTATTAAGTGCCCGTGTCGATACTTCTCTATGGGAATATGTTCGGACGCTGGCATTTGAAACTCGTAAAAGTAAACAAGACATTATTGCCGAGGCATTAATGTTGCATCGCTCTATTAATGAGAGCACAAGCGAAGAATCTAAGTAATTACTCTCTGTTCGGGTTTTCTTTAAAACCAAAAATTGAAAAAGGTCTTGCCACTTCATTATTGCCTTTATTGGTATATTTTTTCGGTGTGTTATTGGTGTTTCCCCTTATCTGGAGGGGACTTTTTTATGTGGGCATCCCGCCTTCATAACAAAGTTGATAGCAAAATTCACAATTAAAAGTGAGTAATAACATGAAAAAGTCAGTAGTGGCATTAGCTGTAATGGCATTAGGGGTAACCTCCGTTCATGCAGCGGAAATTTATAATAAAGATGGCAACAAACTGGATCTGTACGGCAAAGTAAAAGCGGTCCATTCCTGGACTGACGGCACCGATGCCGATGGTACCTACGCGCGTCTGGGTTTTCGCGGTGAGACACAAATCAACGATCAACTGACCGGTTATGGCCAATTTGAGAGTCAGTTTGATGCCTCTAAAGCAGAAGGTTCTCAGAATGGCGTTAACACACGTCTGGCGTTTGCTGGCCTGGATTACGGCCATGACGTTAGCTTTGACTACGGTCGTAACTACGGTATCGCTTACGACGTGGGAGCTTACACTGACACTCTCTCAGAGTTCGGCGGTGACTCCTTTGAAAATACTGACCGCTTCCTTACTACACGCACTTCTGGCGTTGCAACACTCCGTACCAAAAATCTGTTTGGTGCCGTTGATGGTCTGAACGTTGGTGCGCAATATCAGGGGCAGGACGATACCAATACGGATCCGACCAAACAGCACGGCAACGGCTACGGCTTCTCCCTGGGTTATGACAATATCGCGGATTCTGGCGTATCTGCCATTGCGGCCTACACAACCAGCGCGGTGACTGCTCAGCAGAAAAAAAATGGCTGGGATGGCGAAAACGCAGAGTTCTGGGGCGCTGGCCTGAAATATGATGCTAACGCTATCTACGTTGCAACCATGTACGGTGAGTCTCACAACCTGATTCAGGATGCGGACAAAGCGCAGCACTTTGAAGCGATGGCGGCCTATGTGTTTGATTTTGGTCTGCGTCCGAACGTGGGCTACGTCCATACGCGTGACAACAACAATAACGATCTGACCGAATACGTTGCGCTGGGCACAGACTACTACTTCAACAAAAACATGGTTGCTGATGTGGGTTACAAAATTAACCTGCTCGATGGCAAAGACGGCGACAATCAGGTTGTTGCGGGTCTGACCTATCAGTTCTAAGTAGTTATACTAGTACGAAAAAGGCGTCTTGGTTAAGACGCCTTTTTTACATCTGCTGGAGTTTAAACCGGCTGACTCTCTTTCATCTGTACACCGCTAAACAGCCATTGCCAGATGCCCACTTTTACCCATGCGACCACGCAGAGGATCAGATAAAAAAGCGGATTATGGGTAATGGTAACGCGCATGACTTCCATTAAATCCACATGCAAATTTCCGGCAATTGCCATATTGATAACAAAAATAGAGGCCACCGCGCTGGCCAGTAAAATAAGTATGGCATGTAACTTTGTTATCTCCGGTAACTTGCCAGAGGCCCATTGCCATAAGAATGTTGTTGATAACAGGAAGATAATAAACAATCCCAGTGCGCCAAACAGGCCAAAGTCTTTATAATCCTTTAGCGTGCCAATTAAACCCGCCAAAATAATTAACCCCAGTAGTATTTTTTTAAACCACGACATGTGCCTTTCCCGAAGATGGTGTTGATGTTGAATTAATATGTCCATTTTTACGCATTTTAAATTGAGTTTATAAATGAACTGCCGGGAATTATAAATTGTCTGACGGGTAATTGCCGATTATTTGCGGTTTATTAAATGCTGACATTTAATTGCGGACTAATCCGAATATATCTTCTTTAGACGTTAGCCGGTTATACCCTTTTGGGCGAGGCGAAACGCTGTTTGTATAATTGCGTGAGGCTGATAATTGCCGCAATAAACAACGCGACCGCGCCGCACACCGTGGCGTTAACGATCGCCTGTGCGCCGCTTCCCAGCAGGCTGGTTAATAGCGGACCAAGTATTTGCCCAATGCCGTAAGTCAGAGTGACCAGGCCCAGCAGATTAATATTGCGCGGTACGCTAAGTTGTCGGGCAAGCGGCATCACCAGTGAAGTGGTTCCCATAAACGTTGCGCCAAACCCCATGCTGCTTATCACCAGCAGCGGCAAGGAGCCGCTGGCGAGCGTCATGACCACGCAGGCGCTTTGAATCAGCAAATTCGCCGTCAGGCATTGCAATACACCCCAGCGTCGGGCGGCCCACAGCCAGGCGAAACACCCCGGAATTATTGATATGCCGACCAGCGACCACAGATGGGCAGTCAACAGCGGCGAACCGGCGCTTTTCGCCATCAGCGGCAGGTAGGTGGCGACAATGATGTAGCCAAATCCGGCCAGCCCGTACAGTAGCGCCAGCAGCCACCAGGACATAGGCTGATACTCTGTTTTTACCGGGGCCGCAGCGGGGAGCACGTGGTCGCGAGATGGCAGGAGTATAACCAGTAGCACGAAGAACAGAGCCGAGGCTGCCGCTGCGCCCAGCCAGAGCGTGTGCGATGAAAGCGCAAAATGCAGACCGATAATGACATATTCATTGCCCAGCAAAATGCCTGCACCAACGCCGGAGAACAACGCCGCGATCACGAAGGGATGCCGGGTATGATGCAGGACGATCATTGAGCCAAAGATCATCATACCGGCACTGGCGACGCCTGCCAGAAAGCGGATCAGCATCACCAGCGCGGGCTGCGTAAAGCTGGCCATCGCCAGAATCAGCCCTGCGGTAGCGAGCGCGGACGTTAGCAACATCGGGCGTAAGCGTGAGGGAAGATGAAAGAGCCCGAAGGAGAAGAGCAGGCTTCCCGCCAGATACCCGGCGTAGTTGGCGCTGGCAATCCAGGAGAGTTGGTCAAACGTAAATTGACCTTCCGACAGCAGCACCGGGAGCATTGGCGTATACAGAAAGCGCCCAATTCCCATACCCAGCGTTAAGACCAGCATGCCAAACAGCGCGACGCTGATGGCATGACGATTTGAATCTGGGCTTCCCTGGGACATACGAACTCTCATTTCGCGCTGTTAGCTGATAATTGTTATATTACATGCGTAAATGATAATGAAAAGTAAAATAAAAAATTGCCCCAGCCGCGTTCAGGAAGAGGGGAAAGTGGCAAGGCAGCGCCAGTCTCCGTTTTCAAGACGGTAGATAGATTCGGTATGACCCGGAATTATCCACTCATCCTCCTTGCCAGCAACACAGTCGATGTAAATGCACAGCCCGCAGCCACCGCGTAGCTCGCGGGGAATATCTGCCACCCGAAAGCACATACCCGCAGCCTGTAGCGCTTTACGCGTTTTGATGACGCCGAGGGTAGTATGAAACAAGAACAGTGTTTCCTTCACTCACGTTTCCCCTGACGCTGACCAATTAACGCGGCCCCAATCGCCCCAGCAAACTGCGCGTCGGGATGCGTGTGTACGGGAATGCCAATGTGGCCTTCAAGCATACGAGCAAAGGCGTGACAGTGGCTTACTCCCCCGGTAAATAACAGTGGAGCCTGCCCTGAAAGCCGTCCGATGAAATTCGCGCTGCGTCGGGTCATCGCGTTGATCACACCTGCTAAAATGGCCTCCGGCGCGACACCCGCAGAGCGCAGGCTGATAACCTCTGACTCGGCAAAAACCGTACACATGCTGGTGATGGCATGTGGTTCGACGCCAGCGGTAATCGCATCTAGCTGCTCTACGCTGGCGCCGAGCGTGCGTGAGATGACTTCCAGAAATCGTCCGGTCCCTGCCGCACATTTGTCGTTCATCAAGAAATCGCTGAGGTTGCCATCATCATCTAACTGGATGACTTTACTGTCCTGACCGCCGATATCAATCACTGTGCGGGTGCCGGGAGCCAGCAAGCGCGCCCCCAGCCCGTGGCAGGAAATTTCAGTGACCTGTTTGTCGGCATAATCCACGAGCTGCCGTCCGTAGCCAGTGAGGGTTAAAAATGGTCTATCGTTCAGCCCCGCTTGCAGCGTTTCCCATGCCTGCGCGATCGCTTCGGCAGGGCGAAAAGGTGTTGGGCAGAGGAAGCGACGTCTGATGACGTTCCTTTCCAACAAAATACCTTTAGTCGCCGTGGAGCCGGAATCGATCCCTATTGAGTATGTCATCCCTGTTCCTCACAACATTTCAATGAACGCGGCGACACGAGTGCTAAGTTGGCCGATATCCGCGCTGGAGTAGTCGGTTTCAATAGCGATATAGGGAATGTTGTGCTGCTGGCGGACGTGGCGTTTAATGGCCAGTGATTCAACGGCGTAAGTGTGGCAAGCCTGTAAAATGACATCGACGACGCCGTCAGCCTGGTACTCTTCAACCATTTGGCTGAGCATTTTCAGACGTTGATCGTTAGGGGAAATACATGAGCAGCCGATGGCGAGGTATTTATCGGTCAGCGCGTCGTAGACGTCGCCAGTTTCCTCCACGCACTGTTCAGTGGCTTTCGCCCCGGTGCAGTTTTCATAGCCCACCACCCAACCGCCGTTTTCTTCAATGGCACGAACCACTTTTTCTGCCGCGCCGCCGATGGGGCAGCCGGTTATCAGTATGCGTGGACGCGATGCCAGACGTTTCCCGGCCTGCCATTCCTGATGTACCCGCTCGGCCATGCTATTAAGCTCGTCGATCAGCGCTGCTTTATCAAAGCGGAAGGTTGCACCGTAGACGACTTTCAGAATGTCACTGCCGCTGAGTGCGGGTGGGTTGAGCTGACCAACGCGGTAGAAGTTTGCCAGTGCACGACGTTCCTGGTTTTTGAGAATGACGGCTTCACGTAGCGCGGCTTCGGTTATCGGGGTGCCAAAACGGGCTTCGATTACCTGCTGCAAACGCAGGATCTCGGCTTTCCACAGCGCCCGCGAAGCCGCATCACTGGCGCTGTTGGGCAGTTGCATCACATGTACCGCTTTAAATTCAGCCATGTACTCGTACATCTTCTTTTTACCATCGCAGGTCGTTTCGCCCACCACCAGGTCAGAGAAGTAGAAGTACGGACATTTATCCGTTTTACCAAACCCGTAGCTGCTTTTGATCAGTGGACACAGGTTTCGTGGCAGATCTTTTTCGGCCTCTTCAATCGTTTCATCAGAGGTTGAGCATAGCGAAACGACGACCGCGCCTGCCGCCATCGCTATCTCCTGCGGCATAAAGGTGCAATAGGTCCCAACGAGCGGGATACCCTGCTCTTTAAGATCCATTACGGTGAGAAAACCTTTCTGACGGGCGTCGGAGAATTGATTAAAAATGGCGGGTAAATCGGTGATTAGTGACATGATTTTCCTTCCCCGTAACACGGGAGACAGTAAAAAGACGTCGCATTATAACCATGCAATTTATCTGGCTTTATTGATGTACAACAATTGTGCGCTTACAGATTACGACTGTAGACCCGTGAGACTTCCCCCCACGGATGATAGCCCGGCCCGTCAAAGTAAAATCCCGCTTTCTCGTATAAGCCTTCCAGGTCAGTACACAAATGGAGCTGCATAAAGCCTAACTGTCTGGCCTGTTGCGCAATATGTTCAATCAGGCGAAATGCCAGACCGTGACCACGATAGCGAGGATCGATATAGAGTGCGCATAGCCACGGCCACAGTTCGCCGCGACTGATAAAATCATTAGTGATCAATCCGGCGCAGCCAACAATGCTGTCGCCGTCCTGCAGCCAGTACCACTGCGGTAGCGGGTTCTTTGCGCCAATGCAACGATGCAGCGCATCTTCGTATACCTTCACGGAGTCTTCTGAGGCCCATTGTTGCTGAAAGTAAGCGGTGACCTCGTGCAGTTTTTCCGGTGTTTCGCGCAGGGAAAAAATGCGGATGTTCATCGTCATTGAATTTTTCTCCTTAAAAATTCGCCAGCGTCAGCAGGGAAGGAATTTGCGACAACAGATATAACACCAGCCCAATAGAACCGCCAACCAGCGTGCCGTTGACGCGGATAAACTGCAAATCTTTACCGATGTTCAGCTCGATTTGCTGCGACATATCGCGTGCATCCCAGCTTTTCACCGTGTCGCTGATATGGCGCGTCAGGAAGGTGGCGAACTCTGGCGCTACTTTATGCGCGGCCTGCTCCAGATGCCCATTCAGTGAGGCGCGCAGGGCGCTGTCGGCTACCAGCGTTTCGCCGAACCACTGCCCGGCGCTGGCGATGCGCTGCTTCACGCGGGAATCATCGGCGTTAATGTCGGTTTTCACCCACTGACGCAGATCTGCCCACAGCTCGCCAAGATAACGGTTGAAGGCTTCATCTTCCTTCAGATAGCTTTTCAGGCTTTCGGCCCGCACGGCCATCTCCGGATCGTGTTTGAGCTTATCGATGAGCTTAAACGTGGCGCGATCGAAGGCATGGCGGATCTGATGTGCGCGATCGTGGCTGATGTCATCCAGCAAGGAGTTAACGGCATCAGACACCAGCTCGGCGCTGTGCTCGCCCAGCCATTCGGTTGGCAGGATCTTCGCTTTCAGCGGATGCTCGGTTTCCAGCCAGTGCACGACCTGTCTGGCGATAAACGCTCGCGAGCTGTCGCGCTGGAGCAGGGCGATCAGTTGGGCGATCAGCGTGTCGAGTAGCACCTGATGGCGATTGTTTTTGGTCATGCTTTCCAGCATCAGCGCACTGGTACCTGAGAGATCGACCTTGTCGATGGCTTTGTGCACCGCCCGCTTGATCAGCCGCTGAATGCGCGAGTCGTCGGTCAGTTCGAGAAAACCGCTCATGATCTGCAGCAGATGCTGGCCAATACGCTGGGCGTTTTCCGGCTGGCTGAACCAGTTGCCGATCAACAGCGCCGGTTCATGGCGGCGGATCAGCGCGACCAGCGACTGGGTATCGAGAAATTTTTCCTGGACAAATTGCCCGAGATTTTCGCCGATCCGATCCTTATTGCGCGGGATAATCGCCGTGTGCTGCGAGATAAACGGGATCGGCACCCGGCGAAAAAGCGCCACCACGGCAAACCAGTCCGCCAGCGCGCCGACCATCGCCGCTTCGGCGATCGCTTTGATCCCAAGCACCCAAAAGTTAGGCGGCAGAAACAGCGTGATGACGAAGGTGGCAGCGGCAATCAGCAGTAATGAGAGCGCCAGTCGCTTGGCGCGTTTGAGTTCAGCAATTTTATTCATAGGCTTAAGGATAGAGCCAGACGGGGGGATCGCGCAAAAAATGTGGAGTACCTCCCATTTTCAGGTGGGCTGGGCTTACTCCGGGATCCAGTTGTCCCAGGCGGGCAAGGGGCCGAGTTCCGTCACCAGAAAATCGATAAACGATCGCACCTTCGGATTGCTGTACTTGCTGGGAAAGTACAGCGCATACAGGGCGTGAGTTTCACAGGTGATAGTGCCGTCGAGCATCAGCGGCGTTATCTCTTCTTTTTGAATATGATCGCCAATCAGATAGGTGGGCAAATACGCCACTCCCTGATCTTCTAACACTGACTTCAGCAATACCAGGCTGCTGTTGGCCTGGATCGGCATATGCAGTTTCAACTGATGCAGACGATCCTGTTCATCCGCCACTTTCAGTACCGGCGTGAGGCCTGGATAAACCAGACAATCATGATCCACCAGATCGCTTCGACGCTGGGGCATGCCTTTTTTGGCGAGGTAGCCGGGTGAGGCACAGTACGCCCAGCGAACAGGCACCAGCTTGCGCATCGCATAGTTCTGCGGCGGTGCGGTGGAGATGCGCAGGGCGATGTCGAAATCCGTTTCGTTCAGATTCACAAAGTTATCGTTGAGATCGATATACAGATTCACATCCGGAAACTGGGAGCGATATTTATCCACCAGGTTCACCAGCCGGGAATAACCAAACGCAATTGAGCAGGTTATGCGTAATTCACCCTGCGGGCTGTGGTAATAACCGGAAGTGGTATTCAGCGTTTCATCGAATTCTTTCAAAAGCTTATTAGCGCGGTTGAAGAGATATTGCCCTGCGTCGGTCAGGGTAATACTGCGGGTGGTGCGTTTAATTAAAGTCGTGCCCAGCGTGTCTTCCATCGCAGCCAGACTTTTGCTGACCGCAGATGGCGATACGTTGAGCTGCGCCGCGGCTTCTGACAATCCTCCGCAGTCGACGATTTTAGTAAAAAACTCCAGATGCTTGAGTGATATCGGCGTACTCATAGTTTCCTTTAATTCACAATTGATTTGCAAAAACGGTACGAATAGGCCGTTACATTCGCGTTTTAAACATGCAACTATTGAATCACAGGAAACAACTTGCTGGCAAAATGAAAAAATAACAACTTAGGTGAGTTACGTCACAAAATAAAAGGAGGCGGAACGGAAACTCATCACATTGTGAATTTAATCTCATTAATTATTATTCTAAAGGTACCGATTATGTGGTCACGACTCGAACCCTACAAATCGTCGATTATTTTATTAGTTGCTCTGGTGATTGGCGGCTTATTAGGTATTTATGCCCCATCGTTTGCAAGTAAACTCCAGCCAATAGGCCAGATATTCTTAAACCTGTTATTTATGATTATTGTGCCGCTGGTGGGTATCAGCGTTATGTCTTCGATCGCCAGTATGACCGACCTGAAAAGGCTGGGACGCATTATGGCGATTATCTTTATTGTTTCGATCGCTATGGCCTTTATTCCGGCGGCCGGGATCGTCGCGCTGGCGCTCTGGTATAACCCGGCGCAGGGCGTCACTATCGATCTCTCGCAGTCGGTGCAGGCGGGCAGCGGTAAGATGGATTTTGTCAGTATGATCACCACCAGCGACTTTATCGGACTGTTTTCTAAGTCCAATATTCTGGCGCTGATCGTAATGGCGATCATCGCCGGTGTCGCAATTGGCCAGTCGGATCAGGCCGGTAAACGCATTGCGTCGCTGCTGGAAGACGCCAATACCGTGATCATGAAGATCGTGTCGATCATTATGAAGGTCGCGCCGATTGGTCTGGGCTGCTACTTCGCCGCCACCATGGCCAGTCAGAACTCTGCACTACTGTTAACCTTTGCCCGCGCCATCGGCCTGTTTATGGTTGCCACGCTGGTCTACTTTGTCTTTGGCTCGATTCTCTATTCGTATATTGGCGGCGGTATTCCGGCGGTCAAAGCCTTTTGGCGTAACGCGATTGAACCGTCTGCGACCGCGCTGGGGACCTGCTCTTCACTGGGGACGCTGCCGGTGACGCTGCGTGCCGGTAAGGCGATGGGGATTAACCCGGAAATCGTTGATGTCTCCATTCCGCTGCTGGTTAACCTCAACAAGGGCGGCGTGGCGATGATTGCCGCGCTAAAAATTGTCTTTATCTATTCCGTGCTGGGCATGGAATTCACCACCGAAACCTTCTTCCTGACGATGCTGATTGCGGTGCTCTCCGCCATTATCGTTGGTGGCGTACCGGGCGGGGCGTTCCTCGGTGAAATCTTTATCGTCACCACGCTGGGCCTGCCGATGGAAGCAATCCCGATGCTGGTGGTGCTGGGCACCATTACCGATGCGCCGGCCACACTGATTAACGTTATCCATGATTTGAATGCGGCGCAGATTGTTGAACGGTTCGCTGGAAAAAAGCAGACCAACACTGAAATAAACTCTACTGCTGCGGTGGTATAGGTCTCACACGGATTAAGAACAGGAGATGTTATGAAAGACGCAATGAAGCTTGAAACGCACCTGGTTGTTGCTGGTCGTGACAAACGCTACACCCAGGGAGCGGTGAATCCGGTTATCCAACGCGCCTCTTCACTGGTATTTGATACCGTGAAGGACAAGAAATTTGCCACCGCCAATCGCGCTAACGGCGAGCTGTTTTACGGTCGTCGCGGAACCTACACCCACTTTGCCTTTCAGAAGGCAATGAGCGAGCTGGAAGGCGGCGTTGGCTGCGCACTGTACCCTTGCGGCGCTGCGGCGGTGACTAACGCGATTCTGGCGTTTGTTCAGGGTGGTGATCATATTCTGATGACGGGCGCGGCCTATGAACCAACCCAGGATTTTTGCAATAAGATCCTGAGTAAATTCAACGTGGAAACAACGTATTACGATCCGCTGATTGGTGCAGGTATCGTCGATCTTCTGCGTCCGGAAACGAAGGTGGTATTCCTTGAGTCACTAAGTTCTATCACCATGGAAGTCCAGGACGTGCCGGGGATGGTGAAGGCTATCCGCGCGGTGAATCCGGAGATTGTCATTATGATCGACAACACCTGGGCGGCAGGCGTGCTGTTCAACGCGCTGGATTATGGCGTGGATATTTCCATTCAGGCGGGAACGAAGTACACCATCGGCCATTCGGACGCCATGCTGGGCACGGCGGTGTCCAACGCCCGGTGTTGGGATCGTTTACGCGAAAACTCCTATCTGATGGGGCAAACGCTGGATGCCGATACGGCCTACAACGGCAGCCGCGGATTGCGCACCCTGGCGGTACGCCTTAAGCAGCATCAGGAGAGCAGCATCCATATTGCCCGCTGGCTGTCGGCAAGGCCGGAAGTGGCACGGGTGAATCATCCGGCATTACCGGAATGTCCGGGCCATGAGTATTTTCAGCGTGATTTTATCGGAAGCTCAGGCCTGTTCTCGTTTGTGCTGAAAAAGAGACTGACCGACGAACAGATGGCGAATTTCCTCGATAACTTCTCGCTGTTCCATATGGCCTATTCGTGGGGCGGATTTGAATCGCTCATTCTGGCGAACCAGCCGGAAGAGCTGAACAGCATTCGCCCGGCTGGAGGGGTGGATTTCAGCGGTACGCTGGTCAGGGTGCATATCGGCCTTGAGGATATCGACGACCTGATTGCCGATCTGGAAGCGGGATTTGCACGCATTGCGTAAGGTGAGGTGAGCGTAGCCGGATGCGGCGCAAGCGCTTATCCGGCCTACATAGTTGTCGTAGGCCGGATAAGCGGGCAGGTTAGTTTTCAGTGGCTAACGTCGTTGCCTCATGCTGGCGTACCCGTTTGAGTAAACCTGCCAGCGTGAACACGACAGTGAGCCCTGCCGCAACCGCCAGCAGATGAAACGAAATCCTGCCGCCGTTAAACCATAGCCAGCGCCCAATTTCGACAGAAACCGCCATCACCGTCAGGATTACCATATTCAACGATGCGGAAACCGTACCCTTCGGTAAGTTGTTGGAAAACAGTGTAAAGCGGAACAGCGTCGGGAAGATCATCCCAATACCAAACGCATACAGGCTGGTCCCCAGCACCGACCACAGCCAGACGTGCGGCCACAGTAAATTGCCGACAATCAGCACTGCCAGCCCGCTCAGCTGTATAGGTGCGGCCCGCCAGATGAAGCGTGGTTGGGTCGGATCTTTCACGAAACGAACCACCACCATATTGGCGACGATCACTGCGCCGAACACCGGGGCCTGTGCCCAGGCAAACTCCGATGTGGTCATGCCGCCAGCATCGATCAGAATAACCGGTGAGACCGCCACCCAGCTCATCATCGGGATATAGCTTAACGACAGCGTGGCAGCGCCAAACAGGAACACCCGGTTGCGGAAAACGTCGCGGAAATCACGCACTACGCCGCGGGCACTGAACGGCACCGCGCCGCGCTGGACGGTTTCCGGCATGGCTAACATTAACCCAATCAGGGCGATAAGCCCCATGACGGCAATGATGGCAAACAGGATCTTCCAGTGTACAAAGTGCATCAGCGCGGCCCCGGAGAGCGGGCCGATAACCGGTGCAACCAACACAATGGAAGTGATTATCGCCATTAACTTAATGGCCTTCGTTTGCCCAAACGCCTCCTGCACCGTGACATAGCCAACGGTCGCGATAAAGCAGATGCTGGTGCCCTGCACAAATCGGGCTACCAGAAATTGCGTCATTGAGGTGGTGAACAGCGTGGCAGCGCAGGCGAGGGTAAAGATTAACGCCCCCGCAATCAGCACGGGTCGACGGCCAATTCGGTCGGAAAGCGGCCCCAGCAGCCATTGCAGCGCCATGCCGCCCGCCAGATAGAGGCTCACCGCGGCGGGTGCCAGGCTAACATCGGCGTTGAAATCACGTACCACATTGATGATGCCAGGCTGGATCAGGTCCGTCGACAGATAGGCGGCGAAGTCATATAAAATCAACGCGACAGGAAAAAATAGCGTTGTGGCGCGTTGGGAGAAAAACGCGAGAATCCGTTGCATAAAACAGCTCCTTGTCGGGAGAAAACCCTCAACGGGAATAGCGAAATTCAATACCGTCTTTGAGACGTCAGACCGATGACAGAAAAAAGCAGACTGCAAATGTACTGAATTTCATGTAATCAAAAACGCTGTCTGCGCGAAGCGCAAACAGAAGATACGCTCACTGACGCGGGGTCAGAAAACGTAACGATTACAGGTAACAATCAGCACATCGCACCTCAGGAAGAGTAAGTTGAACGGGTAATAACCATCCGCAGTGTAATGCGGATTGGATATTAATTAAACGAGTTTATCCGGTTTATGTGCAGAAAATCGCCCTGGAAATCAGACTACGATGCTCGGCAAAAACCGCAGCGCGATGGCACAACCGAAGATAATCAATACACCCCCAGCGATACGTTCTACCCATAATATCCCTCTGGATAACCGTCGCTGGATCTGCGGTAAACCGATGAACATCACGATCAGCAGATCCCAGCACAGCACTACGCTGGTCATCCAGATCCCGCTCATGGTTTGTTGCAGCAGCGTCACCGACGGGCCGAGCAGGGCGGTCATTAGCGCCAGATAGAACAGCGCATTTTTTGGGTTGAGCAGTGACGAACCCAATCCCAGCAGTAGCTGTTTGCCAAATCCTGGACAGGTAGACTGGGTGTCTGTTCCGGTCAGCGTTTGCGGGCGGCTGCGTACCAGCAGGCTGCCAATCCACAATAAATAAAGCGCGCCCAGCAGCTCAATAACCGTAAACAACAGGGGAAGCTGGCGCAGGATCCCCCAACCGATAATTGCCAGCAGAACATACAGCCCGTTGCCGAAAGCGATCCCCACGCACAACCCGGCGCTGCCGCGCATCCGGTATCGTGCGGCGTAACCGACCAGTAAAAAGAAGTCCGGCCCGGGGCTAAGCAATGCGACGAAATGCGCCAGCGCCAGCGCGGGAAAAGCAGAAGGAAAAAGTACAGAAAGCAGCGACATAGCGACCTCAGAGAATGAATCTGAGAGCACCGTACGCCTGACGCAGCGCTAATTATTGTCTGATATTGATCGTCCCAACGCGTACTGGCGCGGTGTGGCGGCGGTGTAGCGAACAAAGGTGCGATGGAAATGGCTCTGGTCGGCAAACCCGCTCTGGTATCCGACATCGGCAATTTCGTCTCCGGCCCGCAGCCGCTGGCGAGCATAGTCAATCCGTATGATGTTCAGATAACTTCCTGGCGTCAGCCCGGTGTCTTGCTTAAAGGTACGGATCAGCGTCTCTTTACGCATGTGACACTCATGTGCCAGCTCATCGAGTGAGGGCGGCGCGAGCAGGCTGGACTGCAACCGTTCGCGCAGATACTGGCTGGTGGCGCTTGAGTTTTCTGGTGCGACCGACTGCAACGGCAGCGAGTGAAGCAATGCTTGCGCGGCATCCGTTATTTGCGCGGTTTGGCGTTGCGGCATGAGCGTCACAAGGTGCATATAACGCTGGAATAATTGCGCATCGCGGATAACGGGAGCAGGCGTGCAAAGCCGCTGATTGGTGTTCTGTGCAGGGAGATTAGCAAGACACCACTGGGCATCAAGATAAAGCATATGATAGCTACGAAACTGTCCGTTAACAGGATTACAGCTGTGAGGTGCCAGCGGCGGTATCACAATCAGGTCGCCCACCTGCAGATGGTATTCCTCGCCATCGCACTGACAGCACGTTTCCCCCTCGAGAATTGCCCCAATCGAGAGCTGAGAGTGGTGATGCCGCTTATAGGCCTGCTGGCTCTGCCAGGTGCTGCGCAGTTCCAGCCACGGCAACTGCTCATCACGCCAGAACGATTGTGGAATATCTCGGGTATGCGTCACATCGTGTCCTCCCTGAAAGTGATGGTTTGTTATAGCACAGGCCGGGAGGTGAAAAAGTGGGAATGCGCATTGAGATGGCGATTCTGCGTGACGTGTTCCAGACAAATGTAGACGTTACATAAGGGCGTTGTTATCCCGGAAATCGCCTCGCAAAGAGAGAAAGTTGCAGGTGAGGATGTGGTTTTCCGGCGCTACAGTCATGGCATCTTATTTTCAGGTGAAGGATCGCCATGAACAAAGCTTCCGCTTCAACACCGCATGATGCGGTTTTTAAAACATTTTTACGTCACCCTGAGACTGCACGGGATTTCCTACAAATACATCTTCCCGCTTCGCTGCGCGAGCTTTGCGATCTTCGGACGCTTAAACTCGAGTCAGACAGTTTTATCGAAGAGAATTTACGTGCGTACTATTCCGATGTGCTGTGGTCGGTGAAAACGACGGATGGGGATGGATATATTTATGTAGTGATTGAACACCAAAGCACACCGGATGCGCATATGGCATTCAGACTGATGCGCTATGCGGTAGCGGCCATGCAGAAACATTTAGATGCCGGGCATCAGCAGTTGCCGCTGGTGGTGCCGATGCTGTTTTATCACGGCGCTAAAAGCCCGTACCCTTATTCGCTGTGCTGGCTGGATGAGTTTGCCAACCCGAAGCTGGCTCGTCAGCTGTATGCTGCGGCGTTTCCGCTGGTGGATATTACGGTTATTCCGGATGACGAAATTGTGCAGCATCGACGTATGGCGCTGCTGGAGTTAATCCAAAAACATATCCGTCAACGCGATCTTATGGGGTTGGTCGAGCAAATTGTTTCCCTGCTACTTACCGGACTGACTAATGACACTCAGATAAAGACGCTGTTTAATTATATTTTACGAACTGGCGATGCACCTCGATTCAGTGAGTTTATTCGCGGGGTTGCCGAACGTTCACCGCAGCACAAGGAGCATTTGATGACGATTGCGGACAGATTGCATGAGGCAGGATTTCAAAAAGGATGGCTTGAAGGTAAGCAGGAAGGTAAACAAGAAGGCAAAAAAGAAGGCAAACAGGAAGGCAAACAGGAAGGGCTAATAAAGGGACGACGTGATGAGGCGCTACGTATTGCCCGCACCATGCTGGCAGATGGCATCGATATCAGCACGGTACAAAAAATCACCCGACTTTCCGTTGAAGATATTCAGGGCGTAAGCCATTAGAAATGACTTAAACCGTGCAATCGCCTGCACGGGAGCACCGGGTGGTCCGGTTTACTCTATTGCCGTTTTTACCGCCTCGCCGAGCTTCTGCATTACTTCCCGATGCTTCTCGTTTGGCGGCAACGCGCAGTTGATGCGCACACAGTTGCGATACTTCCCCGATGCGGAGAACAGCGAACCCGGCGCAACCTGGATTTTCAGGCGACAAAGCTGCTTAGCGACACAGACCATATCGACCTGGAGCGGTAGCTCGACCCACAGCATAAAGCCGCCTTTTGGTCGGGTGATGCAGATCCCGCAGGGAAAGTATTCCCGTACCCAGCAGGTGTAGATTTCCATATTGCGCTGATAAATCTGGCGCATACGCCGGATATGCCGATGATAATGACCTTCGCGCACAAAGGAAGCCGCTGCCAGTTGCGTAGCGGGAACGTTAGTTCCAATGACGGCGTACTTCATGTGCAGCAGTTTGTTGTAATAGCGACCGGGCACCACCCAACCCACACGCAGACCGGGGGCGACGGATTTGGTAAACGAACTGCAGAGTATTACCCGACCGTCGCTGTCCCAGGAGTGGATCGTGCGCGGGCGGGGATACTCTGTGGCCAGTTCGCCATACACATCGTCTTCAAAAATCACAATATCGTGCCGTTGGGCGAGGGCGAGCACCGCCCGTTTACGAGCATCCGGCATAATAAATCCGAGCGGATTGTTGCAGTTTGGAACCAGCAGCATACCTTTGATCGGCCACTGATCCAGCGCCAGCTCCAGCGCTTCAATGCTGATCCCGGTATCCGGATCGGTTGGGATCTCAATCACCTTGATCCCTAAGCCGCGCAGTAGCTGCATCGTGCCGTAGTAGGCCGGTGATTCAACGGCGACAATATCTCCGGGCTGGCAGACCGTCAGCAGCGCCAGCGACATTCCGCTCTGACTGCCGCTGGTGATCACAATATCGTCTGCATTGACCACTGAACCGCCGTCCAGCATCAGCCGTGCAATCTGCTGACGCAGTTCACGGCATCCGGATATTTCATCGTAGCCCAGTATCGCGCGCAGATTATGCTGTGCCACGCGGCTGAGCTCGCGCCACAGCGGCTTCAGGCTGGGTTGATTAATATCGGGCACGCCGCTGCTAAACGGGATTATCGATTTGTCCGCGTTGCCCTTTAGCATATCCAGCACCTGATCCCACTGTGTTATTTCGACCGGACGCTGTACCGGACGCGACATCGGTGGCACGGGTGGCTGCGCTTTTTGTGGCGCGACAAAATAACCGGAACGTGGTTGGGGCGTGATCAGCTGGCGCTGTTCCAGCGTCTGATACGCCTGCTGGACGGTGCTGATGCTGACCCCATGCTCCTGGCTCAGGCTGCGAACCGAGGGCAGTTTTTCGCCATGGCGATACAGCCCTTGCTCAATGCGTTCGGCCAGCAGATTGGCCAGATGTTGGTAACGCGTCATGCTGTATCCCTCATGGGTACCATACAGATTAAAAAATCAGTACAGATTGGTGTGAAAAAAGCGATGCAGAACTCTTTTTAACCAATCTGTATGTTAAATAAAAGTACTTTGTGAGTCTGTATTGTTTTAGGCCAGATCCGTGAAGATAAAGCCTCTGGCAAGGCGGGGAGGCAAGGTATGGAATTTCACGAGAATAAAGCAAAACAGCCGTTTATTGGGTTTGTACTGATCTGGCGGGCATACAAGGCGTGGCGGCTGCGAGCGCAAACGCGGCGCGTATTGCAACAGATGAGTGATGAGCGGTTGCGGGACGTCGGGCTGCGACGCGATCAGGTGGAGTGATTTTCTTTCATCGACAGAGGCTGGGGGTTATCGCCCCAGCCTCTTTTACATTCACAATATTTATCAATTTATGCTTCTGGTTAGTCCGTTTCTTGATACTTATCCTGATAAGTATTATTTTCTTTTCAGCGATGAGGGGAAAATAAGATGACTGAAGATGAACTGTTTGCCCGCCGACCAATGGGGATGCGCATGGCAATGGTGGTGCGCCAGTGGCGGGCCATTATTGATGCTGCCATCACCGATACAGGCCTGACGCAGTCCAGCTGGACGGTACTGATGCAACTGTATCAACTGGGAGACAACGTCTCAGTCAGTGAACTGGCACAAATGCAGGGCATCGAACTGCCGCCGCTGATGCGCACCCTCTCGCAGCTGGAAAAGCAGGGCTATCTGCTGCGTTCCACATCGCCTTATGACAAACGCATCCGCCTGCTAACGCTGACCGCGCAAGGCCGCGCAAGGCTGGACGAACTCAACCGGGTGATAGAGACATACCAACATCGCGTCACCTGCACCATCCCTGAGGCGGAACTCGCTTCCTTCAGCGCCACGCTCAATCAAATCGCCTGCAATCTGCGGACAATCCGCGAAGAAGATAACAAGATCTAAAAAACTATGATGACCCCAGAACAAAAATTTGCCCGTTGGGTAAGGGTGAGTATTGCCGCTTTCCTGGTAATATTCGCCTGGTTTATCGTTGCCGATATCTGGATCCCGCTGACGCCGGACTCCACGGTGATGCGCGTGGTAACGCCCGTTTCCTCACGCGTTTCCGGCTACGTCTCGCAGGTGCATGTACACAATAATAGCCAGGTGAAGAAGGGCGATTTGCTGTACGAACTGGATCCGACGCCGTTTATCAATAAGGTCGAGGCTGCGCAAATCGCCCTTGAGCAGGCGAAGCTGAGCAATCAACAGCTGGATGCGCAGATAGCTTCCGCGCGCGCCAACCTGCGCACCGCGCAATTCAACGCCCATAACGATAAGACCACCCTTGATCGCTATCAGCGCCTGAGCGCCATGCAGAACGTATCGCAATCCGATCTCGACAAGGTGCGTACCGCCTGGCAGACCAGCGAGCAGTCGGTGGCGGCGCTGAATGCCAGTATTCAGAACCTGCTGATCCAGCGCGGCGAGCGCGATGACAAGCGTAACGTGACGCTGCAAAAATACCGTAACGCGCTGGAAGAGGCGCAACTGAACCTCGGCTGGAGCAAAGTATATGCCCAGACCGACGGTACGGTGAGTAACCTCCAGCTTAGCCCCGGACTTTACGCCACCGCCGCCACGCCGCTACTGGCGCTGGTCAGCCATCAGACCGATATCGTGGCCGACTTTCGCGAGAAAAGCCTGCGCCACACTCGGGTAAATACCGATGCCGCCGTGGTGTTCGATGCCATGCCGGGCAAGGTCTTCTCTGCCCGCGTCACCAGCAGCGATGCCGGTATTCTGGCGGGTCAGGAGCTGGTTAACGGCCAGTTGTCGCAACCGGAACAGTCTACCCGCTGGGTGCGCGATGCCCAGCGTATGCGTATTCACGTCGCGCTAAACGAACCGCTCGACACGGCGTTACCGACCGGGGCGCGCGCCACGGTACAGCTGTATAACAGCGAGGGGATGTTCGCCCGCACCTTTGCCGGAGCGCAGATCCATCTCGTTAGCTGGCTGCATTATGTCTATTAACACGCTGGCCCACGTCTTTACGCCGCACGGTAACATTGTCTACACCGCCAATGATTTTCGCCAGACCCTGCGTATCTCCGTTGCCGGGACAATCGCGCTGAGTATCTCGACCTTCTACAACGTGCAGTACGGCGTGTTTTTTGTGGTTTATCCGCTGATGCTGCTGTCGCTGGTGCCAGTATTCAACCGCCATGTGGCAACACAGTTTGTGTTCAGCGCGGCGGTAAATTGCGTTGAAATGGTGCTGATTGTCGGTTATCTCTCGCAGTGGCCGCTGATCATGACGCTGGTGGTGTTCGGCCTGTACGTGATGCGCTTTCGTTTTATGAGCAAAGGCCCACTGTTTCTGCTCGGTTCGATGGGCGTGGTGTGCCAGAGCACGATGCTCAACTTTATGAGTTATCCCACCACCAACTGGCATACGCTGATGTTCTCCAATATGGAAGCCTGCGTCATGGCGGTGGCGCTGAGCGCGCTGCTGCATTATCTGATCCCGGACGTGGAACCTCGCCTACCGCCGCCGCGCATTGAGAAAGATGCCGCCCGGGTTCGCCACGAGTCGCTGCTTTCCGGTACGGTGGCAACGATGATTTTTGTGGTCTTCCAGATCTGCGATTTGAGTGATTCGCTGTCGGCGCTGATGGCAGGCATTTTGATCCTGTTTCCGATGCACTACCGCGGTGCGGTGGTTAGCTCGATCTGGCGCGTGGTCGGCGTGGTGCTGGCCTGTCTGTACATTCTGCTGGTGCAGCTGCTTATCTATGATTTCAGCAACCACATGTTGCTGATGATGCCGCTGATTGGCCTTGGGCTGGCGTTTAGCGCCCGTCTGCACGTAATGGAAAAAGTCGGTGCAGGCGTGGGGTTTGCCAGCATCACCACCATCGGCATTATGTTTGGCCAGAACCTGCACCCGGATCAGGACCTGGTATTCAGCGATTTGTACCGTATCACCTCCGTCACCGTCGCGTTGGTGGCAACGCTCACCATGGTATTTCTGGTGCATCGGGTGTTGAACTGCTTTGCCGCGACGAGGTTTGTGATTACTGAGTGAGTGGGCAGTGAGTGCCGAATGGCGGCTGCGCCTTATCCGGCCTACGGGAAAGTGGAATTTCCAGGCCCGGTAAGCGTAGCGCCACCGGGCAATTCAGCAGGGGGTTACTTCTTCAATCCCGCAAACGCGGCTCGGATCTCGTCTTCCGGCAGATTAATACCGATAAACACCAGTTGGCTGTGCGGTTGCTCGTCACCCCACGGGCGGTCCCAGTCGGCGCTGTACAAGCGCTGCACGCCCTGGAACAGCAGGCGGTTCGGCTCGCCTTCAATCCACAGCATGCCTTTATAGCGCAGCAGCTTCTCGGCGGATTCCAGCAGCAGGTTTTCCATCACTCGCGACACGTCGCTGATGTTTACCGGGTAATCCAGCTCGACGACGATCGAGGAGATATCGTTTTGCTTGTCGGCGATAAAGTGGAAGCGCGGTTTGGCGCTGACCACGTTCTCTTCCAGCATAAAACCGTTGGTGTCGAACAATTGCGCGAGGTCGATATCGCCATGTGTCACGGTGTAAATCGGCGCACGGGCGTTGATGCGCGACAGGCGCTCACGCAGTTTTTCGCTTTCACCCGCGACGTCGGTTTTGGTCAGCAGGATCCGGTCGGCGTAGCCGACCTGCGACTGGGCGATGGTGAACTGGTTCATCTGCTCGTCGGCATGTACCGCGTCAACCAGCGCAATTACGCCGTCCAGCAGGTAGCGTTCGCAAATCACTTCATGGGAGAAAAAGGTCTGGATGATCGGGCCGGGATCGGCCATGCCGGTGCATTCGATCACCAGACGGTCGAAATTGATGGCGCCTTTGTCGAGGTTATCGAGCAGGTCTAACAGTGCGTCTTCCAGCTCACTGGAGCGGGTACAGCAAATGCAGCCGTTGGTCAGGGTTTTGATCTGCGTAGCGCGATCGCCAATCAGCTGATCGTCCACCGAGACTTCGCCGAATTCGTTTTCGATAACGGCAATCTTGTAACCGTGCTGCTCGTTGAGAATATGGCGCAGCAGGGTGGTTTTACCCGCGCCAAGAAAACCGGTGAGTAGGGTAACTGCAATCGGGGTCATTCACTTCTCCTTCTAACAGCAACTGCTTCCGCCGCTACCGTAGCGGGCTTCCTGGCGCTCGCGGAAGAATTCTTCGTAGGTCATGTACGGCTTATCGGGATGGTTGGTCTTCATGTGCTCGACGTAGTTGTCGTAGTCCGGAATGCCAATCAGCATCTTCGCCGCCTGACCGAGATATTTTTTTGCCTGACCTAAAGTACCAAACATGTAACGCCCTGTTAATGAATAAAGCCGGATGGCGGCTTGCGCCTGATCCGGCCTACGTTAACTTTACTTTGTAGGCCGGGAGCGCAGTGCGCCACCCGGCTTCAGGTTAGTGGTGTGAAGAGGTCTTCACGCCGCCTTCCGGCACCGGTACATACGGCGTCTCTTTATCAGAGCGACCGTCGATGGCGCGGGCTTTCTGCCAGGTACGGAACCCGTAGAAAATGATGCTGTACACCACCACCAGGAACAGAATACTCAGACCTGCGTTGGTGTAGTTGTTGACGACGATGTGGTTCATGTTGGCAATCTGCTGAGCGGTCAGTTCGCCGCCGTTAGCAATCTTCTCTTTGTACTGATTCGCCATGAAGAAGAAGCCTTCCATCTGCGGGTTGGTGCTGAACAGTTTCAGACCCAGCGCCCATGTGGTGCAGATAAGCAGCCATACTGCCGGAACAACGGTAACCCAGATGTATTTGGTGCGCTGCATTTTAACCAGTACCACGGTGCCGAGAACCAGTGCCACGGCAGCCAGCATCTGGTTAGAGATACCGAACAGCGGCCACAGGCTCTTAACGCCGCCCAGCGGGTCAACAACGCCTTGATACAGCAGGTAACCCCACAGGCCTACGCAGCCCGCAGTACCGATGATACCCGCAACCAGAGAATCGGTTTTCTTCAGGAACGGCACGAAGTTACCCAGTAAATCCTGCAGCATAAAGCGGCCAGAACGGGTACCGGCATCCAGTGCGGTCAGGATGAACAGCGCTTCAAAAAGAATACCGAAGTGGTACCAGAAGCCCATATCAGCCATCGGCAGCACTTTGTGGAATACGTGAGCGATACCAACGGCCAGCGTCGGTGCGCCACCTGCTCGGTTCAGAACGGACGGTTCACCGATGTCTTTCGCGGTTTGCAGGATCTGCTCAGGCGAAATGACGAAGCCCCAGGAGCTGACGGTCGCTGCCGCATGTGCGGTGACGTCTTTCAACTGCGCCATAATCAGCGGTGCGTTTTCGCCGCTCATTTCATGCAGGTTCGGCATGGTGATGCCAAGGCCCGCAGGCGGGGTGTTCATCGCGAAGTACAGACCTGGTTCGATGATAGACGCGGCAACCAGCGCCATAATTGCGACGAAGGATTCCATCAGCATCGCGCCGTAACCGATAAAGCGCGCATCGGTTTCACAGGCCAGCAGCTTCGGTGTGGTACCGGAAGCAATCAGCGCGTGGAAGCCAGATACCGCACCACACGCGATGGTGATGAACAGGAACGGGAACAGAGCGCCTTTCCACAGCGGACCGGTACCATCAACGTACTGGGTCATCGCTGGCATTTTCAGTTCCGGGTTGAGGATAACAATCCCCACCGCCAGACCGACGATAACGCCGATTTTCAGGAAGGTAGCCAGATAGTCGCGCGGGGCGAGGATCAGCCATACCGGCAGCAGCGCAGAGATAAATGCGTAGCCGATCAGGGTAAAGGTAATGGTGGTGTCTTTAAAGGTCAGCGCCGGGCCCCAATACGGGTCATGCGCAATCACGCCGCCGAAATAGATAGAAGCAACCAGCAGCACAATACCAATCACCGACACTTCGCCCACACGCCCCGGACGCAGGAATCGCATGTAGATCCCCATGAACAACGCGATAGGTACGGTTGAGCAGACGGTGAACACACCCCACGGGCTTTCTGCCAGCGCTTTCACTACGATCAACGCCAGTACTGCGAGGATGATGATCATGATTAAGAAGCAGCCGAACAGCGCAATGGTTCCCGGGATCGGGCCCATCTCTTCTTTGATCATCTCACCCAGAGATGCGCCGTTACGGCGGGAAGAGATAAACAGCACCATGAAGTCCTGTACCGCACCGGCCAGCACGACGCCTGCCAGCAGCCACAGCGTACCGGGCAGGTAGCCCATCTGCGCGGCCAGTACCGGCCCAACCAGCGGACCTGCACCTGCGATAGCGGCAAAGTGGTGACCAAACAAGACGTTACGGTTAGTTGGAACGTAGTTCAGACCGTCATTGTTGATGACCGCCGGCGTGGCACGCGTTGGGTCAAGTTTCATCACCTTTTGGGCGATGTACAGGCTGTAGTAACGATAGGCCACCAGATAAACAGAAACTGAGGCGACCACGATCCACAGGGCACTAATGTGTTCACCCCGACGTAATGCCACTACCGAGAGGCAGAATGCACCGATGATTCCGAGAATCACCCAGGGTATGTGCTTGAATATCTTTTTCGTATCCATAGTAAAACCTGGTATCTAATTAATAATTGGCCGAAGCCGCGTGGGTTTGATCTTGTGTTTGAGGAGGTAAATTGACTGCTATGTTGGGGGGATCTTGCCAGAGAATTACGCGCGTAAAGTAAGGTAAATAAGTGAGCGGTTGTATGTCAGCTTAAGCGGTCCCAAGTGTCAGTGAGCGGTAAACTGCGGGGGGAACGGGGAAATTTATGTGATTGAGATCACGGCATTATAGCGTTTGCCTGTCTACATGCCGTGTTTTCTCACTGACAAAGCACCTCACTGAGAGACTCAGATTACGATATAACAGTAAGGCGTATGTTCGATGTCTCTGAGCAACACATGTTTCTTACGTGATTTAGTCAGGTAATATTTTTCATCCAGATAGTAGTCAATGAGTTCATCGAGACGCTCTTTATCTATGCGGGGCGTTACCCCCAGCGTCCAGAAGCTACGCAGCTCTAATTCCGAACGTTTGATTTTTGCGCTTTTAACCAAATCAGCAATCATATTTCTGACGCAGCTTGTCGGATCCTGGTTCTGTTTGAGTTCAAGCGCAATGTAGCTATCTTGCGTCCAGCCTTTTTTCCGCAACAAGAAATCTGCACGCACTGACAAACGCTGTGGATTTTTCCGGAGATCGCAAGCAAGAGTTTGTTCACGCCACCATTCATGACCCGTCGAAGCCAGCAGATTGGCAAATTCTATCTGCATCCAGACTTCCCAACCGGAGATGTTGTACTGATCGATGATATTGAGCTTTTGGCGAATATCTTCACGTTCAAAAAAGTGGTGTGCGAGGGTGGATAGGTGATCAAAATCGCGATTTAACATAGAAGCATCCTTTCCTTCAAAAACCGGAATCCTACACCTAAGACGTAATGGAACGACTAATTTTTTGCGTAATTTGTCATAGGGAACGGTATTTAATGTGAAAACGATAATTCTGTGGCAATTGCTGGCACCATAAAGTTTTCTCTTTCCAGGCCGAAAACCAGAGTATCTGTCTAGCGGAAAGAGAAAACATGTTAAAACGAATGAAGATTGTTACCAGCTTACTGCTGGTATTGGCGCTATTTGGCCTTTTACAGCTCGCCTCGGGCGGCTTGTTTTTTAACTCACTTAAGAATGACAAAGAGAACTTTACCGTTCTGCAAACCATTCGCCAGCAACAGTCTGCGCTGAACGCCACCTGGGTTGAGCTGCTGCAAACGCGTAACACCCTGAACCGGGCAGGCATTCGCTACATGATGGATCAGAGCAATATCGGTAGCGGCGCGACCGTTGCCGAGCTGATGCAGGTGGCGAGTACGGCGCTGAAGCTGACGGAAAAAAACTGGGCGATTTACGAGTCGCTCCCGCGCGATCCGCGCCAAAGCGAAGCCGCTTTCCAGGAGATCAACCGCACCTATGACATCTATCACGGTGCGCTGGCGGAGCTGATCCAGTTACTGGGTGACGGGAAGATCAACGCATTCTTTGATCAACCGACGCAGAGCTATCAGGATGGCTTTGAGAAGCAGTACATGAGTTACATGCAGCAGAATGATCGCCTGTATGACATCGCGGTGGAAGATAACAACAGCTCTTACAGCCAGGCGATGTGGGTGCTGATCTGCGTGCTGATTACCGTACTGGCGGCGATTATTGCGGTGTGGTTTGGTATCAAGCTGACCCTTATCTCCCCAATGAACCGTCTGATCGACAGCATTCGTCATATCGCCAGCGGTGACCTGGTGAAACGTATTGAAGTGGAAGGGTCCAACGAGATTGGGCAACTGGCGGAAAGCCTGCGTCACATGCAGGGTGAGCTGATGAATACCGTGGGTGACGTGCGTAACGGTGCCAACGCGATTTACAGCGGTGCCAGCGAGATTGCGATGGGCAACAACGATCTCTCCTCCCGTACCGAGCAGCAGGCGGCTTCCCTGGAAGAAACTGCGGCCAGCATGGAACAACTGACGGCGACCGTTAAGCAGAACGCCGAAAACGCGCGTCAGGCCAGCCATCTGGCGCTGAGTGCTTCTGAAACCGCGCAGAAAGGCGGCAAAGTGGTGGATAACGTGGTGCAAACCATGCGTGACATCGCGTCCAGTTCGCAGAAAATCGCCGACATTATCAGCGTCATCGACGGCATTGCCTTCCAGACTAACATTCTGGCACTCAACGCCGCGGTAGAAGCAGCACGTGCAGGCGAGCAGGGCCGTGGATTTGCGGTGGTTGCGGGTGAAGTGCGTAACCTGGCCCAGCGTAGTGCGCAGGCCGCGCGCGAGATTAAGAGCCTGATTGAAGACTCGGTCAGCCGCGTGGATGTTGGTTCAACGCTTGTTGAAAGCGCCGGTGAAACCATGGATGAGATCGTTAATGCGGTAACCCGCGTGACCGATATCATGGGTGAAATCGCCTCTGCTTCTGATGAACAGAGCCGCGGTATTGACCAGGTTGGTCTGGCCGTTGCCGAGATGGATCGCGTGACGCAGCAGAACGCCTCGCTGGTGGAAGAATCCGCCGCCGCCGCTGCGGCGCTGGAAGAGCAGGCCAGCCGCCTGACTCAGGCCGTTGCCGTGTTCCGTATTCAGCATGACCAACAGCGTGCTCGCGATGTTGCGACAGCAAAACCGGTTTCAACGGTCCAGCCGCGCAAAGCCGCGGTAACGGATGCCGGGGATAACTGGGAAACGTTCTAAGCCTGTGATGCCGGATGGCGCTGTCGCTTATCCGGCCTACAGGAAAGTTACGTGGTTGCCGGAAATGTTACGTAGGCCCGATAAGGCGTAGCCGCCATCGGGCAATTAGCGCAACATCAGGTGCATGGCGCAGCGCGATTCAAATGCCAGTCCATGCGCTGCTTCCTCTTCTCTTTTCTGGCGCAACTTTGCAGGCAGCGTCTCGTCAGCCAGTATTTCAAATCCCAGTCGCGCGTACCATGGCGCATTCCACGGCACATCGCGGAAGGTGGTCAGCGTGAGCGACGTATAACCTTTCTCGCGCGCCTGTCCGGCAACATACTCAATCAATCTGCGGCCAATTCCTTTTCCCTGCCACTCCAGATGCAGCGACAGTTCAGCAATAAACAGCGATGACCCCAGCGTTTCGGCAACCAAAAAACCGACCGGAAGCGCATCGACCTGCGCCAGCCAGCTCATGCCTG
The DNA here is from genome assembly GCF_030333005.1 of Citrobacter sp. Cpo030. Taxonomy (NCBI): domain Bacteria; kingdom Pseudomonadati; phylum Pseudomonadota; class Gammaproteobacteria; order Enterobacterales; family Enterobacteriaceae; genus Citrobacter; species Citrobacter sp. Cpo030. Next base: position 404,903 of record NZ_JAOWGT010000075.1, on the reverse strand, counting down.
CGGCGGCAAAAGCCTGATGCTGAGCAGCCGATAAAATCTGGTCTTCAGCAATCCACGCCAGTTCGGGGATGAGTAAAAAACGTTGCCCCGCAGATCGTTCGATGGCGGGAAGAGCGGCAGTGTCTGCCAGAGTAGTGGCGCGCAAGGTGATGTTCATATGAGGAGCATAACATGCCCGATAAGCACGGTGTTATCGGGCATCTGGAGGATTAATCTTTACGCGGATCGCTAATGGGTTGGCGAACCAGGAAGATGTAGGCGAGGGCGCCCACCATGGTGACGCAGCCGCAGATGATAAGCGCCAGGCGGAAAGAGTTGGTGGTATCAACAATAAACCCGGTGACGATCGGCGCAAACGACGCGCAGATAAAGCTGGCAAAGTTCTGGATACTGCCCACGGAAGCGGTCATACGTGAGGCGACGGCGACGTGGATCAGACCCCAGCACGAGGTACCTGCGAAGTGGATACAGAACAGCGCCATACCGATCAGTAACACGGCGGCCATTGACGTTGTGGCCTGCGGCACGACGAAGGTGAAGGCTGCGGAGCAGAACATCCCGGCGATAATACAAATCTTACGGCTCTTAATCGGCGCCATACCGCCTTTCACCAGCCAGTCGGTGACAAAACCGTTAATTAGCATGCCGGCTGCGCCAAACAGGAACGGGATCGCCGCCATTAATCCGGTGCTTTTTAAATCCAGGTTGTAGGAGGTTTGCAGGTAGCCCGGCAGCCAGGCCAGGTATAGCCATGCGGTATAGTTGATGCCGCTAAAGCCCAGCATCATGCCCCACATGGTACGGTTGCGGAACAGGCTGCGCCATTCGGCAAAGCTCAGCGGATCGCGGCGGGCATTGACGCTGCCAGCGTTCAGGTACGCTTGTTCCGTGGCGCTCAGCTCAATTTGCTCGCGGTTGCGATACAGCATGTACCAGCCGATGGCGAGGAAAATACCCAGCACGCCAATGGTGATGAACATCCAGCGCCAGCCCATTACCAGCATCATGGCAGCCAGAATCGGCGGGCTAATGGCAACCCCGATGGTGGAGGCGGCGTTGAATAATCCCATCGGGCGGCCGCGCTCTTTGATGTTAAACCAGTCGTTGATGACCTTTACGCCGCACGGGTTCATTGGCGCTTCGCCGATCCCCATCCCGATACGCACCAACACAAACTGGGTGAAGCTGTGCACCATGCCGGATAGTGCCTGAAACAGCGACCAGAAGAACATCCCCAGCCCCAGCATAATGCGCGGACCTTTGCGATCCAGCAGCGGACCGCAGGGCAGTTGCGCGATACCGTAAGCGAGAGAAAATACCGACAACAACACACCGATTTGCGTGGCGCTCAGCCCTAGTTCTTCACGAATCGTTAAGTTGGCGACCGACAGCGAGCTGCGGTCGAGATAATTAATTACCGCAGCCAAAAATAATAAAATCATTGCTGTGGTCTGAATACGTTTTATTCGGCTACTGCGTTGCACCATGCCTTCAGGCGGAACATTAATATCCGCAGATGACGACGTGCCAAACGAAGAACTTGGGTCGAGGGTAATATTATTTTTTTCCATGCCGGACTCCTGAACCTCAATAATTTATTTTTCACACAGCAGGACTGTGCAGTATTGAAAAAATACCAGTGATGAATCAATTTGCTCATCACCGCTCACAAAAGTTTTTAATGCAGTCGACTTAGTGTGAGCATAGGCAAGAGGTATTTTTCAGGCGTTTTTATTTTTATAAAATCGTGCTCCCGGTAATGATTTGCTGTTTTTTATCGGTACTTAATGCGCGACGGTACGATCCTGGTTGATGGAGCGAATCATCGATTGTTTGGCGGAATTCAAATGGTTACAGAGCGCCAGAGTGGCATCCAGGTCGCTGCGACATATTAGCGCGCTGAGGATGGTCATATGCTCATCAATGGCAATGATGTTACGCTGCTTGAGGTCGCTCTCATCCCACTGATAGTGGAAGTGGAAAATCACGGAGATGATTTCAAGTGATTGATTAAAAAATACATTATCGGCAGCAGAGAGTAGCAAAGCATGGAACTCACGATCTAACTGAGAGAACATGCGAAAGCTGCTGCCAATGCTGTCGCGCAGGATCCGGTGGCGCTCCAGCAACGTTTTAGCCTGCAACCAACGCGGGTCATCGTCCGGCAGATTGAGGAAATGCTGCAGAGAATGGGTTTCCAGCATCTCTCTGAGTTCAAACAGCTGTTCCGCATAGGCCTGATCGAACTGCTTCATGCTCCACTGACCGCGTTTTTCGTTTTTGATCAGGTTGTAACGTTCGAATTTTAAAAGATATTCCCGCACTACCACCGGGCTGACGGCTGCGGCTCTGGCAAGCTGCAGTTCGGAGAAGCTCTCGCCTGCGCGCAGCTGACGCTGGTTAATCATGGTGAAAAACGCCTGTTCAAAAATCCGGTTTTGCTCGGTCATGGAGGCGGTGGTACAGGCAAAACCGTCGTCATGGTCGGGTTTTCGCACGATGACATAGTGACTGCCGACCTGGGTCAGAACGCCGCACTCGCCTAAGTGGCTCAGCATATGGCGCACGGTGGTGCGGCTGATGTTGTACATCTCCGCCAGTGCGCTTTGTGAGGGGAGTGGGGAAGGGATATGACCACGCGCCATATCATCGATTATCTGGTTAATCACATTGTGGCGTAAGTTCTGCGAACGGCTCATGGCTTCTCCTTTTTATCTATTAAAACCCGATTTAAAACATTTTTATGCGCTGAGATTCACAGATTGTGTTTCTGCTTTCTCCGTCTTTTTTATTTTCGTTGATATCTGAGGCAACAAAAAAACAGGAGAGCAGAATCATGTCTACGATGAATACGTTGATTTGCCAGGAACCTAAAAAATTAGTCTGGAAAGAGCGCGAAATACCTATTCCGGGTGAGGGTGAAGCATTAATTAAAATTAAGTCGGTAGGGATTTGTGGTACCGATATTCACGCCTGGGGTGGCAATCAGCCTTTTTTCAGCTACCCGCGTGTATTAGGTCATGAAATATGTGGGGAAATTGTCGGTCTGGGTAAGAATATACAGAATCTGAAAAATGGTCAGCAGGTGGCGGTTATTCCTTACGTGGCCTGCCAGCAGTGTCCGGCATGTCTGAGCGGGCGCACTAACTGCTGCGAGAAGATTTCAGTGATTGGCGTGCACCAGGATGGCGGTTTCAGTGAATATCTTTCTGTTCCGGTGACCAACCTGCTGGATGCGCAGGGGATTGACCCACAGGCGGCGGCACTGATTGAGCCTTATGCCATCAGCGCGCATGCGGTACGCCGGGCGGCGGTGGCTCCGGGTGAGCAGGTGCTGGTGGTCGGCGCGGGTCCGATTGGTCTGGGGGCGGCAGCGATTGCCAAAGCCGATGGCGCACAGGTGGTGGTCGCCGATACCAGTCCAGCACGCCGGGAGCACGTGTCTTCCCGGTTGGGACTCCCGGTTATCGACCCATCCGCTGAAGATTTTGATGCGCAACTGCGTGACCAGTTTGGCGGTTCGCTGGCGCAAAAGGTTATTGATGCCACGGGGAATCAGCATGCGATGAACAACACGGTGAATTTGATTCGTCATGGCGGCAGCATCGTTTTCGTTGGGCTGTTCAAAGGCGATTTGCAGTTCTCTGACCCTGAGTTCCACAAGAAAGAGACCACCATGATGGGCAGTCGCAACGCCACGCCGGAAGATTTCGCCAAAGTGGGCCGTTTGATGTCGGAAGGCAAACTGACCGCCGACATGATGCTCACGCACCGTTACGCGTTTGCCACACTGGCAGAAATCTACGAACGGGATGTGATTAACAACCGTGAGCTGATTAAAGGCGTGATCACGTTCTGAGAGGGGAAATGCGATGAAGACATTGAATCGACGTGATTTTCCGGGGGCCAGCTACCCAACGCGCGTGATCCAGTTTGGTGAAGGAAACTTCCTGCGGGCGTTTGTTGACTGGCAACTGGATATCCTCAACGAGCAAACCGATCTGAACGCTGGCGTGACCATCGTTCGCCCGATCAATACCGATTTTCCGCCGTCGCTGAATACCCAGGACGGGCTGTATACCACGCTTATTCGCGGGCTAAACGAGCAGGGTGAGGCAGTGAGTGAGGCACGGCTTATCCGTTCGGTGAATAACGAAATCAACCCGTATCAGGATTTCGCGGCGTATCTGGCGCTGGCGCACAATGCGGACATCCGTTTTGTGTTTTCGAATACCACCGAAGCCGGAATTAGCTATCACGCAGCGGACCGTGTGGATGACGCGCCGCCGGTGAGTTTTCCGGCCAAGCTGACACGCCTGCTGTTGGAGCGCTTTAACCACTTTGCGGGCGCGGTGGATAAGGGCTGGGTAATTATCCCGTGCGAGCTTATCGACTATAACGGTGAGGCGCTCAAAACGCTGGTGCTGCGGTATGCGCAGGAGTGGCAACTTCCTCCGGCATTTGCCGACTGGGTGGAGACGGCAAACACGTTCTGTTCCACGCTGGTCGACCGTATTGTCACCGGCTATCCGCGTGAAGAAGCCGCTGCGCTGGAGGCTACGCTAGGCTATCACGATGCGTTTCTCGATACCGCGGAGCATTTTTACCTGTTTGTGATCCAGGGGCCGCAGTGGCTGGCAGAGGAGCTGAAGCTGGCGCAGTGTCCGCTGAATATCCGGGTGGTGAGCGATATCAAACCGTACAAAGAGCGCAAGGTCGCTATCCTCAATGGTGCGCATACGGCTCTGGTGCCGGTCGCGTGGCTGTGCGGGCTGGAGACCGTTGGTGAGGCGATGCAGGATGCTGATGTCCGCCGCTTTGTCGAACGAGCGATTAGTGAGGAGATTATTCCGGTGTTGGATCTCCCGGCGGACGAATTGCGTGAATTTGCCGACGCGGTGAGCGGGCGTTTTCAGAACCCCTACATTCGCCACCAGTTGCTTTCCATTGCGCTTAATGGGATGACCAAATTCCGCACCCGAATTTTGCCGCAGCTGCTGGCGGGTCAGCACAATGGGCGCTGGCCCGTGCGGTTAACGTTTGCCCTCGCTGCGCTGCTGGCGTTTTATCGTGCAGAACGCGACGGGGAACGCTATCCAATACAGGATGATGAGCAGTGGGTAAGCCTCTATGCCAGCCTGTGGCCGCGAGTTGGCAATGATTTAACGCTGCGTGAACTGGTGGATGCCGTGCTTGGCGATGCGGCGCACTGGGGAGAGGATTTGACGTTGTTACCTGGCCTTGCCGGGCAGGTCACGGCCAATCTGGAGATGATTCTGGTGCAGGGTATGCGCCAGACGGTGAACGGTCTGGAATAAGGTTGCCATGCAGCGCCCGGTGTGGTGTTGGGCGCTGTTTTTTTTCAGACAATACATTTGGTTCACGATAGGCCTGATAAGCAAAGCGCTATCAGGCCTTTCATGTTACGAACCCTGAGCCACTACTTTGATTTCAACCATCCCGACCCCCAGCTTACGCGGTGAGTGACCGAGAATATTACCCTCGTTGGTGGCGACCGGATCGGGTGGAACAATTACCAGCGTATCGGCATCCGCCGGGTTATCGAAATGTAAGGTGGTGGTGGTGACGTCATGGCCTAACACCAGCGTCTGTTCCTCGTTGCCAACGCGCACGGGAATAGGGCGATTGGCATTGTCGCCGAAAGCTTTCGCGGTGATGACCAGATCGAATTTCTTCGGTAGCGGAGCTTTGTACTCAATCGTTACTTCTTCGCTGAGTTGCGCATTAGACCAGCGTCCCCAGGATTCGGGGCGTGATATGCCGCTAAACTGTTTGACCTCTTCCGGCGCACCCGCCACGTTGAAAACGAAGCTATCTGCTTTGTAGCGAATGTCGTTATCGACAATTTTCAGCGTATCGACATTACCTTTATAGCGCTCCATGTCGATCACCGTGTCTTTAAATACGGTTTTACTTTTCCACTTAGCTTTATCGACGTGCTGTACGATTTGCTGTCCGCCCAGCTGCCCCTGCGATACGCACCAGTCGGTAGAGAGCGCCAGCTCTGGCGCCCACAGTTGTGCCATTTTGTAGCAGCGATCGACCCAGACGAAGTTATCGCGCGGGGCGAAATCCGCCAGCTGGAAGCGCAGTGGAGCCGAGTATTCGCTTTCCGGCAACGGCTCAACGCGTTTGTCCGAGACGCGCAGCAGCAGCGGCAGACGGAAATGGCTGCCGGAGAAAGAGATCATATTTTTGTCCTGGTCGACGGTGAACTCTTTCATCTCTTTCGGGAAATTCCACAGGCGAATGATATCGGGCTTCCACGCCAGCATTTTTTCTTTGATGTTCAGGAACACTTCCGACACGGATTCGCTCGACAAGCTGCTGCGGCCAAGGCCGATAAAGTTATCACCGCCGAGAATATCCAGTACCGTTGCGCCGTTATCCATCGTGTTACGCTTTACCGCCAGCGTGTCCTGTTGCGGTTGGTCGCCGCGCAGTACGAAGAACAGGTTGTTGCGATCCTGCTTGTTCAGATACTTCCACGCGGTGTTGTTCATCGCCAGATGATCGGAAGATACCACGATAACGGTATCTTTAAACCACGGCGATGCTTTGATTTTATTGATAAATTCGGCAATGTTTTCCTGGCTGCAGCTGACCGCGCTGAACGACTGGTTGGCTTTTCCGTCGATGTCATAACGTTTACGGTTGCAGCTACGTGAGATAAATCCATCCGGATGATGGGTATCCACGGTCAGGGTAAACAGTGAAAAACGCTGGCCCGAGCGCGAAAGCTCTTCGAATTTTTTCCACGCTTCGTCCAGCACGGTATCGTCGTAGAAGCCCCAGTCGTTACGATAGGTCGGGTCCGCCACTACGCTTTTTAACTCTTCTGCACCGTACAGATGATCAAAGCCGTGAGATTTCAGAAACACGTCTTTGCCAGCAAAGCGCAGGTTGGCACCCTGCACAAAGTAGTTTTGATAGCCGGAGTTTTTCAGGATATCGCCCAGACAGACATTGTTGGGGAAGAAGCTGGAAACTGATGCCGAGGCGTTGCCTTCAAACGGCGCAAACAGCGGAATACCGCACTGGGAGGCGACCATGCCAGCGATGGTGTAATCCGTACCCGGCAGCTGCATGGTGTTGCTGAAATCCAGACCTTCATTTTTCAACGCACCGAGTTCCGGGGTCAGATCCGGGAACGTGTCGTTATTAAAATAGGTGCGTTCGAGGCTCTCACCGTAGATATACACCAGGTTCAGCTTCGGGTTGGGAATGGTTTTCGATGGCTCTTTATAATACGTCGGGAAATCAGGATCGCCATCGCGCGACTGCGACTTCACCAGTTCGGTTATCTGGTGAAACGCTGGGCTGGCGTCAACGGAGGCCAGCGCCAGCAGCAGGGCCAGCAGACTGTAACCCACATGATGTGGATGATGGCGACGGCGGCGTAGGATCCAGCCGAGAGCGACAAAAACGGTCGTCAGCGCCAGCGCGATCCCAACGCCCGGCAGGATATATTTGCCGATACCTACACCGGTCAGGCTGTTGGTCAGCGTGTACAGAACCGCGTCATTGATCCCGTCGCCGGTGAAATAGTCACTGGCGTACAGCGTGATATTCAAGACAATAAAAATCCCCAGCACCGTTAACGTGGCGGCAAACCACCAGGTGTTGCGACCCGCTTTCCAGGCATAAATCAGCACTGAAGCGAGAAACAGAGTGATGGAGATTAATTCTGACAACGGTCGATCCTCAGTAAACCGGGCAATTGCCTGGCAGGCTAATCATTTGGTGAGAGAACAATGTAATAGCGTTGTTACATTGCTGCAATTGTAGTGACATTAAATTACGTTGTTATTCAGAATTGGTTTAGTTATGCGCGTTTTTGTGGGGAACTACTGTTTATTTGGAATGTGAATGTATTGTCGAAAATATATAGATGCCGCGCAGGTTATACGCGGCATGTCGTGCGTCAGGAAATGAAGTTCATACCCTGTTTTAACACCAGATCGCAGGCCTTGGTTTTTACCTGCTTCGCCAGCGAGCTGTTGCCAATTGTGTTCAGATCCAGCTGTTGACCATCTTTGGCGTTGAGCAGACCCTGAATACCGTCCATATAGTTGGTGTCTTGCTTCTGCTCAGGAGCACTGAGCCCTAGTTTATCCAGCACCTGGTTTTTGACGTTTTGCGTGTCGGTGACCGAGGCCAGCTTCTGTTTCGCGCAATATTCCAGGATCCCGGCGGCGTTATTCATGCTGCTGGAGGTCAACGACTGATTGCTGCCATTCAGCAGGCTGGTCAGGGAAGAGAGCGACGAGCTGCTTTGCGAGCCGGAGCTTTGTTTGCTCAGCTCACTGGCCGCGCTGGAGAGCGAATCCTGCCAGGAGGCGGCGAAAACGCTGGTAGAGATGAGCGTGCTGGCGGCAAGCGCACAGCACAGCAGACGTTTGGTAGTTTTCATCATTATATGCAACTCGTGTTATGCCTTTTCAGCGCAGTATAGCGCTGGCGGTCTTAGGAGTGGTCCTAATACGTTAATACTCTTTACCGGTGACCCGACTACGGTAGCTTTCCCAGTTAAAAATGACCCACAGGCTGTTGCCAAGGCGCATACGATCCATCACGCGCTCGCCGAGCAGCTTGTTCATTTCATCCATATTGCTGTTAGTTAACATACCGGTCGGACGTTTTGAGGACGAACGGCGATCGACAATCTGGTTAATGATCACTTTTTCATAGCGGGATTCGGTCTGCATGCCGATCTCGTCGATCACCAGCAGATCCACATTGCTCAGATCGTTGAGCAGCTGTTCTTCGCTGGTTTCACGATTACTGAACGTTTCTTTCATCGCCGACATTATATCGGCCACGGTAATGATCAACACTGACTTACCGCGCAGCAGCAGTTCGTTGCAGATGGCGGCGGCTAAATGGTTTTTGCCGGTGCCGGGTTTGCCGGAGAAGATAAAGCTGGCGATGTTGCCGTCAAACTCTTCAACATACTGGCGGGCTTTGCTCAGGGCGTTCATCTGACCTTCGCACTCTACCCGATAGTTTTCGAACGAGCAGTTCTGATGCAGCGGACGGATACCGGAACGGTTGAATGTGCGCTGCATTTTCATGGCCCGGTTTTCGCGGGCCAGCGCTGCGGCACGAATTTCACCTTGTTCTTTTTGCCATGCCAGCAGTTCCTCGCCCGTTTTAAAGGCGGGTTCGACATTAGGTGGCATCATTTTTTGCAGACGTTTCATCAGGTCGCCAACGTTTTTCATCGTTATCCTCTAAAACCCGGTGGAATGTGGCTGTCAGGTTCACTGACGCTGTTCACATCGCGCTTTGGCATTCCGCCATTGCTGGCCCGTCCAATCTGAATGCTGCGCGCCAGTTTTTGCTGCCACTGAATATGGTGAAAGACTTTGCCTTCAGCCTGCCAGTAGGCAACAAATGAGGCCAGTTCTTCAGCGGTGACCGGCTCTCGCAACGCTACGCCCCATAAAGCGGCCTGACGCTGAAAGTCGGCATCAGGCTGCCAGGCAGCGTACATTGCAAATTTCCCCATTGGCACGGCAACGGGAGCGGCTTGCGGATCTTCATAAAATTGATCATCCAATGTCACATCGCTTCCCGGGCGTGACAGTTTCTCCTCAAGCGCCAACAGCTCAGCCAGTCTCGCAGGCGTCACCGCGTAAAACGCTGGTGCATTGTTAGCGAATACGGCTACGGCGCCACCCGCAGACCTGGCCAGCACGGCGTGGTGATCGTGTAGTAAGGCGTCAATGCTCGTGACGTCCGGCGTCAAAATTTTGCAGGGCATAATGTTTCTCAATACTGAACAACAACCGAGAAGGGGACTGCTTTTATAGTAACACAGAGAAGAAGGAGAGCAGCAGGTGAGGGGGAGATTCCCCTCTCTGCATGGTATTAAAGAAAGTACACCATCAAACGCGTGGGCGTTTGCGATACAGCCATAATCCTGGCACGGACAGACCGATGGAGAGCGCACCGACAATCGATGAGGCTTTCAGGAAATTGGTCAGTAGGGTAATCATCAGCACTTCGCTGTAACCAAAATGGCCGATTTTTACGGCTGAGATCATGGCGGTGTAGGCGGAGATCCCAGGGAACATCGGGATTACTGCTGCGACGGTGAAGACTTTCGGATGCGCCAGATACCAGCGCGACCACTGGATCCCAATGCAGCCGACCAGCAGCGACGCCATAAAGGTTGACCATTCAATATTAAACCCTGCGGTCATCATCACCATTCGTGAGCCGTGACCGAGTGCGCCGAGTAATGCGCACCATGGGAGCGCCCGATGGGGGACATTGAATACCATGGCAAAGCCAAGCGCCGGGATCGCCGACAGGATCATATCCTGCATCAGCGCCAGTATGAAATCGATCACGCCCATCCGCGCAGCCCCCATAAGGTCATCGACACGATCACGCCAATACAGGTCGCCAACGTAAGCAGACTGGCAATAGCCCAGCGAGCAAGCCCGGTATTAATGTGTCCCTTAAACATATCCGCGACGGAGTTGATCAACGGAAAGCCCGGAACCAGCAGCAGCACGCTGGCGGCCATAGCGATAGTCGGAGTATTGCTAAAGGTCGGCAACGTCAGCAGCAAACCTGAAATGGTGGTCGCCACAAACGCGGTGATGCAAAAATTGATTTGTGGGTGCAAATGCCGGGACGCCAGAATCTGGCGGATATACATCGCCACCATGCTGGCGAAAAAGGTGATCACCGCGCCATCCCATCCGCCGTTATTGAGTTTACAAAAGCAGGCGCAGGACAAACCGACCATGAAGGCGACCAGCCATCTTGGATAGCGTAGCGGCTTAATCTGGCTAAAGCGTTTCTCTACCCCTTTAATATCCAGCAGTTTATGTTCCGCCAAAATGACAATGTGCTGCACTTCCGTCACGACGTGCATATTAATGCCGCGATCCTGATTTTTTCGCGTTGATGTCAGGCATTGCCCGTCTTTAATGGTGGTCAGGACGATAGCGTTAGAGGAGATGGCGCTTTCTACGCTATCCATGCCAAGTGCCAGCCCGAGGCGGGTGGATAACTCGTCAACCAGAGCGCTTTCTGCCCCATGCTGAAGTAAAAAAAGTCCGCATTGAATACATAACCGTGTAACCGTTCGCTGTGACGACTGCTCTGTTTGCATGGCTCGCTCTGACTGAAAAGGCTCTCTTTGAGTGACGAATATCTTCTTTTTATCATGAAGCATGAGCCCGCTGGCTCTGGCTAAGATCAATCTTTGTGTCGAAAAAAGACACAGGTGATACAGTTATGGCATCTTAACTCCCCCGTTTGATAAGGTTCAGGGGGAGATATGTTTGAAATGTAGCGTTATTTTCCCGGATGGCAAATACGTAAGCCATGCTAACGATCTATTGTAGTTATTATAATTGTACAGATAATGTATTTATACGTAATTGTGCAATAATAGCTTAGAATTTGGCGCTATTTGGATGGTGCCGTCAATACTTTTTGAAATAAATACCAAGGATAACAATTCACCCCGCTTATTGTTCGGAGTATTTTCCTGTGAGTTAAGATTATTAATCCACTCGGGAAGATTTAATTAAGTACGATTGCGGACTGGTGAGTGTGGAGGGGATATGTTGCCAGGACGCTGCAAAAACGCAATTATTATTAGTAAATCACCGATTATACAAACTGGTCTTAAAGGTATAATGCAGGGAAAGTTCTCCGATTACGAACTTACCTACTGTCGTTCTGTTGAAGAACTGACGTTATTACAGCTACGATGTGCTGATTTGGTGATTGCTGATTTAACCGGAGACTGCAATTATCCTCGTTCAGTCTGCGAGCAATATTATTCTTTATTATCTCAATATCGTGATATTCACTGGGTATTTCTCGTATCTCGTATCTTTTATCCTCTGGCGGTTGAACTACTGATGTGTCCTGTCAGTTCGCTGCTCTCTGACGCAGAGCCGATTGAAAGTTTAGTGAATGTCATTCACGCGGGAAATACACGCGCAGAGAGAATAAGCAAGGCGCTGCTCTCTCCGCCCGCTATGCCACAATTGTTAGATCATAGCGCACGATCTATCGTTCTCACTCTCTCTGAAAGGAAAGTATTGCGCCTCCTTGGGAAAGGCTGGGGAATCAATCAGATTGCGACGTTACTGAAGAAAAGCAATAAAACAATCAGCGCCCAAAAGAATAGCGCAATGCGTCGCTTGTCGATAAATAGCAATGCAGAAATGTATGCCTGGATAAATAGTTCTCAAGGATCGCGAGAACTTAATTTACCTTCAGTTTATGGAGAACCCACGGAATGGAAAGCAGAATCATCAAAAGAAACGTTGCGCTGGTAGAAAAGTGCACGATGAGCAGCGTGGGTATTAAGAGTTTATTTAATACCATGCCGGATGACCAATATAAACTTCATCTCTTTTCTAGCCAGCCCGCTTTTAGTCAGGCAATGTTAAAGATGTCGTTTTCGGCAGTTATTTTTTCCCTATCTGCAATCAGAACCGATCGCAGGGCAGGGTTGGCTTATTTAACGGAGCTGGCGATAAATTATCCGCGGATTCGCCGTGTGGTGATTGCCGATGATGACGCTGAAGCGCGTTTAATTGGTTCCCTGTCACCCTTGCCGTTAGATGGCGTTGTGAGTAAAGCTTCTTCGTTAACGGTGTTGCAGGACGCGTTATTTACGGCGTTAAGCAGTCCTGGCCGGGGAACCGAAGGCACGAAAAACCATTGGTATATTAATCAAAGCCGTATGCTCAGTCCGACAGAACGAGAAATACTGCGCTTTATGTCGAATGGCTATTCGATGCCACAGATTGCTGTTCAGCTTGAACGGAACATCAAAACCATTCGGGCACACAAATTTAATGTGATGTCCAAACTGGGGGTCAGCTCGGATGCCGGGTTACTGGATGCGGCCGATATCCTGCTGTATCTGCGTGCTGGAGAGCCAGCGCCTTTTATGCAGGCGGTTTCGTGACGGGCAACGTTGACGTGTTTCTTGCCGGGTTTGGCCGCCGGTTTAGCGTGTGAAACATTACTGACACACGTCAACCCAGGTGGCAGAAGTCAGTTCAGCCATCCTTTCAGGCGTGATGCGAACCGCGCTGTGGATGGCGCCTGCGGCAGGCAGCACTTCAGCGTAGTGTTTCAGAGAAACATCACAGTACACTGATATCGGTGTTTCTAATCCGAAGGGGCAAACGCCGCCAACGGGGTGCCCCGTCGCGTTCACGACCTCATCACTACTTAACATTCGGGCTTTGGCACCGAACGTACTCTTTAGTTTTTTATTATCCAGTCGGGCATCGCCTTTTGCTACGACCAGGATGATATCGTTTTTCACCTTTAGCGAAAGTGTTTTCGCTATCTGGCCAGGTTCAACGTTATGGGCTTTTGCTGCCAGATCGACGGTTGCTGTGCTCTGATCTAATTCGATAATCTCAATATCTGGCGCATGTTGCGCCAGGAATTGGCGTACTGATTGCAAACTCATTCTTCTCTCCAAATAGCCTACAGGCAGCTCTGCACAGCATAAAACTGCAGGATGTAATTTGTCATAGGGGCAACCGCACTGTAAATATTTTATTGTAACAACATAGCAACATGAGCAGTTTTTCGATCGTCTTCACAATCAAAGAAACCGGTTACAGTAACCGGTTGCAGAATGTTGAAATGACGATTAATACTGAAGTTGTCATTTCCTCTGTATCACATAATAAGAGCCATCTATGAAACTTAACTCGAAAAGCGGTAGCGCTGGTGTTCCTCCCGGCACGGTTGCGAAAAGTGGTAATGGGCTTTACGTGGTGGCGGTGTTGATGCCAGCACCGTTGCAGGGTTTTGCACAACGGGAGAACGGCTATGTCTACTAACCATGTTGTGTTTAACGTGATTTTCCGTTTTGTTGAAAATTACGTTAGTCCTGTCGCCGGGCGTATCTCTTCGCAACGACATGTAATGGCCATTCGCGATGGTTTTATTTCGGCGATGCCTTTTATGATTGTAGGCTCTTTTCTGCTGGTTTTTGCCTATCCGCCGTTTTCTCCGGATACCACCTTGGGATTTGCCCGCGCGTGGCTGGATCTGGCAAAACAGTTTGAAGGCCAAATTCTCACCCCGTTTGATATGACGATGGGGATTATGTCGGTCTACATATGTGCGGCTATTGCTTATAACCTGGGTAAGCACTATGTGAAGTCGCATCAGTTAGATCCGTTTATGTGTGCGATGCTATCAATCATGGCTTTTTTGCTGATTGCCGCGCCAAAAACCAAAGGCACAATGCCGGTTGATAGCCTGGGAGGAACGGGGATTTTCACCGCCATCCTGGTGGCCATTTACTGTGTTGAAATGATGCGCTTCCTGAAGGCGCACAACATCGGCATCCGTTTACCCGATCAGGTGCCGCCGATGATCAAAAACTCTTTCGATCTGCTGATCCCGGTGCTGGTGGTAGTACTGACGCTTTACCCGCTGAGTCTGGTGATACAGTCGCAGTTTGACATGCTGATCCCGCAGGCCATTATGGCCATCTTTAAACCACTGGTGTCGGCTGCAGATTCTCTGCCGGCGATACTTCTGGCGGTATTGATTGGCCACCTATTGTGGTTTGCGGGTATTCACGGCGCGGCAATTGTGTCGGGAATGCTGCAAATGTTCTGGCTAACTAATCTTGGAATGAACCAGTCGGCGCTGGCGCAGGGCGCGCCGTTACCGCATATCTTTATGGAAGCGTTCTGGACGTTCTTTATTGTGGTCGGTGGGTCAGGCGCAACGATGGGGTTGGTGATTTGCTATCTGCGTAGTCGTTCGGCTCATCTACGCTCGATTGGGCGTCTGAGCGTAGTCCCCAGCATTTTTAATATTAACGAACCGGTGATTTTTGGTACGCCGATTGTCATGAACCCGGTGTTTTTTATCCCTTTCCTGCTGGCCCCAATGGTGAATGCGGTACTTGCCTGGGCGGCGATGAAACTGGATTTAATTGGGCGGGTCATTTCAGTGGTTCCCTGGACCGCACCGGCACCGGTTGGCGCGGCATGGGCATTAGGCTGGGATTATCGTGCGGCTATTCTGGTGGTGCTGTTGGCGCTGGTGTCGGCCGTTATCTACTTCCCGTTCTTTAAAGTCTACGAAAAGCAGCTATTGGCGCAGGAAAAAGAAGAAGCGCAGCGTATGGAAGAGGAAAACCAGCAGGTTGCATAAATATCTGGCGAGGGGCTACGGCTCCTCGCTTACTTCAGCGTGCAGTCTCCGCATTGCTGAACGTCAGGCAGGCGATAGCGTTGGCAGCAGGTTCTGCGTACTAACAGCCCCTCGCGCGGAACAACGGTTCGCCACAGAGGGTTATCCTGACCGCAGGAGAGTTGTTTCTCAAAAAAGCAGGTCTGGCGCAGCGTGGTCAGCAGTTCCTCACCTAGCAACGGCTTCATTTCCGTTAAATACCAGTGAATTAAATATCCGGTGTTGCTCCAGATAAGCTTCGCGTTGATCTCGCCCGTCGCTTCCAGCGCCTGCACAACCGGCGTCAGCGCTGAGAGAATCAGCGTTTCCATGCGTTGTTGAGGGGACAGAGCTGTTGCCTGGTGATCCTGATGGACGTCGATCCAGAAGCAGGCCGCACGGCCCGTTTCGTGAAACTCTACGCGCATATGTTCAGGAGAGACGTCGATAGCCTCTTTTTGCGTCAGTAGGGCCACCATTAACGGAGGCATCATCAGGCCGATATACCATTGCGCCCAAAGAGAAATCAGGGGCTTTTTTTCGCGGGGTAGCGTGGGCTGGTTGCGATAGATATGGTCTGAATAAACGGCCAGCAACGAGCTAAGCGTCGCCGGTTGTGTCCATTCATGCAGCGTCATTGCACCTGGCACAGGCGTTTCGTCAAGACGAATGAAGTCCAGCAGGTGCTCGCGAGTTTTGGCTATCGTTGCGCGTACGGCAGCAGCCAGCGAGGGCATCTCTGAGGGGAGATGGCTACGCCAGATGACATCTTCAACGATCGGTGCGGAACGATAAGCCATGTTGATATAAGGATGTTAATCTTAATGATAATGATTGCTAATCCTATAATTGACATTGAGCGATGGCAAGATCTTTGTCGCCATCCCGAGCGGCAGCGCACAGAAAGCTCAGGTAGAGGGGCAGTTTACCCGCAGCTCATCGCTGACCAGGGTATTGTTACGCCCAAGATTCTTGGCCTCGTAAAGGGCTTTATCCGCTTTGGCGATAGCAGCATCAATATCCTGTTCTACCAGAGGTGCAATGCCGATACTGACGGTTACGTTGGTTGCCACGCTCTCATTAAACATGTGAGGGATTTTAAGGTCGTACACTTTCTGGCGGATACGTTCGGCGGCAGCCTGGGCCTGCTGTGGATCGACCGCGGTCAGCAAAATCATAAATTCTTCACCGCCAAAACGCGCCACCACATCCCGGGAGCGTACGGAGTCTCGGATGGCGGCAGAAACACGGATCAACGCCTGGTCGCCCATCATATGTCCGTAATGATCGTTATAGGATTTGAAATGGTCGATATCCAACAGCAGAACGAAGTGCCTCGAATTACTCAGAGCCAACAGCGTATCGAGCCGGTGTTGCAGCCCCCGGCGATTATACAAACCGGTTAGCGGGTCGAGCATGCTGAGCCCGTTCAGGGTTTCCCTCTCCTCCAGCAGTTTGTACATCAGTTGCTGAGCGAATCCATCGTAGCGCTTTTGTATCACATGCTGGATGGCGATACCGGCCATAGGCAGCGCCATAAAATAGAAAATCCGCAAACCATGTTCGCTGCCGTTAAGCCATAAACAAACGGCGACGGAGGGGAGTGAGTGGAGCGTAAACGCGATGATATTATTGGCAAAAGCGATAGAGCCAATAAACAGTACGCTGAGCAGCGCTATTAACAGGAAATAATAATCATTCTGACCTAGAGCGTTATATTTCAAGAATATATGTAACGCCCATAACAAGCCAAAAACGATTGAAATAAAAGGGAGATTAATTCTTTTATCCGCGTATTTCCCATGCCATACCAGCAGCAGTGTACTCATCACCAGCATCAGCAACGCCGGTACTGATAAGGCTTTGACCGCAAACAGAGGGAAAAAAAGCGTAAACAGCGCGGAGACTGCGTTGAGCAGTAGAAACAGTCGTAAAGAGAGTTGGTATTTTTTTGTGCGCAGAGTTCGCCAGGATTGTACTGTCATAGGTAAATATTGTTAGTTATCTGCAATGTACGAAGGTGTGTTGGTAAATAAAACAAATAACGAACGGGGTATCATTCGCAGAGGTTTTTATTGTTTTTAGTTGAAGAGCTAACCGGTGAGCAATTTATCACCTTGGATTATTCATGTCATCAATCGTTAAGTAAAACTCATATAATTGATAGTGCTTCACGGCTGACAAATGAGAAATTTTATCATATGATATTGGTTATCATTATCAATGTCATAGGTGAAATCATGTTGCAACGTACGCTGGGCAGTGGATGGGGTGTTCTGCTGCCGGGAATGCTGATTGCCGGGATGGCATATAGCGACCTGTCGGTCTACGTCTGGAAGGTGATGATTGTATTAGGATTACTGCTGACTTCGCTCATGCTGTACCACAAACGTTTACGGCACTTTGTTTTGTTACCTTCATGCGCGGCACTGATTGGTGGCATTGTTTTGGTAATGATGAACTGGAATCAGGGATGAACAAAACAGAGAAGGAAATCGAGAGGGAAATAAGATAATTGGTGCGAGGGGGGGGACTCGAACCCCCACATCCTAAGGACACTAACACCTGAAGCTAGCGCGTCTACCAATTCCGCCACCTTCGCACAGTCATCTTATTTTTTTGATATCGCCTCGTTGGTGCGAGGGGGGGGACTCGAACCCCCACATCCTAAGGACACTAACACCTGAAGCTAGCGCGTCTACCAATTCCGCCACCTTCGCCCAGTGCGAGCAATATCAACGTGGATTATGGTGCGAGGGGGGGGACTTGAACCCCCACGTCCGAAAGGACACTAACACCTGAAGCTAGCGCGTCTACCAATTCCGCCACCTTCGCATACCATCGACACTCAAAAAGTATCGTTACCACGGGGGCGGATTTTAGAGATTTTATGCAGGGCGTCAACTGTTAATTATCGAACTTAACGTGATTGCCGAAAAAAAAGGCGTTTCTTCGGCTTTGGTGTTTTATGCAGGCCGGATAAGCGATAGCGCCATCCGGCGTTGCTCGGTGTCACGCCGGATGGCGGCGTAAACGCCTTATCTGGCCTGGAGCAGTTAGGCTTTTTTCGCCTGACGCGTCATGATGGTGCGATAGACCTTGAAGCGCCCGGTCTGCGCGATAACTTCGTGGAAGCCAAACACTTCATCCAGTACCTTCGGATAAGGCAGGAAGGCGTTCGCCACAATACGCAGTTCACCACCGCTGTTCAGATGACGCACTGCGCCACGAATCAGCGTTTGTGCTGCATCAAGGCTGGTCTGCATACCGTCGTGGAACGGCGGGTTGGAGATGATCATATCAAATCGACCCGTCACGTCAGAAAAGACGTTACTGGCGATGACGTCACCTTCAATGCCGTTGGCTGCAAGCGTTGCGCGGCTGGCTTCAACGGCGGCGGCGCTAACATCGCACAGGGTTAAGCGCACTTTCGGCGAGTGGCTGGCTAAGGCGACGGAGAGAACGCCTGCGCCACAGCCGACATCCAGCACTTTGCCTTTGGTGTGCGGCGTCAGCGTGGAGAGCAGCAGTTGGCTGCCAACATCCAGGCCGTCACGGCTGAAGACGCCCGGCAGCGTTTTGATGGTCAGATTTTCTGTCTGGTATTCATCCCAGTATTTTTCTGCATCAAAGACCGGCTGTTTTTCCAGACGACCGTGGTACAGGCCACAGCGACGTGCGCTGTCGACTTTGTTTAACGGTGCGTATTCGGCCAGCATCTGCTCTGCGCTACGTACACCGCTGCGATTCTCACCGACAACAAAAATATCGGTGCCCACCGGTAACAGCGACAGAATGTTCATCAACTGGAACTGGGCTTCCGGCTTATTCTTCGGCCAGTAGTAGATCAGCGTATCGCTATCGGCAACGTCATCGGCCTGCGCGACGAGGCTGAAGCGGACGTTGTCGCCCATCTGGCGGTTAAGCACCTGCCAGTGGTGAAGTTGCTGGGTGTGCGCACGGCTGGCGGCGCTTTCAAAATGGGCAGGCAGGTCATCCTGCAAATCACCGGCAAACAGAATACGGCTTTGTTCGAAATCATCACTGTGGCGCAGCAAGACTTCACTTGCCGGGGTAAAAGCAGACATGGAATGCTCCTTAAATTGTACAGCGGGGGATTATAGTTGTTTGATGGCACGGATTCGACAAATTTGCTATATTTGCGCCCCTGATAGACAGGAGTGTTTCGCTATGACATCCCGACGAGACTGGCAGTTACAGCAACTGGGCATTACGCAGTGGTCGTTGCGTCGTCCTGGCGCACTGCAGGGCGAGATCGCGATTTCCATTCCTGCGCATGTCCGTTTGGTGATGGTTGCTGCACAGTTACCCGCGCTAACCGAACCGTTGATCAGCGATATTTTACGCGCATTAACCGTTAGCCCGGATCAGGTTTTACAACTGACGCCTGACCGTGTCGCCATGCTGCCGCAAGGCAGTCGCTGTAATAGCTGGCGGCTGGGAACCGAAGAGCCGCTGCTGCTGGAGGGCGCTCAGGTCGAGAGTCCTGCGTTTAATGAATTACGGAAAAACCCAGCGGCACGCGCCGCGCTATGGCAACAAATCTGCGCATATGAACACGATTTCTTCCCTCGAGCCGACTGATTTACCCGCAGCATTTCAGATTGAAAAACGCGCCCACGCTTTTCCGTGGAGTGAAAAAACATTTGCCAGCAACCAGGGCGATCGCTACCTCAATTTTCAGTTGAGGGTTGACGACGTGATGGCCGCCTTTGCAATTACGCAGGTCGTACTGGATGAAGCGACGTTGTTCAATATCGCCGTCGATCCTGACTTTCAGCGCCGGGGCCTGGGGCGTGAGTTGCTGGAGCATCTGATCGATGAGCTGGAAAAGCGTGGCATTTTGACCCTGTGGCTTGAAGTGCGCGCCTCGAATGCGGCCGCTATCGCGCTGTACGAAAGCTTAGGCTTTAACGAGGCGACGATCCGTCGCAACTACTATCCAACGGCCGATGGTCACGAAGACGCCATCATCATGGCGTTGCCAATCAGCATGTAAGATAAGGTGTAATGATGAAGAAGTGGGACTGGATTTTCTTTGATGCCGACGAAACGCTGTTTACGTTTGACTCGTTTACCGGCTTACAGCGGATGTTTCTCGACTATAGCATTACCTTTACCGCTGAAGATTTTCAGGACTACCAGGCAGTGAATAAACCGCTGTGGGTGGATTACCAAAACGGCGCGATTACCTCATTACAACTGCAGCATGCCCGTTTTCAGAGCTGGGCCGAACGCCTGAAGGTTGAACCGGGCCAGCTTAATGACGCATTCATCAATGCGATGGCGGAGATCTGCTCACCGTTGCCGGGGGCGGTTTCTCTGCTCAATGCGATTCGTGATAAAACGAAAATCGGCATCATTACTAACGGCTTTACCGCGTTGCAGCAAATCCGTCTTGAGCGGACGGGGCTGCGCGACTATTTCGACCTGCTGGTGATTTCTGAGCAGGTTGGGGTGGCAAAACCCGACCCCCGTATTTTTGACCATGCGCTGGAGCAGGCGGGTAATCCTGACCGTTCTCGCGTGCTGATGGTGGGTGACACCGCAGAGTCCGATATTCTTGGCGGCATTAACGCCGGGCTATCCACCTGCTGGCTAAATACGCACCACCGCGAGCAGCCAGCGGGCATTCAGCCGACCTGGACCGTAGCGTCATTAAGCGAACTGGAGCAGCTCCTGTGTAAACACTGATTGCCTCCCCCCCGTTGATGGGTAAAATAGCCGCAATTTTTTGTATTCAACTTGCCCGGCCCGTTGCCGTGCTTACCTAAGAAGATTTGACTATGACGTTGTCTCCTTATTTGCAAGAGGTGGCCAAACGCCGCACTTTTGCCATTATTTCTCACCCGGATGCCGGTAAAACGACAATTACTGAAAAGGTACTGTTATTCGGACAGGCCATTCAGACCGCCGGTACGGTAAAAGGCCGTGGCTCCAGCCAGCATGCAAAATCTGACTGGATGGAAATGGAAAAGCAGCGTGGTATCTCCATTACCACCTCTGTGATGCAGTTTCCGTATCATGACTGCCTGGTGAACCTGCTGGACACCCCGGGGCACGAAGACTTCTCCGAAGATACCTATCGTACTCTGACGGCGGTGGACTGCTGCCTGATGGTTATCGATGCCGCAAAAGGCGTCGAGGATCGTACCCGTAAGCTGATGGAAGTTACCCGTCTGCGCGATACGCCGATCCTGACCTTTATGAACAAACTCGACCGTGACATCCGCGATCCGATGGAGCTGCTGGATGAAGTCGAGAACGAACTGAAAATCGGCTGTGCGCCAATCACCTGGCCGATTGGCTGTGGTAAGTTGTTCAAAGGTGTCTATCACCTTTATAAAGATGAAACTTACCTGTATCAGACCGGTAAAGGCCACACCATTCAGGAAGTGCGTGTTGTTAAAGGTCTGAACAACCCGGAACTTGATGCTGCCGTGGGTGAAGACCTGGCGCAGCAGCTGCGTGACGAGCTGGAGCTGGTGCAGGGCGCGTCCAACGAGTTCGACCATGAGCTGTTCCTCGCGGGCGAAATCACCCCGGTCTTCTTCGGTACCGCGCTGGGTAACTTCGGCGTTGACCATATGCTGGACGGCCTGGTGGAGTGGGCGCCTGCGCCGATGCCGCGTAAAACCGACACCCGCGTCGTCGAAGCCTCAGAAGAGAAGTTCACCGGTTTCGTGTTTAAAATTCAGGCCAACATGGACCCGAAACACCGTGACCGCGTGGCGTTCATGCGTGTGGTATCCGGCAAGTATGAGAAAGGCATGAAAATGCGCCAGGTGCGCATTGGTAAAGACGTGGTGATCTCCGACGCACTCACCTTTATGGCCGGTGACCGTTCTCATGTGGAAGAAGCGTATCCGGGCGATATTCTCGGTCTGCATAACCACGGCACTATCCAGATCGGCGATACCTTTACCCAGGGCGAAATGATGAAGTTCACCGGTATTCCGAACTTCGCACCGGAGCTGTTTCGTCGTATTCGCCTGAAGGATCCATTGAAGCAGAAACAGCTGCTGAAAGGGCTGGTTCAGTTGTCAGAAGAGGGCGCAGTGCAGGTATTCCGTCCGATCGCCAATAACGATCTCATCGTGGGCGCGGTGGGTGTGCTGCAGTTTGACGTGGTGGTTTCACGTCTGAAGAGCGAGTACAACGTTGAAGCGATTTATGAATCTGTCAACGTAGCGACTGCGCGCTGGGTAGAATGTTCTGACGTGAAGAAATTCGAAGAATTTAAGCGTAAGAACGAAATTCAGCTAGCTCTGGATGGCGGCGATAACCTCACCTATATCGCACCAACCATGGTTAACCTGAATCTCACCCAGGAACGTTACCCGGACGTTCAGTTCCGTAAAACACGCGAACACTAATCGACCTTCCAGGGCACGGTATCCGCCGTGTCCTGCAACTTTTCCTGTCTTTTAAATCCCTTGCGGAATGTTCTTAAAACCTCGCGTTTTTCTTTTGTTTGCCTGTTTTTTAATCAATTCTGACTGCGATCACGAAATCGTGAACTATATTTAACAATGTGATGACATAAATATCGGCGTTTAATGCTTTTTAGGCTGCCTGTTGCAGCGTCTATTGCTGATATTTATTCCACTTACAAGATTAGTTGCTGGTTCAGGCCGTGTAACGGCAGAGCATAGCTTTTAGCAAAACATACAGGAATACATCGATGACAATGACAGGACTTAAGATTTCTAAAACGCTGCTGGCCGTGATGCTGACCTCCGCTGTTGCAACGGGTTCTGCTTATGCAGAAAACGCTACGATGGATAAAGCGCAATCCGGCGTCGAAAGTGCGGGGCAGAAAGTCGATAGCTCTATGAACAAAGTCGGTAATTTCATGGATGACAGCACCATCACCGCGAAAGTAAAAGCCGCGCTGGTGGACCACGAAAGCATTAAGAGCACCGATATTTCCGTCAAAACAGATCAAAAGGTGGTGACACTAAGCGGGTTTGTTGAAAGCCAGGCACAGGCCGAAGAAGCGGTGAAAGTGGCGAAAGGCGTTGAGGGCGTGACCTCCGTTAGCGACAAACTGCATGTGCGTGATAGTAAAGAAACCTCCGTTAAAGGCTATGCGGGCGATACGGCAATCACCAGTGAGGTGAAAGCCAAGCTGCTGGCCGATGATATCGTCCCTTCCCGCAAGGTGAAAGTTGAGACCACCGATGGCGTTGTGCAACTTTCAGGCACCGTCGATTCACAGGCTCAAAGCGATCGTGCTGAGAGCATCGCCAAAGCGATTGATGGCGTGAAAAGCGTCAAAAACGATCTCAAAACTCAGTAATTAGACTTAATTCGTCCTCCTGACGTTTGTCGGGAGGCGTGTTGTGCACCACACTGAAAATATCGCCGATGGGCAGCCTGAGCGCTCATATCAAGCGGTGAAATTAACTATGGTAAAGGAGAAGCATATGTTTCGATGGGGCATCATATTTCTGGTTATCGCGTTAATTGCCGCCGCACTCGGTTTTGGTGGACTGGCGGGTACTGCAGCCGGCGCAGCGAAAATTGTGTTTGTGGTGGGGATCATTTTGTTCCTGGTCAGCCTGTTTACCGGGCGTAAACGACCCTAGTACGTAAACCGTAAAGAAAAATTGCTACTAAGCCAGTCCATTGGACTGGCTTTTACGGTTTTAGCGTCAGGCAATTTGCGTTACTTTGTTGCTCTATTACAAAAACAACAGGAAGGCAGAGGTGGGGCAGAGAATACCCGTCACACTCGGTAATATTGCGCCGTTATCGTTACGTCCATTTCAACCAGGCAGTGTGGCGCTGGTGTGCGAGGGCGGGGGACAAAGAGGCATCTTCACCGCCGGCGTACTGGATGAGTTCATGCGCGCGCAGTTCAATCCCTTTGATCTCTACTATGGGACGTCGGCTGGCGCGCAAAACCTTTCAGCCTATCTCTGTAACCAGCCCGGTTACGGCCGCAAAGTTATTATGCGTTACACCACCCGACGCGAATTTTTTGACCCGGTGCGTTTTGTGCGTGGGGGAAATCTGATCGATCTCGACTGGCTGGTGGATTCGACTGCGTCCCAGATGCCGCTGGCAATGGATAACGCCGAGCGCCTGTTTGCCGCTGGGAAAGCATTTTATATGTGCGCCTGTCGGGGCGATGACTACACGCCCGGCTATTTTTCACCGAACCGGCAAAACTGGCTCGATCTTATTCGTGCCTCCAGCGCGATTCCCGGGTTCTACCGTACTGGGGTTGTGTTGGATGGCGTGAACTATCTGGATGGTGGAGTCAGTGACGCCATACCGGTGCAAGAGGCGGCGAAGCAGGGGGCAAAAACGCTGGTGGTTATCCGTACCGTGCCCTCGCAAATGTACTACACCCCGCAGTGGTTTAAGCGTATGGAACGCTGGCTGGGCGAAAGCAGTCTGCAACCGTTATTGAATCTGGTCCAGCACCATGAAGCCAGCTATCGCGCTACTCAAAGTTTTATTGAGAAGCCGCCGGGCAAGCTGCGTATCTTTGAGATCTATCCGCCAAAACCACTTCATAGCATGGCGTTGGGCAGCCGTATTCCGGCACTGCGGGAAGATTACAAAACCGGACGCCTGTGCGGTCGTTACTTTCTGGCGACAGTCGGCAAACTGTTGGCGAAAAATGCGCCGCTGCCTCGTCAGACGCCGAAGATTGTGGTGCCGGGGCCGGTGGTAGTTCCTCCTGCGCCGGTGGCCAACGATGCCCATGTGCCAGTGGTGACCAATGCGCCTCAGGCGAACGACACGACGTTTGATAATGAGGATTTGGCGTGAGTTATCGTTTTATCGATACGCATTGTCACTTTGATTTCCCGCCGTTTACTGGCGATGAATCTGCCAGCATTCAGCGCGCGGTGGAGGTTGGTGTACAGAGCATTATCGTTCCGGCCACACAGGCGACGAATTTTCCCCGCGTACTGGCGCTAGCGGAAAATTATCCTCCATTGTTTGCCGCGCTTGGTCTGCATCCCATTGTTATTGAACAACATAGCGATGACTGCCTGGACCAGTTGCAACAGGAGCTGGATAAGCGCCCACGAAAGCTGGTGGCGCTAGGCGAGATTGGATTGGATCTGTATCGGGACGATCCGCAATTCGATAAGCAAGAGTGGGTGCTGGAAGCGCAACTAAAGCTGGCGAAGCGGTACGAATTGCCGGTGATCCTGCATTCGCGGCGCACCCATGACAAGCTGGCGATGCACCTGAAACGTCATGCTTTGCCGCGAACTGGCGTGGTGCATGGTTTTTCCGGGAGCGTGCAGCAGGCAGAGCGCTTTGTGCAACTGGGATACAAAATTGGCGTGGGAGGCACCATTACCTATCCGCGCGCCAGTAAAACCCGCGAGGTAATGGCGCAATTACCGCTGGAATCGCTGTTGCTGGAAACCGACGCGCCGGATATGCCGCTCAATGGCTTTCAGGGACAGCCTAACCGGCCGGAGCAGGTAGTCAGAGTCTTCGACGTCTTATGCGAACTGCGCCCGGAACCTGCGGACGTGATCGCTGACGCGCTGTATCGTAATACCACGGCGTTGTTTAATGTGTGATTGGATGGCGTATCCGGCCGACAAATGTGTGCGCTCCGTAGGCCTGATAAGCGAAGCGCATCAGGCATAACTTCGTCGGATGGCAGCTGTGTTTTTTCCGGCCTACAGATGATGTCGTCGCATCCGGCAATCACAGGTACAGCGCCGGGAAAATCAAATTATCCACCCCGCGTTCGCGCAATCTTTGCGCCAGCTGTTCCACATCCTCCGGCGTGGCGCTCGGCCAGTCCTTCGCTTCGCCATACACCCCGTGCGCATGAAAGGCATTCAGCCGCACCGGTACGTCACCGGTGCGTTTGATAAACGCTGTCAGCGCATCGATATGCTGTAGATAATCCACCTGACCAGGAATCACCAACAGGCGCAGTTCCGCCAGTTTTCCCTGCCCGGACAAAAAGGTAATGCTTTTTTTAATCAGCGTGTTATCGCGTCCAGTAAGTTGTCGATGACACGTGCTGTCCCAGGCTTTTAAATCCAGCATTACGCCGTCGCACACCGGCAACAATTTTTGCCAGCCGGTTTCGCTCAGCATGCCATTGCTGTCTACCATGCAGGTCAGGTGTTGCAACTGCGGATCGGTTTTTATCGCGGTAAATAGCGCCACAATAAACGGCAGCTGGGTTGTCGCTTCACCGCCGCTGACCGTAATTCCCTCAATAAACAGCACTGCCTTGCGAATATGTTGCAGCACTTCATCAACGCTCATACTCTGCGCCATCGGCGTGGCCTGCTGAGGGCACATGTGCAGGCAGGTGTCGCACTGCTGACACACATCGGACTGCCACCACACTTTCCCCGCGCTCAGGCTCAGCGCCTCATGCGGGCAATGCAGCACACACTCCCCGCAGTCGTTGCAGCGTCCCATCGTCCACGGATTGTGGCAATTTTTACAGCGCAGATTACATCCTTGCAGAAACAGAGCCAGGCGACTGCCCGGCCCGTCGACGCAGGAGAAAGGAATCAGCCTACTTACTAAAGCGCATCTGCTGTTCATGGCTAATCACGCGAGGTTGTCGTTCCAGAATGCGCGTATTGCGCGCGGCTTCTTCGCCAAGCCAGGTGGTGTTGGTTCGTGACCCTTCGGCGCGATACTTTTCCAGATCCGACAGGCGCACCATGTAACCCGTAACGCGAACCAGATCGTTGCCGCTCACGTTGGCGGTAAACTCGCGCATTCCAGCTTTAAACGCCCCGAGGCACAACTGCACCAGCGCCTGAGGATTACGCTTGATGGTTTCATCCAGCGTGAGAATGTCGCTGATCCCGGCGTGATAAAACGCGTGATGTGGTGCGACGGTTTGCAGGTGGGTGATCGGGTCCGGCTCATCGCCGTAAGGCAGGCGTGCACCTGGCGTGGTGCCGATGTCAGAACTGATCCCCGACTGTGCATGCAGCATCGCGCGCTGCTTCCAGCCATATTTCACCGGGGTGTTTTCGACAAATTCCGCCAGTTGGGTGCTGATGCGATAGCCGAGCTGATTGGCGAACTCATCTTTCCCATAGCGCGCATTCTGTCCCGCCTTATCGCACAGCAGGTTCACCGCCTCCGCCAGGCCGTACATCCCGAACATAGGCACAAAACGTTCGGGATCAATCAACCCTTCCTGCACGAGGAAGCTATTCTCAAAGAAATGTGATTTCTCATAGAGGAATTCACATCGTGAATCAATGATGGCGATTTGCTGCTGGCAGTAGTGCGGTAGGGTGCGCGTAAAGAAGTCATCGACAGAGGTGCTGCGCTCTGCGATGGCTTTCAGATTAAGCCTGACCAACGTGCTTCCACCCCCGGCGAGCGGCAAAGAGTTGTAGCAGCTGACGACACCGTACTGACCTTTTGTGAAAATTTTATCATTCTCAGGGCCATTGGAAATATGCGGCTTACTGCACTCGCAGATATTTTTCGCCACGTTGAGCAGCAGATCGTCAGGTGTGATTTGCGGGTCATAAATGAATGTCAGATTAGGCGAGACCTGCTTTAGCTCTGCGTCTGCGCGTAAAATTGCACGGGTGACTGGCGTATCTGCAGGGCCGATATTGGCATGCATAAACGCGTCTGGCAGAGTTCTGTCGAGATAACGCCAGAAACGTTTTATTCGAATATCGATCTCTTCTTGTGTTAGAATTCTAACATACGGTTGCAACAGGGCATCGAGCTGACCGAGATAGACCGGCATCGACGTCACTGACGGAACATGGTGGTAAAGAATAGTGAGTAAGGATAACGCGTCATCAAGATCCCTGGCGCCTTCCAGCTCCAGCCACGATGAACCATTGGCCAGAAAACGCGCGTAATCGGGTAAAACATAGCGCGGTTTGAACGGGGCATGACCTTCGTACATATCGCAGATTACCCCATCATCCAGCGCCTGACGTGCCTGTGCAGGCAGTTGCGGGTAAGGCAGCGCGTTTTCAGCTTCCAGCGCAAGAAAGTGGCGTTTCTGCTCAGGGCTGAGCACCGGGCTGGTCACGATTTGTTGGCAACGCTGTTGCAGCGCGAGTTCGCTTGAAGTGGGCATCGTTGATTCCTTTTTGTCCCGAAGGTGTAACGCCATTGTAGAAAGCAACGCCGCCACAACCTTTGATCCGGATGCGCCTGATGCCACCGCATCCCTTTAGAAAAGGTGATTTATTTGAAGTAGATCTCATTAGAGTAATGCAAATCTGTATGTGGTTTTCATTAACTGTGATGTATATCGAAGTGTAATAGCGAGCGGATGTTAGAATACTAACAAACTCGCAAGGTGAAATTTTATACGGCGATGCCGTTGGAGAATGTTATGACCGATTTAACAGCAAGCAGCCTGCGTGCACTGAAACTGATGGACCTGACCACTCTGAATGACGACGACACCAATGAAAAAGTGATCGCGCTGTGTCATCAGGCGAAGACCCCGGTTGGCAACACTGCCGCAATCTGTATCTATCCGCGTTTCATCCCTATTGCGCGTAAGACCCTGAAAGAGCAGGGCACGCCGGACATCCGCATTGCAACAGTAACCAACTTCCCGCATGGCAACGACGACATCGAGATTGCGCTGGCTGAAACCCGCGCGGCGATTGCTTACGGTGCAGATGAAGTTGACGTGGTGTTCCCGTACCGTGCGCTGATCGCCGGTAACGAACAGATTGGTTTCGATCTGGTTAAAGCCTGCAAAGACGCGTGTGCGGCAGCAAACGTGCTGCTGAAAGTCATCATCGAAACCGGTGAGCTGAAAGAAGAAGCACTGATTCGCAAAGCGTCTGAAATCTCCATCAAAGCCGGTGCTGATTTCATCAAAACTTCTACCGGTAAAGTGCCGGTCAATGCGACGCCGGAAAGCGCACGCATCATGATGGAAGTGATCCGCGACATGGGTGTTTCTAAAACTGTAGGTTTCAAACCGGCTGGTGGCGTACGCACTGCAGAAGATGCACAGCAGTTCCTGGCGATTGCCGATGAACTGTTTGGCGCTGACTGGGCTGATTCTCGTCACTACCGTTTTGGCGCATCCAGCCTGCTGGCGAGTCTGCTGAAAGCGCTGGGTCACGGCGACGGCAAGAGCGCAAGCAGCTACTAAGCCTTATATTGCCGGAGCTGTAGCGACGTAGGCCGGATAAGGCGTAGCCGCCATCCGGCATTAAGACGACTGCCGGGTGGTGCGTTGCTTACCCGGCCTACAACGGCCTTCTACTCTTTTCCCCTGGGGGTTACCGTGTTTCTCGCACAAGAAATTATTCGTAAAAAACGTGATGGTCATGCGCTGAGCGATGAGGAAATTCGTTTCTTTATCAATGGTATTCGCGACAACACCATCTCTGAAGGGCAAATCGCCGCCCTGGCGATGACCATTTTCTTCCACGATATGACAATGCCTGAGCGAGTTTCGCTGACCATGGCAATGCGTGATTCAGGAACCGTGCTGGACTGGAAAAGCCTGCAGCTGAACGGCCCGATTGTGGATAAACACTCTACCGGCGGTGTAGGTGACGTAACGTCACTGATGTTAGGCCCGATGGTCGCAGCGTGCGGCGGCTATATTCCGATGATCTCCGGGCGTGGCCTGGGGCATACCGGCGGTACACTCGATAAACTGGAAGCGATTCCTGGATTTGACATCTTCCCGGACGACGCGCGCTTCCGTGAAATTATTAAAGACGTGGGTGTGGCGATTATTGGGCAAACCAGCTCGCTCGCACCGGCGGATAAACGTTTTTATGCCACCCGCGATATTACCGCGACGGTGGATTCCATCCCGCTGATTACCGGTTCCATTCTGGCGAAAAAACTGGCGGAAGGGCTGGATGCGCTAGTGATGGATGTGAAAGTGGGCAGCGGCGCCTTTATGCCGACCTACGAGCTTTCTGAAGCTCTCGCTGAAGCGATTGTTGGTGTGGCAAACGGTGCGGGTGTACGTACCACCGCGCTGTTAACCGATATGAACCAGGTGCTGGCCTCCAGCGCAGGTAACGCGGTCGAAGTCCGCGAAGCGGTGCAGTTCCTGACCGGTGAATACCGTAATCCACGTCTGTTAGACGTCACCATGGCGCTGTGCGTGGAAATGCTGATCTCCGGCAATTTGGCGAAAGATGACGCCGAAGCCCGTGCGAAATTGCAGGCGGTGCTGGACAACGGTAAAGCGGCAGAGATTTTTGGTCGCATGGTTGCGGCGCAAAAAGGCCCGACCGATTTCGTCGAAAATTATGCGAAGTACCTGCCGACGGCAATGCTCAGCAAAGCGGTATATGCTGATACCGAAGGCTTTGTCAGCGCGATGGATACCCGTGCGTTGGGGATGGCGGTCGTTTCCATGGGCGGCGGTCGTCGTCAGGCTTCGGACACCATTGATTACAGCGTTGGCTTTAGCGATATGGCGCGTCTGGGCGACAGCGTAGACGGACAACGCCCGCTGGCGGTGATCCACGCGAAAGACGAAGCCAGCTGGCAGGAAGCGGCGAAAGCGGTCAAAGCGGCAATTAGCCTTGACGATAAAGCGCCAGAAATTACACCGACAGTCTATCGTCGTATTACCGAATAACTGTATACTGATCTGATCGCTTTTTTGCGGCGCAGATGTATGGAGAACAAGATGAAACGTGCATTTATTATGGTGCTGGACTCCTTTGGTATTGGTGCGACTGAAGATGCGGATCGCTTTGGCGACGTAGGTTCAGACACTATGGGACACATTGCAGAAGCCTGTGCGAAAGGTGAAGCTGACAATGGTCGCAAAGGTCCACTGAATCTGCCTAACCTGACCCGTCTGGGCCTGGTGAAAGCTCACGAAGGTTCTACCGGTAAAATTGCTGCTGGTATGGACGGTAACGCGGAAGTGATTGGTGCCTACGCATGGGCGCATGAACTTTCTTCCGGGAAAGACACGCCGTCTGGCCACTGGGAAATCGCGGGTGTCCCGGTTCTGTTTGATTGGGGTTATTTCTCCGATCATGAAAACAGCTTCCCGCAGGAACTGCTGGATAAACTGGTAAAACGTGCCAACCTGCCAGGCTACCTCGGCAACTGCCACTCTTCCGGTACCGTGATCCTGGATCAACTGGGTGAAGAGCATATGAAAACCGGCAAGCCGATTTTCTATACCTCCGCTGACTCAGTGTTCCAGATTGCCTGCCACGAAGAGACGTTTGGCCTGGATAAGCTCTATGAGCTGTGCGAAATCGCTCGTGAAGAGCTGACTGAAGGTGGTTACAACATCGGTCGTGTTATCGCCCGTCCGTTTATCGGTGATAAAGCCGGTAACTTCCAGCGTACCGGTAACCGTCACGACCTGGCCGTTGAGCCGCCAGCACCGACCGTGCTGCAGAAACTGGTCGACGAGAAAGACGGTCACGTGGTTTCCGTCGGTAAAATCGCGGATATCTACGCTAACTGCGGCATCACCAAAAAAGTGAAAGCCACCGGTCTGGATGCGTTGTTCGACGCCACCATCAAAGAGATGAAAGAAGCAGGTGATAAGACCATCGTCTTCACCAACTTCGTTGATTTCGACTCTTCCTGGGGACATCGTCGCGATATCGCCGGTTATGCAGCGGGCCTGGAACTGTTCGACCGCCGTCTGCCTGAGCTGATGGAGCTGGTGGGTGAAGATGACATTCTGATCCTGACCGCTGACCACGGCTGCGACCCAAGCTGGACCGGCACTGATCACACCCGTGAACACATCCCGGTACTGGTTTACGGCCCGAAAGTGAAACCTGGTTCGTTAGGTCACCGTGAAACCTTCGCTGATATCGGTCAGACGCTGGCGAGCTACTTTGGTACGTCACCGATGGACTACGGTAAAAACATGCTGTAATACCCGTTGTCTTTCGCGCTGTAGATGCGTTGACTTCATTCGCTCCCCCCGGTCACATAGTGAATCTATGCTCCCGGGGATTCACGAATTCGTCGCCTTCCTACAACGCGAAATCCTTAAGGTATTTCACTGTTTTGCATACGTTTTGTAGGCCTGATAAGGCGTAGCCGCCATCAGGCAATAACAACGAAATAAGGACAAAAAATGGCAACTCCACATATTAATGCAGAAATGGGTGATTTCGCTGACGTCGTATTGATGCCGGGCGACCCGCTGCGTGCAAAGCATATTGCTGAAACTTTCCTCGAAGATGTTCGTGAAGTGAACAACGTTCGCGGCATGTTAGGTTTTACCGGTACTTACAAAGGCCGTAAGATCTCCGTTATGGGTCACGGTATGGGTATCCCGTCCTGCTCCATCTACACCAAAGAGCTGATCACCGATTTCGGCGTGAAGAAAATCATTCGCGTAGGCTCCTGCGGCGCTGTGCGTATGGACGTTAAACTGCGTGACGTGGTTATCGGTATGGGCGCTTGCACCGACTCCAAAGTTAACCGTATCCGTTTTAAAGATCATGACTTCGCTGCTATCGCTGACTTCGACATGGTGCGTAACGCGGTTGATGCGGCAAAAGCACTGGGTGTAGACGCGCGCGTGGGCAACCTGTTCTCCGCTGACCTGTTCTACTCTCCGGACGGTGAAATGTTCGACGTGATGGAAAAATACGGCGTGCTGGGCGTGGAAATGGAAGCGGCGGGCATCTACGGTGTTGCTGCGGAATTTGGTGCAAAAGCGCTGACCATCTGCACCGTTTCCGACCATATCCGTACTCACGAGCAGACCACTGCCGCTGAACGTCAGACGACCTTTAACGACATGATCAAAATCGCGCTGGAATCCGTTCTGCTGGGCGATAAAGAGTAAGGGTTGTTGTGGCCCGGTGGCGTTGCGCTGGCCGGGCCTACGGGAATGCCGCTATTAATGCCTGATGGCGCTTCGCTTATCAGGCCTACAGGAGCGGTCTTGTAGGCCGGATAAGGCGCAGCCGCCATCCGGCAATTCGCCACTAATCGCTTAACGCATGGCCTTCGCCACCCACGCCGCCAGTTCACGCAGCTCGCTTTCCTGATCCGGATATTCCGTAACCAGCGCTTCGCAAGTCTGCTGTAAAACATCGGCGCGATACTGGCAGCCCTGTAGCCGCTCTGCCAGCGCTTCTAACGGCGCGGGATTGAGACTGTCGGTAAACACCTGTGTGCGCGTGATATGACCTTTTTCGACGTCGAAATGCAGCTCAACACCGCCCCAGGTGAAACGCTCGTCCAGCAGATGCGAGAAAGCAGGTGCCTGACCAAAATTCCATTCCCAACTGCTCTGGCGGGCAAAGGTTTCGGCAAAATTTGGCAGGTCCGGCGTTTTATCCGGTGAGATCACTTCCGCTTCAACGCGTTCGCCATAATGAGCAAAAAAGGCTTCCGTGATGGCCTGACAGACCTGTTCATGGGTGATGCCCGGTAACAGCTCCGTCAAATTCGCCACCCGTGAGCGGACAGAGGTAATCCCCTTTGCTGCGAGTTTCTTTTTGTCGGGATTGAGATAGTTTGCCAGGCGGCTGAGATCGGCATTTAGCAGCAGCGTGCCGTGGTGGAATCCGCGATCTTTCGTTTCCCGGTAAGCAGAGCCTGAAACTTTGCGATCGCCGTCTGGCGTTTTCACAACCAGATCGTTACGCCCGGAGGCGTCCGCCGTCACACCCAGAGAATTCAATGCGTTGAGGACAATCGCGGTGGAAATGGTTTTGTCGTACTCCGGTTTACCGGCCATAAAGGTAAAGCAGGTATTGCCTAAGTCATGGAACACCGCGCCGCCGCCGCTGCTACGGCGGGCGAGCCGCACGTTGTCTTCCTCCATACGGCGGGTATTACACTCTTTCCACGGGTTTTGCGCCCGGCCAATCACCACCGTATCGGCGTTACGCCACAAGAACAGGACGCGCTGCGTGGCGGGCATCTGGCGAAAAATGCACTCTTCGACCGCGAGATTAAACCACGGATCGTAAGAGTCTGAGATAAGCAGGCGTAGTGTAGTCATGGTTGATTTCCCTTCTGTTTTACAGTTTTTACTGCTTTTACTCTTTTTTCTCGTTGTCTTCTTCCTGCACCGGTTTGTTGGCGGTCAGCAGGAAAGGGGATTGCTGCCAGCGGGTACGCTTGCCTTGCAATAATGTACGGGTGAGCACGACGCCAATCGCCAGCGCCAGCAGCAGCATCAGGCGTAAGATATTGGTGGTGTTATCTACCTGCTTCGCCTCGGTGGCGAGGGTGTGGGTATCCAGCGTCAGGCGCAAATAGCCCAGCGGACCATTTTTCCCCTGAATGGGTTCGACAATCTGCTGGTTAAAATAACCCCCGGCTTTTTTGCCGTCGAGCGCCAGTCGGTCACGAACGTTGACGCTCTCGCCGGTACGCGTAATCAGGTCTCCCTGTTCATCGTACACGCCAGCGTCCAGAATACGGCTACTTTCCGTCAGCTGTGTGAGTACCGCTTTGATGCGTTTTTCATCCGGCGTTTCGGTACGCATTAGCGGAGCAACATTTAGCGCCACCTGGCGGGCCAGCGTACGGGCCAGCTCTTCGAGCTGCGGATTACGCTGCTGCTGGTGACTTTGACTAAACCAGGATGCGCCCTGCATCAGGGCGACGAGCAGCGCAAGACAGAACAATACAATCACTGCACGATGAAGTCGGAATTTCAGTTTTGCGCGAGCCATATTCCACCTGCTGAAAATTTGAGACTTAATGTTGCCAGAAGCGCTGGTTACAGGGTAGCCTCATGCGTTATTTTCCCCTGATGATTCCGACCCGAACGATTTTACAGGAGCTTTAATGCCTAACATAACCTGGTGCGATCTACCTGAAGATGTTTCTCTGTGGCCAGGTCTGCCTCTCTCTTTAAGTGGCGATGAAGTCATGCCGCTGGACTACCACGCGGGCCGCAGTGGCTGGCTGCTGTACGGTCGTGGTCTGGATAAACAACGTTTAACGCAATACCAGAGCAAACTGGGTGCAGCGATGGTGATTGTTGCTGCCTGGTGCGTTGAGGATTATCAGGTGATTCGCCTGGCGGGTTCGTTAACGCCGCGCGCGGCAAAACTGGCTCATGATGCCAAACTGGATGTTGCCCCGTTAGGCAAAATTCCGCATCTGCGCACGCCGGGTTTGCTGGTGATGGACATGGACTCAACGGCAATCCAGATCGAATGCATTGATGAAATTGCTAAACTGGCTGGAACCGGTGAGATGGTTGCGGAAGTCACGGAACGCGCAATGCGTGGCGAACTGGACTTTACCGCCAGCCTGCGTAGCCGCGTGGCGACGCTGAAGGGCGCTGATGCCAATATTCTGCATCAGGTGCGCGAAACGCTACCGCTGATGCCCGGCCTGACTCAACTGGTGTTAAAACTGGAAACGCTCGGCTGGAAAGTGGCTATTGCCTCTGGCGGTTTTACCTTCTTTGCCGATTACCTGCGTAATAAACTGCGTCTGACGGCGGCTGTAGCAAACGAGCTGGAGATCATGGACGGTAAATTTACCGGCAACGTGATCGGCGATATCGTCGATGCCCAGTACAAAGCCAATACCCTGACCCGCCTGGCGCAAGAATATGAGATCCCGATGGCGCAGACGGTGGCGATCGGCGACGGTGCCAACGACCTGCCGATGATCAAAACGGCCGGGCTGGGTATTGCGTATCATGCTAAACCGAAAGTGAACGAAAAGACGGAGATTACTATCCGCCACGCTGACCTGATGGGCGTGTTCTGCATTCTCTCCGGCAGCATGAACCAGAAATGATTAAATTGCCCGGTGGCAAGGTGTCCGTAGGCCGGATAAGCGTCCGCGCCATCCGGCAAAAGCGTTAACGAAAGAGGTAAAACGTGGCCAAAGCTCCAAAACGCGCCTTTGTTTGTAATGAATGCGGGGCTGATTACCCGCGCTGGCAGGGGCAATGCAGCGCCTGTCAGGCCTGGAACACCATTACCGAGGTGCGCCTTGCCGCATCGCCAACGGTGGCGCGTAACGAGCGGCTCAGTGGCTATGCCGGGAATGCGGGCGTGGCAAAAGTGCAGAAGCTGTCTGACATCAGCCTTGAGGAACTGCCGCGTTTTTCCACCGGATTTAAAGAGTTTGACCGCGTGCTGGGCGGCGGGGTGGTACCCGGCAGCGCTATCCTGATTGGCGGTAACCCCGGCGCGGGGAAATCGACGCTGCTGCTACAAACGCTGTGTAAGCTCGCTGAGCAGATGAAAACCCTGTACGTTACTGGCGAAGAGTCGCTACAACAGGTGGCGATGCGCGCGCACCGGCTTGGCTTGCCGACGGCGAATCTGAACATGCTGTCGGAAACCAGTATTGAACAAATTTGCCTGATTGCCGAAGAAGAACAGCCGAAACTGATGGTGATCGACTCCATTCAGGTAATGCACATGGCGGATATTCAGTCTTCGCCGGGCAGCGTGGCGCAGGTGCGCGAAACGGCGGCTTACCTGACGCGCTTTGCCAAAACGCGCGGCGTGGCGATTGTCATGGTCGGCCACGTCACCAAAGATGGCTCGCTGGCCGGGCCGAAGGTGCTGGAGCACTGTATTGACTGTTCGGTACTGCTCGACGGTGACGCCGATTCCCGTTTCCGTACTCTGCGTAGCCATAAAAACCGCTTTGGTGCGGTGAATGAGCTGGGCGTCTTTGCCATGACCGAACAGGGTCTGCGTGAAGTCAGCAACCCTTCCGCTATCTTCTTAAGCCGTGGCGATGAGGTCACCTCCGGCAGTTCGGTGATGGTGGTCTGGGAAGGCACGCGCCCGCTGCTGGTAGAGATTCAGGCGCTGGTCGATCATTCGATGATGGCGAACCCGCGTCGCGTGGCGGTCGGTCTGGAACAGAACCGTCTGGCGATTCTGCTGGCGGTGCTGCATCGTCACGGTGGCTTGCAGATGGCGGATCAGGACGTGTTCGTTAACGTAGTCGGCGGCGTAAAAGTCACCGAAACCAGCGCCGACCTGGCGTTGCTGCTGGCAATGGTTTCCAGTCTGCGCGACAGGCCGCTGCCGCAGGATTTAGTGGTCTTTGGCGAAGTGGGGCTGGCGGGCGAAATCCGTCCGGTACCCAGCGGCCAGGAGCGTATTTCGGAAGCGGCGAAGCACGGCTTTCGCCGGGCGATTGTCCCTGCCGCTAACGTACCGAAAAAAGTACCGGAAGGGATGCAGGTCTTTGGCGTTAAGAAGCTTGCGGATGCGTTAAGCGTGTTTGACGACCTATAATCAAATACCCGTACGTACTGATTTTGTAGGCCTGATAAGCGAAGCGCCATCAGGCAGTGTTACGCGATTTTTCCAGCAGGAGGCTCTTGTGTCATTTGAATATCTGAAAACCGCCATAAAGCAAAAGGGCTGTACCCTGCAACAGGTGGCGGATGCCAGTGGCATGACCAAGGGATACCTAAGCCAACTGCTGAATGCCAAAATCAAAAGCCCCAGCGCGCAGAAGCTGGAGGCGTTGCACCGTTTTCTCGGGCTGGAGTTTCCGCGCCAGCAGAAAAATATCGGTGTGGTATTCGGCAAGTTTTATCCGCTGCACACCGGCCATATCTATCTTATCCAGCGCGCCTGTAGCCAGGTCGATGAACTGCATATCATCATGGGCTATGATGACACGCGCGATCGCAGCCTGTTTGAAGACAGTGCCATGTCGCAACAGCCTACGGTGCCCGATCGTTTACGCTGGCTGCTGCAAACCTTTAAGTATCAGAAAAATATCCGTATTCATGCCTTTAACGAAGAAGGCATGGAGCCGTATCCGCACGGCTGGGACGTGTGGAGCAACGGGATCAAAACGTTTATGCAGGAGAAAGGGATCCAGCCAAACTGGATCTACACCTCTGAAGAATCAGATGCCCCGCAGTATCTGGAGCACTTGGGGATCGAAACCGTGCTGGTGGATCCCAAGCGAACGTTTATGAGCATTAGCGGCGGGCAAATCCGTGAGAACCCGTTTCGCTACTGGGAGTATATTCCGACCGAAGTGAAGCCGTTTTTCGTGCGCACCGTGGCGATTCTCGGCGGGGAGTCGAGCGGCAAATCGACGCTGGTGAATAAGCTCGCCAATATCTTTAACACCACCAGTGCGTGGGAATACGGGCGTGATTATGTTTTCTCCCATTTGGGCGGCGATGAGATGGCGCTACAGTATTCTGACTACGATAAAATCGCCCTGGGACAAGCGCAATACATTGATTTTGCTGTTAAGTACGCCAATAAAGTGGCGTTCATCGACACCGATTTCGTGACCACTCAGGCCTTCTGTAAAAAGTATGAAGGGCGTGAACACCCGTTTGTGCAAGCGCTTATTGACGAGTATCGCTTCGATCTGGTGATCCTGCTGGAGAATAATACCCCGTGGGTGGCGGATGGCTTACGCAGCCTTGGAAGCTCAGTTGACAGAAAAGCGTTTCAGACGCTGCTGGTCGAGATGCTGCAGGAAAACAATATCAATTTTGTGCACGTTCAGGAGCCTGACTACGACGGCCGCTTCCTGCGCTGCGTGGAGCTGGTGAAAGAGTTGATGGGCGAGCAGAGGTAGGTTTTAGAGGTAGGTTTTAATGCCGGATGCGCTGCGCTTATCCGGCCTACAAGTCGCACTAACCTCATAGACAGGATGGCGCTGTGCATATTCGGCCTACAAGTCGCACTAACCTCGTAGACAGGATGGCGCGGTGCATATCCGGCCTACAAGTCGCACTAACCTCGTAGGCCGGATAAGGCGTAACGCCGCCATCCGGCGCTTAACGCTAATTACTTAGAAATACGCTTGTACTTAATACGTTTCGGCTCCAGCGCATCGGCGCCCAGCGTACGTTTCTTGTACTCTTCGTATTCGGTAAAGTTACCTTCGAAGAACTCAACCTTACCTTCATCCTGGTAATCCAGAATGTGGGTGGCGATACGGTCGAGGAACCAACGGTCGTGCGAGATAACCATCGCGCAGCCCGGGAATTCCAGCAGGGCGTTTTCCAGCGCGCGCAGGGTTTCGATATCCAGGTCGTTGGTTGGTTCATCGAGCAGCAGCATGTTACCGCCAACCTGCAGCAGCTTCGCCAGGTGCAGACGACCACGCTCACCGCCGGACAGCTCGCCTACGCGTTTGCCCTGATCCACACCTTTGAAGTTGAAGCGGCCCACGTAGGCACGGCTTGGCATCTCGGTGTTGCCAATGCGCATGATATCCAGCCCGCCGGACACTTCTTCCCATACGGTTTTGCTGTTGTCCATGGCGTCACGGAACTGGTCAACGGAGGCCAGTTTGACGGTTTCACCCAGCGTGATGGTGCCGCTGTCAGGCTGTTCCTGACCGGACATCATACGGAACAGGGTAGATTTACCCGCGCCGTTCGGACCGATGATGCCGACAATTGCACCTTTCGGTACGGAGAAACTCAGATCGTCGATCAGAACGCGATCGCCGTAGGATTTACGCAGATTGGTGACTTCAACAACTTTATCGCCCAGACGTGCTCCAGGTGGAATAAACAGTTCGTTGGTTTCGTTACGTTTCTGGTATTCGGTGTTGTTTAGCTCTTCAAAGCGTGCCAGACGGGCTTTACCCTTAGACTGACGGCCTTTAGCGCCCTGACGTACCCACTCCAGCTCTTTCTCAATAGATTTACGGCGAGCCGCTTCCTGAGAGGCTTCCTGGGCCAGACGCTGATCTTTCTGCTCCAGCCAGGAAGAGTAGTTACCTTCCCACGGAATACCTTCACCACGGTCCAGCTCCAGGATCCAGCCCGCAACGTTGTCGAGGAAGTAACGGTCGTGGGTAATCGCCACTACGGTGCCTTCGAAGTCGTGCAGGAAGCGTTCCAGCCACGCGACGGATTCCGCATCCAGGTGGTTGGTCGGTTCGTCGAGCAGCAGCATGTCTGGTTTTTCCAGCAGCAGGCGGCACAGCGCAACGCGGCGGCGTTCACCACCGGAGAGATTCTCAATTTTAGCGTCCCAGTCCGGCAGACGCAGGGCGTCAGCGGCACGCTCAAGCTGCACGTTCAGGTTATGGCCGTCGTGCGCCTGGATAATTTCTTCAAACTTGCCCTGTTGTGCGGCCAGTTTATCGAAGTCGGCGTCCGGCTCGGCGTACTTGGCGTACACTTCATCCAGACCTTTCAGCGCACTAACCACTTCGGCAACCGCTTCTTCAACGGATTCACGAACGGTATGCTCTGGGTTTAGTTTTGGTTCCTGCGGCAGGTAACCGATTTTAATGCCTGGCTGTGGGCGAGCTTCACCTTCGATATCGGTATCAATACCGGCCATGATACGCAGCAGGGTAGATTTACCCGCACCGTTCAGACCGAGAACACCGATTTTGGCGCCAGGGAAGAAGCTCAGTGAGATGTTTTTAAGAATATGACGTTTCGGCGGAACGACCTTGCCGACACGATGCATGGTATAAACGAATTGGGCCACGTTGGACTCGCCTCTATGTTTATCGTGATGATGAATAGTTATCAAAGGCGAAGTGTAGCCTTTTTCATTGCCCAATCCCAGCCAGCAGATCCCACTCGCAACAAAAGTAAAAAAGTGTCCGTGACGTGGCGCATTCTGCAATGTCTGGTTAGCATGAATTAATTAAGCGGCATGATGCTGCACAGACGTAACATGAGAAGAGGAAGAGCTTGTGGACAAAGCCAATCAATTTACCTGGCGCCTGCTGGCAGCCAGCGTATGTCTGCTGACGGTCAGTCAGGTGGCGCGAGCCGACTCTCTGGATGAGCAGCGCAATCGTTATGCGCAAATCAAGCAAGCCTGGGACAACCGACAGATGGATGTCGTAGAGCAGATGATGCCCGGCCTGAAGAACTATCCTCTGTACCCGTATCTGGAATATCGTCAGATCACTGACGATCTGATGAATCAGCCCACCATTACCGTTACCAATTTTGTGCGTGCCAATCCGACACTGCCCCCTGCGCGTACGCTGCAATCGCGTTTCGTGAATGAACTGGCGCGCCGCGAAGACTGGCGTGGACTGCTGGCGTTCAGCCCGGAAAAACCGGGTACCACGGAAGCGCAATGTAACTATTACTTCGCGAAATGGAGTACCGGGCAAACCGAAGAAGCCTGGCAGGGCGCGAAAGAGCTGTGGTTGACCGGGAAAAGTCAGCCGAACGCCTG
The DNA here is from genome assembly GCF_030333005.1 of Citrobacter sp. Cpo030. NCBI lineage: Bacteria > Pseudomonadati > Pseudomonadota > Gammaproteobacteria > Enterobacterales > Enterobacteriaceae > Citrobacter > Citrobacter sp. Cpo030. Next base: position 363,588 of record NZ_JAOWGT010000075.1, on the reverse strand, counting down.
TGACAAATTATTTGGCGTATGGCGCGCCTCAGGCACTCAGGATCCGCTGGCGTATCTGGAGCGTATTCGTCTGGCGATGAAAGCCGGGAATACCGGTCTGGTGACGGCGCTAGCCGGACAGATGCCCGCGCAATACCAAACCATTGCCTCTGCGATCATCTCGCTGGCCAACGATCCGAATTCGGTGATGACTTTTGCACGAACCACCGGCGCCACTGATTTCACCCGACAGATGGCGGCGGTCGCCTTTGCCAGCGTGGCGCGTCAGGATGTGGAAAACGCCCGCCTGATGATCCCGTCCCTGGTGCAGGCGCAACAGCTTAATGATGAGCAAACCCAGGAGCTGCGCGATATTGTTGCCTGGCGTCTGATGGGCAATGATGTCACCGACGAGCAGGCCAAATGGCGTGATGATGCGATTATGCGCTCCAATTCCACCTCGCTTGTGGAGCGCCGGGTGCGCATGGCGCTGGGAACCGGCGATCGTCGTGGCCTGAATACCTGGCTGGCGCGTCTGCCAATGGAAGCAAAAGAAAAAGACGAGTGGCGCTACTGGCAGGCGGATCTGCTGCTGGAGCGCGGACGCGATGCGGAAGCCAAAGAGATCCTGCACCAGCTCATGCAGCAGCGTGGTTTCTATCCGATGGTGGCGGCACAGCGTCTGGGCGAAGAGTACGAGCTGAAAGTGGATAAAGCGCCAGCGAACGTTGATTCTGCGCTGACTCAGGGGCCAGAAATGGCACGCGTACGCGAGCTAATGTACTGGAACATGGATAATACCGCGCGCAGTGAATGGGCAAATTTGGTCACCAGCCGTACCAAGTCCGAGCAGGCTCAGTTGGCGCGTTACGCGTTCAACAATCACTGGTGGGATCTTAGCGTTCAGGCGACGATCGCCGGTAAGCTGTGGGATCATCTGGAAGAGCGTTTCCCGTTGGCCTATAAAGATCTGTTTACCCGTTACACCAGCGGCAAGGATATTCAGCCAAGCTATGCGATGGCGATAGCGCGTCAGGAAAGCGCCTGGAACCCGAAAGTGAAATCACCGGTCGGCGCCAGCGGGCTGATGCAGATTATGCCGGGCACGGCGACGCATACGGTGAAAATGTTCTCGATTCCAGGTTACAGCAGTCCGGGCCAGCTACTGGATCCTGATACCAACATCAACATTGGTACCAGCTATTTGCAGTACGTGTATCAGCAATTTGGCAATAACCGCATCTTTGCATCAGCAGCCTATAACGCCGGTCCGGGGCGCGTTCGCACCTGGCTTGGCAATAGCGCTGGCCGCATTGATGCTGTCGCGTTTGTCGAGAGCATTCCATTCTCAGAGACGCGTGGTTATGTGAAGAACGTGCTGGCTTATGATGCGTACTATCGCTATTTCCTCGGCGATAAACCGGAGCTGATGAGCGACGCAGAATGGCAACGTCGTTACTGATCGTGTCGATTGTGTTATGCTATCGTACTCGTTAAAGAGTACAAAAGGGGGAAGCAAGCACGCTTCCCCCGCAACGATGGCGATATCTTATGACTCAGCAATCACCCTATTCAGCAGAGATGGCAGAACAACGTCACCAGGAGTGGTTACGTTTTGTCGATCTGCTTAAACACGCCTACGAACAAGATTTACACCTGCCACTGCTCAATTTGATGTTAACGCCGGATGAGCGTGAAGCGTTGGGTACGCGTGTGCGTATCATTGAAGAGCTGCTGCGCGGCGAGATGAGCCAGCGTGAGCTTAAAAACGAGCTCGGGGCGGGGATTGCCACTATCACGCGGGGGTCGAACAGCCTCAAATCCGCACCGGTGGATCTGCGTCAGTGGCTGGAGCAGGTACTGCTGAAAAGTGTCTGATTTTCTCGTAGGCCGGATAAGGCGAAGCCGCCATCCGGCAATGGTGCGCGCTGCTTGCCTGATGGCGCTACGCTTATCAGGCCTACAAATTACAATGACTCATCGTATATCGCGTTATGAAACGGGCTGAGCGCCAGAATCACCGCCTGGTGATAGACGCTTGAGCGCGTCAGCTTGCCCGCGGTAAAAACGCCGATTGCGCCTTCTTTACGGCCAATTTCATCAATACCCGTATAGTCCGACATCACCGGGCCGAGTGCTTCACCTTTGCGGACTCTGTCGAGAATGACAGTCGGCAATGGCAGCGTGGCTGAACGGGCTTCACCGCGCTGAATGCCGTTATCAATCACCACCCAACTGAAGGTGGCGTCATCGTCAATTCCTGCTTCAATGGCGACCCAGAAATCGGCCTGCGGGTGCAGGCGGCGAGCGTTAACAACGCGATTTCGTGCGCCAGTGCGCGTTTCCTGGTTTCCGAAAGGTTGTTCCGGCACGCCACTCTCGACGGCGACGGGTTCAATATGGCAGGATCCTTCCCCGAAAATCTCTTCAAATGCCCGCAGAATTGCCTGAATTTTGGCAGGATTGGTGGTCGCAGAGATAACCTTGTGCATAATTAAGCTCAGTTTGAAAATTCATCGCAGAGTCTACTCTAAATAATTTGAGTAACAGAAAGGCGGTAAGCAAGGGAATCCTCAGGAACATAGATAACTATGTGACTGGGGTGAGCGAGCGAAACCAACGCATCTGTTACTCAAAGTATGACGAGTATATAACGGAAAAAAAGCATGTTACAGGTATACCTTGTTCGCCATGGCGAAACGCAGTGGAACGCCGAGCGACGTATTCAAGGCCAGTCAGACAGCCCACTAACCGCTAAAGGTGAACAACAAGCCATGCAGGTGGGTGAACGCGCCCGCTCGTTTGGTATTACGCATGTCATCAGTAGCGATCTTGGTCGTACACGACGCACCGCAGAAATCATCGCCCAGGCCTGTGGCTGTGATATCACCTATGACTCCCGTCTGCGCGAGCTAAATATGGGAGTGCTGGAAAAACGTCACATCGATACGCTGACGCCAGAGGAAGAGGGCTGGCGTCGCCAGTTGGTGAATGGCACGGTGGATGGTCGTATCCCGGAAGGGGAATCGATGCAGGAATTGAGCGATCGCGTCAACGCGGCGCTGGCATCCTGTCTGGAATTGCCGCCGGGAAGTCGTCCGCTGCTGGTCAGTCACGGTATCGCGCTGGGTTGCCTGGTGAGTACAATTCTGGGATTACCGGCATGGGCTGAACGTCGCTTGCGTCTGCGCAACTGTTCTATTTCTCGAGTTGATTACCAGGAAAGCTTATGGCTGGCGCCGGGATGGGTCGTTGAAACGGCAGGGGACATCTCACATCTGGACGCCCCTGCGTTGGATGAACTGCAGCGCTAGCGGCGAATCGGAATCAGGAATTCGCAGCGCAGGTTGATCGGGCGATCTCCCGCTTTGGCATCTTCTGCCGGGTAGTATCGCTCGATATCCTGTCCTTTACGGCGCGTCAGGTTCAGCATTGGCATGCATGTGCCGTAAACCGTCAGGATAAACTCTTGCACACCGGTTCCCAGCCCTTCGTAGGTAAACATCACGTACTCGCCACCCTGTAACAGGATAGGCTGCGCCGACAGCACATAGCCATTGGCCTGTTCCGGCGTCAGTGCTGTGGTGTAAAACACTTCCTGTTCGTCATCTTTTTCAATGCTCGGACGCGTTTCGTTAAGCCCGTACAGCACTGGCGGGATCGCCGGAGCCTGAGCAAGGAAGTCGCGCCAGAACTGAATACGCATTTCATGACGGAAATCTGAAATCTGTTCCAGCGAGCAGGAATAGCTTTGCGTGGTGCCGAGCAGTTGCGTATCTTCCAGGGTGACAAACTCGTGCGCAGGCATCGTAAATTCACCCAGTCGCATTGGTGGGCGAATACCGAATGCGCTCCATTCCGGTGAACGGCGATACAGCGCTGGTGTCTGCGAAAATTGTTTCTTGAATGCGCGAGTAAAAGTTTGTTGAGAGTCGAAGCGATATTGCAGCGCAATATCCAAAATTGGACGCGCAGTCAGGCGCAGCGCCACTGCGGATTTCGATAAACGACGGGCGCGGATATAGGCGCCAATAGCATGGCCCGTCACGTCCTTAAACATTCTCTGCAGGTGCCACTTGGAATAGCCTGCTTTTGCCGCCACATTGTCAAGCGACAAAGGCTGATCCAGATGACCTTCCAGCCAGATTAATAGGTCGCGAATAATGCCAGCCTGATCCATAAAATATCCTCATCCTTTCAACAACGAGTACCTGACGTCAGGTATGAGGATAATAGCATTTTTTGCTGTTTTAGCATTCAGTGTTTTTTTTGCTCATAAGTGCTTTTTTCGGACATACGAAAGCGTGATTATTGTAATCCTGTGATCTGTATACATTTTATCTTAAAATGTTTAATAATCACGCAGAACAACTTTTAAGAATGGTAACAATATGAAATATAAGAGCTTAGTCATTTCCTCAATTCTGCTGATGTTGGCGCAGGTCGCCCATGCGGAGCAGATTGGATCTGTCGATACAGTGTTCAAAATGTTTGGGCCGGATCATAAAATTGTGGTCGAAGCGTTTGACGATCCGGATGTTACCAATGTGACCTGTTACGTGAGTCGTGCGAAGACCGGCGGCATCAAAGGTGGACTGGGGCTGGCGGAAGATACTTCCGATGCCGCCATCTCTTGCCAGCAGGTTGGGCCGGTAGAACTGAGCGACAGAATCAAGAACGGTAAAGCTCAGGGCGAAGTGGTATTTAAGAAACGTACCTCGCTGGTGTTTAAATCTTTACAGGTCGTGCGTTTTTACGATGCGAAACGTAATGCGCTGGCCTATCTGGCCTATTCAGATAAAGTTGTCGATGGATCGCCCAAAAATGCCATCAGTGCGGTACCCATCATGCCGTGGCGGCAATAACAAGGAAGCACAATGCAACAGCCGTTGATCTGGTTGGTTGAGGATGAGCAGGGAATCGCTGATACGCTTATCTACATGCTGCAACAGGAAGGGTTTAGCGTAGAGGCGTTTGAGCGCGGATTTCCCGTGCTGGAGAAATCTCGCCAGCAATGCCCTGATGCCATCATTCTGGATGTCGGGCTACCGGATATCAGCGGTTTTGAACTGTGCCGACGTTTACTGGAACGCCACCCGGCGCTGCCGATCCTTTTTCTGACCGCGCGCAGCGATGAAGTGGATCGCCTGTTGGGGCTGGAAATTGGCGCAGATGACTATGTTGCCAAGCCTTTCTCGCCGCGCGAGGTGTGCGCTCGTGTGCGTACGCTGCTGCGGCGGGTGCAAAAATTCTCCACGCCTTCATCGATGACACGCTGTGGGGATTTTGAACTTAATGAGCTGGCCGCGCAGATTACCTGGTTCAGCATGCCGTTGAACCTGACGCGTTATGAATTCCTGCTGCTGAAAACATTGCTGATGTCGCCGGGACGTATTTACTCTCGCCAGCAACTGATGGATTTAGTCTGGGCAGACGCGCAGGATACCTTTGACAGAACGGTTGATACTCACATCAAAACGCTGCGCGCCAAGCTGCGGGCTATCAATCCGGAGCTTTCCCCCATCAATACACATCGCGGTATGGGATACAGCCTGAGGAATTGCTGATGCGCATTGGCATGCGTTTGCTGCTCGGCTATTTTCTGATTGTCGCGGTCGCCGCCTGGTTTGTTCTGTCTATCTTTGTGCAGGAAATTAAGCCAGGCGTCCGTCGGGCGACCGAAGGTACTTTAATTGATACCGCCACGCTGCTGGCTGCACTGGCGCGTGATGACGTGCTCTCTGACTCACCGGCTAACGGCAAGCTGGCGCAGGCATTTGCGCAGCTGCATAACCGCCCATTTAACGCCAACATCAGTGGCATTAACAAAGTGCGTAACGAATACCATGTCTACATGACCGACGCGCAGGGCAAGGTGTTGTTTGATTCCGCCAACCAGGCCGTCGGTCAGGACTATTCCCGCTGGAACGACGTGTGGTTAACGCTGCGTGGTGAGTATGGCGCCCGCAGTACGCCGCAAAACCCGAACGATCCGGAAAGCTCGGTGATGTACGTTGCCGCGCCGATCGTAGACGGTGGGCGTATTATCGGCGTGCTCAGTGTCGGCAAACCAAATGCGGCGATGGCACCGGTGATTAAACGCAGTGAACGGCGAATGCTGTGGGCCAGCGCCGTATTGCTGGGCATTGCCCTGGTGATTGGCTTCGGGATGGTATGGTGGATAAACCGATCTATTGCCCGGCTGGCGCGTTATGCCGACTCCGTTACCGAGAATCGCCCCGTCCCACTGCCTGATTTAGGCAGCAGCGAGTTACGCAAACTGGCGCAGGCGCTGGAAAGTATGCGTCTGAAGCTCGAAGGCAAGAACTACATTGAGCAGTATGTCTACGCGTTAACGCATGAGCTGAAAAGTCCGCTGGCGGCCATTCGTGGCGCGGCAGAGATATTGCGAGAAGGCCCGCCGCCAAACGTGGTAGCGCGTTTTACCGATAATATTCTGACGCAAAATGCGCGTATGCAGGCGCTGGTCGAAACTTTGCTGCGCCAGGCGCGACTGGAGAATCGACAGGACGTTACGTTGACGGCGGTGGAGGTAGATACGCTATTTGCTCAGCTCAAAGAGGCGCGTAGCGTGCAGCTGGCGGCAAAAAACATCACGCTGACCATTTTGCCTTCATCGCTTAGCGTCGCTGCCGATCCTGCGTTACTGGAGCAGGCGTTGGGGAATTTACTCGACAATGCTATCGACTTCACGCCACAGGACGGGACGATTACGCTGAGCGCGCATCAGCAGGAGGAGCGGGTCACATTGCAGGTTACCGACAGCGGTAGCGGCATCCCTGATTTTGCATTGCCGCGTATTTTTGAGCGCTTCTACTCGCTGCCCCGCGAGAATGGACACAAGAGCAGCGGTTTGGGGCTGGCGTTTGTCAGTGAAGTTGCACGACTGCATGAAGGTACGGTGACATTATCTAACCGACCAGAGGGCGGCGCACAGGCCTCGTTTACGCTTCACCGTTACTTCACATAACTTCAAATTCTCCGCACATAGCTGTTCTACCTTGCTGATATTGCAAAGGAGAACGCTATGTTTAAATCACCCCTGTTTTGGAAAATCGTCACCTTAGGCGGCGCCATAATACTGCTGTTAATACCACTGACGATGGTCAGGCAGATAATCGTTGAGCGATCGGATTATCGTGATGAAGTCGAAGATGCTATTCGTCAGAGTACCAGCGGGCCGCAAAAGATGGTCGGGCCGCTGATTGCCGTCCCGGTGACGGAACTGTATATCGAGCTGGAAGGCGACAAACAGATCCAGCGTAAGCGCAGCTATATCCATTTCTGGCTGCCGGAGTCGTTGGTGGTTGAGGGGAATCAGAACGTTGAAGCGCGTAAAATCGGCATTTATGAGGGCCAGGTCTGGCACAATGAACTCTCGGTGAAGGCCGAGTTTAACGCTGAACGTTTGCGTGATTTAAACCATCCCAACGTCAGCGTCGGCAAACCGTTTATCGTGGTTGGCGTGGGGGATGCGCGCGGGATCGGTGTGGTGCAAGCGCCGCAGATCAATGGGGAATCACTGGCTGTTGAGCCAGGGACGGGGCTGGATGGAGGGGCTCAAGGGATCCACATTCCGCTACCTGACGCGAGCTGGGCGGAGCAAAACCTGAGCATGGCGCTGTCGTTGAATTTGAGCGGAACAGGAGATTTCTCCGTTGTTCCGGTTGGCCGTAACAGTGAAATGACTTTAACCAGCAACTGGCCGCATCCCAACTTTCTGGGGGATTTCCTCCCGGCGAAGCGCGAAATCAGCGAATCAGGATTTAAGGCCCAGTGGCAGAGCAGCTGGTTTGCGAATAACCTCGGCGAACGCTTTGATGGCGAAAAGATTGGCTGGAAGGGAATGCCTGCATTTAGCGTTGCCGTCGCCACACCAGCGGATCAGTATCAGTTAACGGACAGAGCCACCAAATATGCCATTCTGCTGATTGTACTGACCTTTATGTCTTTCTTCGTGCTTGAAAGTATGACCAGCCTGCGTCTGCACCCGATGCAGTATCTGCTGGTGGGGCTATCGCTGGTGATGTTTTATCTGCTGCTACTGGCATTGTCTGAGCACATTGGTTTTACGGAGGCGTGGATTACGGCAAGCCTGGTGGGGGCGTTGATGAACGGGGTGTATCTGCAGGCGATATTACAGAGTTGGCGGAACAGTATTTTGTTCACCGTGGCGCTACTGGGGCTGGATGGGGTGATGTGGGTGCTGCTACGTTCACAGGACAGCTCTTTACTGCTGGGAACCGGCGTGCTGTTGGTGGCGTTGTGTGGCGTGATGTTCCTGACGCGTCATCTTGACTGGCACTCGCTGGCACAGCCAAAACCAAAGCCGACAGAAATTCCGAAGCCTCAGCCTGCGCAGAGTGACGAGTTTCGCTTATGGAAATAGGGCTGTGGTGAAATGAAAAACGGCGCATAATGCGCCGTTTTTTTACCTGTAAGGATTGAATTAATCCTGCAGGTCGCCGCAGAAACGGTAGCCTTCACCGTGAATGGTGGCGATGATTTCTGGCGTATCCGGCGTAGATTCGAAATGTTTACGAATGCGGCGGATAGTCACGTCAACGGTACGGTCATGCGGTTTCAGTTCGCGACCGGTCATTTTTTTCAGCAGTTCTGCGCGAGACTGGATTTTGCCCGGATTCTCACAGAAGTGAAGCATTGCACGGAATTCGCTGCGTGGCAGTTTATACTGCTCGCCGTCAGGACCAATCAGAGAGCGGCTGTTGATGTCCAGCTCCCAGCCGTTGAACTTGTAGCTTTCGACGCTACGGCGTTCTTCGCTGACAGTACCCAGGTTCATGGTACGGGACAGCAGGTTACGAGCACGGATAGTCAGTTCGCGCGGGTTAAACGGCTTGGTGATGTAATCGTCTGCGCCGATTTCGAGGCCGAGAATTTTATCGACTTCGTTATCACGGCCCGTCAGGAACATCAGCGCAACGTTAGCTTGTTCGCGGAGTTCGCGCGCTAACAGGAGGCCATTTTTCCCAGGCAGATTGATATCCATAATCACAAGGTTGATGTCATATTCAGAGAGAATCTGATGCATTTCCGCGCCATCTGTCGCTTCGAATACATCATAGCCTTCTGCTTCGAAAATGCTTTTCAACGTGTTGCGTGTTACTAACTCGTCTTCAACGATAAGAATGTGCGGGGTCTGCATGTTTGCTACCTAAATTGCCAACTAAATCGAAACAGGAAGTACAAAAGTCCCTGACCTGCCTGATGCATGCCGTAAATTAACATGATCGGCGTAACATGACTAAAGTACGTAATTGCGTTCTTGATGCACTTTCCATCAACGTCAACAACATCATTAGCTTGGTCGTGGGTAGTTTCCCTCTGGACCCGACAGTGTCAAAAACGGCTGTCATCCTAACCATTTTAACAGCAACATAACAGGCTAAGACATGCCGGACACCCAATAAAACTACGCTTCGTTGACATATATCAAGTTCAATTGTAGCACGTTAACAGTTTGATGAAATCAACGTATCCAAATGTTTGCTTTCATCACAAAATTGCAATATTACAACTAGTTGCACGAGCTAATTAATAAATGTAATGAATCCAACCAATGCGATCCATTTTAAAATAAATTATCATGGATAAACAGAGGGATATACAACTTTTGTTAACATAAAAAGCAATAGTACAGTTTGGAAATAGTTTAGCATTTTTTACCGGATGCGAAATCCTTTTTCAGTGACTTCTGTTAAAAAAATGTAAATTTGCGCTGCGTAATATGTTGATGTGCGTCACATTATTACTTGCAGACTGACCAAAAAGAGTATCGAAATGCGTTTAACAATTATTCTGGTTGCCCCTGCCAGAGCGGAAAATATTGGCGCGGCTGCCCGTGCGATGAAGACCATGGGATTCACTCAATTACGTATCGTTGACAGCGAGGCGCATCTGGAACCCGCCACGCGATGGGTCGCGCATGGATCGGGCGACATTATTGATAATATTAACGTTTTTCCAACGTTGGCCGAGGCGCTTCACGACGTTGATTTTACTATTGCGACCACCGCGCGTAGCCGAGCGAAGTTCCATTATTACGCCACCCCGGTCGAACTGGTTCCCCTGTTACAGGAGAAATCAACGTGGATGGATCATGCTGCGCTGGTATTTGGTCGTGAAGATTCTGGGCTGACCAACGAAGAATTAGCGCTGGCAGATGTACTCACTGGTGTACCGATGGTCGCTGACTATCCTTCACTCAATTTGGGGCAGGCGGTGATGGTGTATTGCTATCAATTAGCAGGTTTAATACAACAACCGGCTAAAAACGTTGAGGTGACAGATGAGCTTCAGCTCCAGGCATTGCGCGCACGCGTTTTGCGTTTATTAGCCACGCTGAACGTTTCTGACGACATCAAACTCACGGACTGGTTGCAACAGCGAATGGGTCTGTTGGGGCAGCGAGACACGGCAATGTTGCATCGTTTTTTACATGATATTGAAAAAAACATCACAAAATAAAATTTCGAACAGTTTTTGTTGTGTAGTGTTTTGTTCTTGGTTCAAGTGGGCTCGACATGCTGTATTGGTTGAAAGTAAAAGGGCAAGCAGTTGCTCATGAACAAGTTTCGGAATGTGATCAATTTAAAAATTTATTGACTTAGGTCAGCAGATACTTTAACCCTAAAAGAATACAAGACAGACAGATAATAATTACAGAGCACACAACATCATGAAACGCATCAGCATCACTATTACCACAACCATCACCATTACCACAGGTAACGGTGCGGGCTGACGCGTACAGGAAACACAAGAAAAAGCCCGCACCTAAACAGTGCGGGCTTTTTTTTCGACCAAAGGCAATGAGGTAAACCATGCGAGTGTTGAAGTTCGGCGGTACATCAGTGGCAAATGCAGAGCGCTTTCTGCGGGTTGCCGATATTCTGGAAAGCAATGCCAGACAGGGGCAGGTCGCGACCGTTCTCTCTGCCCCCGCAAAAATTACCAACCATCTGGTGGCAATGATTGAGAAGACCATCGGTGGTCAGGATGCTTTAGCCAATATCAGCGATGCCGAACGCATTTTCTCTGAGCTGCTGGTGGGTCTTGCCGCCGCACAGCCGGGTTTCCCGCTGGCGCAGCTCAAAGCCTTTGTTGAACAAGAGTTTGCCCAGATTAAGCACGTCCTGCACGGCATCAGCCTGCTGGGACAGTGCCCGGACAGCATCAATGCCGCGCTTATCTGCCGTGGTGAAAAAATGTCGATTGCTATCATGGCCGGCCTGCTGGAAGCACGCGGGCATAACGTGACGGTCATCGACCCGGTGGAGAAATTGCTGGCTGTCGGCCATTACCTCGAATCTACCGTTGATATCGCCGAATCTACGCGCCGCATCGCCGCCAGCCGTATTCCTGCGGACCACATGATTCTGATGGCAGGGTTTACCGCTGGAAATGAAAAAGGTGAGTTAGTGGTGTTGGGGCGTAACGGCTCTGACTACTCTGCCGCCGTACTGGCCGCCTGTTTGCGTGCCGATTGTTGTGAAATCTGGACCGATGTCGACGGCGTATATACTTGCGATCCGCGTCAGGTACCCGACGCCCGACTGCTGAAGTCGATGTCTTATCAGGAAGCGATGGAGCTTTCTTACTTCGGCGCTAAAGTGCTGCACCCGCGCACCATTACCCCTATTGCCCAGTTCCAGATCCCGTGCCTGATTAAAAATACCGGCAATCCGCAAGCGCCCGGCACGCTGATCGGTGCCAGCAGTGATGACGATGATTTGCCGGTAAAAGGTATTTCTAACCTCAATAACATGGCGATGTTTAGCGTTTCCGGCCCTGGAATGAAAGGTATGGTGGGCATGGCGGCGCGCGTTTTTGCCGCAATGTCGCGTGCGGGCATCTCGGTAGTGCTGATCACCCAATCCTCTTCTGAATACAGCATCAGCTTCTGCGTCCCGCAGGGCGACTGCGCGCGTGCGCAACGCGCCATGCAGGATGAATTCTATCTCGAACTGAAAGAAGGCCTGCTGGAGCCGCTGGCGGTGACTGAGCGTCTGGCCATCATCTCGGTCGTTGGCGATGGTATGCGCACCCTGCGCGGCATCTCGGCGAAGTTCTTTGCCGCGCTGGCTCGGGCGAACATCAATATTGTAGCGATCGCCCAGGGCTCGTCTGAGCGTTCTATTTCGGTGGTGGTGAATAACGATGACGCGACCACCGGCGTACGCGTTACCCATCAGATGCTGTTCAACACCGACCAGGTGATTGAAGTGTTTGTGATTGGCGTAGGCGGCGTGGGCGGTGCGCTGCTGGAGCAGCTTAAACGTCAGCAAACCTGGCTCAAAAAGAAACATATCGATCTGCGTGTGTGCGGCGTGGCGAACTCGAAGGCGCTGCTGACCAACGTCCACGGTCTGAATCTGGAAAACTGGCAGTCGGAGCTGGAGAGCGCGAAAGAGCCTTTCAATCTTGGGCGCTTAATTCGTCTGGTGAAAGAATACCATCTGCTCAATCCGGTGATTGTCGACTGTACGTCAAGCCAGGCGGTAGCAGACCAGTATGCCGACTTCCTGCGCGAAGGCTTCCATGTGGTTACGCCGAACAAAAAGGCCAACACGTCGTCGATGGATTACTACCATCAGCTGCGTTTTGCCGCCGCGAAGTCACGTCGTAAATTCCTGTACGACACCAACGTGGGCGCGGGCTTGCCAGTTATTGAAAACCTGCAAAATCTGCTCAGCGCAGGTGATGAACTGCAACGTTTTTCAGGCATTCTTTCTGGCTCACTGTCGTTCATTTTCGGCAAGCTGGATGAAGGCATGAGCTTCTCGCAGGCCACCACCCTGGCGCGTGAGATGGGCTATACCGAACCCGATCCGCGTGACGATCTTTCCGGTACGGACGTGGCGCGTAAGCTGCTGATCCTGGCCCGTGAAACCGGTCGTGAGCTGGAGCTTTCTGACATTGTCATTGAGCCGGTCCTGCCAAAAGAGTTTGATGACTCCGGTGATGTTTCCGCGTTTATGGCGAAATTGTCGCAGCTGGATGACGTCTTTGCCGCGCGCGTGGCGAAAGCCCGTGATGAGGGAAAAGTATTGCGCTATGTTGGCAATATCGAAGAGGACGGCGTTTGTCGCGTGAAAATTGATGCAGTAGACGGCAACGATCCGCTGTTTAAAGTGAAAAACGGTGAAAACGCGCTGGCGTTCTATAGCCACTATTATCAGCCGTTACCGTTGGTTCTGCGCGGATATGGCGCGGGTAACGATGTGACGGCGGCGGGCGTCTTTGCCGACCTGCTACGCACCCTTTCATGGAAGTTAGGAGTCTGACATGGTGAGAGTTTATGCCCCGGCTTCCAGTGCCAATATGAGCGTCGGGTTTGATGTCCTCGGTGCGGCGGTAACTCCGGTGGACGGTTCGCTGTTGGGCGATGTGGTGTCCGTTGAGGCGGCTGACCAGTTCAGCCTGAACAACCTCGGACGTTTTGCCAACAAGCTGCCGCCTGAGCCGCGAGAAAACATTGTCTATCAGTGCTGGGAGCGATTCTGTCAGGAGCTGGGTAAAAGCGTTCCGGTGGCGATGACGCTGGAAAAAAATATGCCGATTGGCTCCGGGTTAGGCTCCAGCGCCTGTTCCGTCGTGGCGGCGTTAGTTGCTATGAACGAACACTGCGGTAAGCCGCTCAACGATACGCGCCTGTTAGCGATAATGGGCGAACTTGAAGGGCGTATCTCCGGCAGTATTCATTACGATAACGTTGCCCCGTGCTTTTTGGGCGGCATGCAGTTAATGATTGAAGAAAACGGCATTATTAGCCAGCAGGTGCCAGGCTTTGATGAGTGGCTGTGGGTATTGGCGTATCCGGGGATTAAAGTGTCGACAGCAGAAGCGCGGGCAATTCTACCTGCGCAGTATCGCCGTCAGGACTGTATCGCTCACGGGCGGCATCTGGCGGGATTCATCCATGCCTGCTATTCCCGTCAGCCTCTTCTGGCCGCGAAGCTGATGAAAGATGTCATTGCTGAGCCGTATCGTACCCGCTTGCTGCCAGGCTTTAGCCAGGCGCGTCAGGCGGTAGCCGAAATTGGCGCACTGGCCAGCGGTATATCTGGGTCTGGGCCGACGCTGTTCGCCTTGTGCGATAAGCCGGATACGGCGCAGCGCGTAGCAGACTGGCTGGGTAAAAATTACCTGCAAAATCAGGAAGGCTTTGTTCATATTTGCCGGCTGGACACGGCGGGCGCACGGGTACTGGGATAATCAATGAAACTGTATAATCTGAAAGATCACAACGAACAGGTCAGCTTTGCACAGGCCGTCACGCAAGGGCTTGGCAAGAATCAGGGATTGTTTTTTCCGCACGATCTACCGGAATTCAATCTGACAGAAATCGATGAGATGCTGAACCAGGACTTCGTTAGCCGCAGCGCGAAGATCCTGTCTGCATTTATTGGTGATGAGATCCCTCAGGAGATTCTGGAAGAACGCGTGCGCGCGGCATTTGCCTTTCCGGCACCGGTTGCTCAGGTTGCCGCGGATGTCGGCTGTCTGGAACTGTTCCACGGCCCAACGCTTGCATTTAAAGACTTTGGCGGGCGCTTTATGGCGCAGATGCTGACGCACATTAGTGGCGACAAACCGGTAACGATTCTGACGGCGACCTCCGGAGATACCGGGGCGGCCGTTGCGCATGCCTTTTATGGCCTGAAAAATGTGCGCGTGGTGATCCTCTACCCGAACGGCAAGATCAGCCCATTACAGGAAAAACTGTTCTGTACGCTGGGCGGTAACATTGAAACTGTGGCGATTGATGGCGATTTTGATGCCTGCCAGGCGCTGGTGAAACAGGCGTTTGACGACGAAGAGCTGAAGGTGGCTCTGGGGCTGAACTCAGCTAACTCAATTAACATCAGCCGTCTGCTGGCGCAAATCTGTTACTACTTTGAGGCTGTGGCCCAACTGCCGCAAGAGGCGCGTAATCAACTGGTGATTTCCGTTCCCAGCGGTAACTTTGGTGATCTGACTGCCGGGCTGCTGGCGAAATCACTGGGCTTGCCGGTGAAGCGTTTTATCGCGGCGACTAACGTCAACGATACGGTTCCGCGCTTCCTTGCAGAAGGTGAGTGGGCGCCGAAAGCGACTCAGGCGACGTTATCGAATGCGATGGATGTCAGCCAGCCGAACAACTGGCCGCGCGTGGAAGAGCTGTTCCGCCGTAAAATCTGGCGTCTGAATGAACTGGGTTATGCCGCTGTCGACGATGCGACGACCCAGGACACCATGCGTGAACTACATGAGATGGGCTACACCTCAGAGCCGCATGCGGCAGTGGCTTACCGCGCGCTGCGTGACCAGCTAAACCCTGGCGAGTATGGCCTGTTCCTCGGTACTGCGCATCCGGCGAAGTTTAAAGAAAGCGTTGAAGAGATTCTTGACCTGACGCTGGCGTTGCCAAAAGAACTGGCGGAACGCGCGGATCTGCCGCTGCTTTCTCATCACCTGCCTGCTGATTTTGCTGCGCTGCGTAAGCTGATGATGACCCGCGGATAACGGTTGTGCCCGCTGGCATTTTGCTTAGCGGGCCAACAAAACCTGTAGGCCGGATAAGGCGTTAGCCGTCATCCGGCCTTTTTACTATTGCTCGTGGCGTTTAAATACCAGTTCGCCGTTTCCTGATGCTTCTTCATCAAAGAAATAGCCTTCGCTGTTAAATGCGGTCAATTGTTCCGGCTGCGTTAAGCGGTTCTCAATAATGTAGCGACTCATCAGGCCGCGCGCTTTTTTGGCATAGAAACTGATGACTTTGAACTTGCCGTTTTTCTCGTCGAGGAAGACTGGTTTGATAAGCTCAGCGTTGAGTTTTTTCGGCTTCACGGATTTAAAATACTCATCCGAGGCGAGGTTGATCACCACGCTGTCGCCTTGCGCTTCCAGCGCTTCGTTAAGTTTATCGGTGATGGTATCTCCCCAGAACTGGTAGAGATCTTTACCCTTCGCATTGGCCAGACGAATGCCCATCTCCAGACGGTAAGGCTGCATCAAATCCAACGGACGTAAAACGCCGTATAGCCCGGACAGCATCCGTAAATGCTGTTGAGCGAAGTCGAAATCCGCCTCGCTGAAGGTTTCAGCCTGCAACCCTGTATAGACGTCGCCTTTAAACGCCAGGATGGCCTGACGTGCATTGTCCGGCGTGAAGTCAGGCTGCCAGTCATGGAAACGGGTGGCGTTCAGATCCGCCAGCTTGTCGCTAATCCCCATCAGCTTGCCAATCTGCGGCGCAGAGAGCTGGCGCGCCACGTGAATAAGCTGCTGGGAGTGATCCAGCAGTTCGGGCAGCGTAAAACGTGTCGTTGCCAGCGGGCTTTGGTAGTCGAGCGTTTTTGCAGGTGAAATCAGAATCAGCATATCCAGTCCTTGCAGGAAATTTACTGCGACTTTAGCAAAAAAAACGACTGAATTGATCGATGGTTGCGATTGCCGCGCTATTCGCGCGGCGTTTCATCCCAGCTATCGGGCGCAAGCTGTTGTCTGATATCAGGATAACGGCGCGGATCGAATTCTGGGCGCACCCCGAGTTTACGCTGGCGCAGATAGTCGCTGGCGATGGTATGGACAACCGGAGAAAGCAGCAGAATCGCCGTCAGGTTAGTGATGGCCATACAAGCCATAATGATGTCGGCCAACTGCCAGACGAGTGGGAAGCTGACTAACGTTCCCCCAACAACGGTACTCACGGTAGCGATACGTAATAGCCAGATGACGCGGATGTTGTCCAGCTTCAGGAAAACGAGGTTGTTTTCCGCATAAATGTAGTTGGCGACGATAGAGCTAAAGGCAAACAGAATCACAATAAAAGCCACGAATCCGGCTCCCCATTCACCCGTCAGCGAGACCATGGCTCTTTGCAGCAACTGGATGCCTTCCATTGGCACATAAGTGGTGCCATTACCCGCCAGTAAAATGATCATTGCGCTGGCCGTACAAAGAATTAGCGTATCGCCCAATACACCAATCATTTGCACAATGCCTTGTGCTGCAGGGTGTGGCGGCCAGGATGCTGCCGAGGCAGCTGCGTTCGGGGTTGAGCCCATTCCGGCTTCATTAGAGAACATACCGCGTTGAAAGCCGCTGGCAATAGCCTGGCTCAGCGTATACCCGGCGGCACCGGCCGCGGCCTCCTGCCAGCCAAAGGCGCTTTTTATGATGGTCATGATAATGCCGGGGAGCTGTCCGAAATGCCAAAGGCAGATGACGAGGCTACAACCGATCCACAGCAGCGCCATCATCGGAACAAACCATTGCATCAGGCGTGCGACGCCTTTAATGCCGCCGACGATGACCACTAATGACGCGATTGCCAGTGCGATACCGGATAAGAGGGGAGGGATGTCAAAAGCAAAATCCAGCGCACGAGAGACTGAGTTCGCCTGAACGCTGTTAAAAATCAGGCCATAGGCAATGAGTAAAAAGATGGCAAACAGCACGCCCATCCAGCGCATGCCCAGCCCACGGGCCATATACCATGCAGGACCGCCGCGAAACTGTCCCTTGCTGTCGCGCTCTTTATACAGTTGGGCAAGTGAGCACTCAGCGAATGAGGTTGCCATACCAATGACCGCCGAGACCCACATCCAGAAAATGGCTCCCGCGCCGCCGGCGGCGATCGCCAACGCCACACCTGCCAGATTTCCGCTACCGACGCGCGCGGCAAGACTGGTGCACAATGCCTGAAAGGAAGTTAAACCGCCCGGCTGCGGGCTGATGCTGTTTTTAAGACTTTTGCCAAACTGGCGAATATAGCGGAACTGCACGAACCCTGTACGCCAGGTGAACCAACATCCTGCGCCAAGCAGGAGGTAGATCATCACCGATCCCCAGAGTATTTCATTAATAAATGAGAAAAAATCAGGCATTAACATCCCTCTTGTTGATGCCGGTAAGCGCGAATAATCCCGTGTAAGCGCTACCAATTATCGACCAGTATATACCTTATAAGGTGATTGATTGCGGGAGTTTACCATAACAATGGGTATATCTTTAATTGCGCATCACGGGCTGTGAGATGCGTAATCAGGGCTGAGCAGCGGGTCGGACAATCCAGGCGGTTGCGCTGAGAGTGCGTCGTGCTATCATCAGGGAAGATCGGTTACATCCCCCTAACAAGCTGTTTAAAGAGAATCGCTATCATGACGGACAAATTGACCTCCCTTCGTCAGTTCACCACAGTAGTGGCCGACACCGGAGACATCGCGGCAATGAAGCTGTATCAGCCTCAGGATGCCACAACTAACCCTTCTCTCATTCTTAACGCAGCGCAGATCCCAGAATACCGCAAGCTGATTGATGATGCTGTAGCCTGGGCTAAGCAGCAGAGCAACGACCGCGCGCAGCAGATCGTCGACGCGACCGACAAACTGGCAGTAAATATCGGTCTGGAGATCCTGAAACTGGTCCCGGGTCGTATCTCTACTGAAGTTGACGCTCGTCTGTCCTACGACACCGACGCGTCCATCGCGAAAGCAAAACGTCTGATCAAAATGTACAACGATGCTGGCATCAGCAACGATCGCATTCTGATCAAACTGGCTTCAACCTGGCAGGGCATCCGTGCCGCTGAGCAGCTGGAAAAAGAAGGCATCAACTGTAACCTGACTCTGCTGTTCTCCTTCGCGCAGGCGCGCGCATGTGCAGAAGCAGGCGTATACCTGATTTCTCCGTTTGTTGGTCGTATTCTGGACTGGTACAAAGCCAACACCGACAAGAAAGAGTATGCACCGGCAGAAGATCCGGGTGTGGTTTCCGTAACCGAAATCTACGAGTACTACAAACAGCACGGTTACGAAACCGTGGTGATGGGTGCGAGCTTCCGTAACGTCGGCGAAATCATTGAGCTGGCAGGCTGCGATCGTCTGACGATTGCACCAGCACTGCTGAAAGAGCTGGCGGAAAGCGAAGGCACTATCGAACGTAAACTGTCCTTCTCTGGCGAAGTGAAAGCGCGTCCTGCACGCATCACCGAAGCTGAGTTCCTGTGGCAGCACAACCAGGATCCGATGGCTGTAGACAAACTGGCGGACGGTATCCGTAAGTTTGCTGTAGACCAGGGTAAACTGGAAAAAATGATCGGCGATCTGCTGTAATCATTAACGCGTGGCCCGGATATGGGTCACGCTACCTCTTCTGAAACCTGTCTGTCCTTCCCTTCGCAGTGTATCATTCTGTTTAACGAGACTGTTTAAACGGAATAATCATGAATACTTTACGCATTGGCTTGGTTTCCATTTCTGACCGTGCTTCCAGCGGCGTTTACCAGGATAAAGGCATCCCGGCCCTTGAAGAGTGGCTGGCATCTGCCCTTACCACCCCTTTTGAGCTGCAAACGCGACTGATCCCGGATGAACAGGCGATCATCGAACAGACCTTATGTGAGCTGGTGGATGAAATGAGCTGTCATCTGGTGCTGACTACCGGCGGAACGGGTCCGGCCCGCCGCGATGTAACGCCTGATGCCACGCTGGCCGTAGCCGACCGCCAGATGCCGGGCTTTGGCGAGCAGATGCGCCAGATAAGCCTGCACTTTGTGCCAACGGCTATTCTCTCCCGCCAGGTTGGTGTGATTCGTAAACAGGCGCTGATCCTGAATCTGCCTGGCCAGCCAAAATCGATCAAAGAAACGCTGGAAGGCGTGAAAGATGCTGACGGTAAGGTTATCGTGCCGGGTATATTTGCAAGTGTACCGTATTGTATACAGTTGCTGGATGGGCCGTATGTGGAAACCGCGCCGGCTGTAGTAGCATCTTTTCGTCCTAAAAGCGCAATTCGCGATACAAACGCCTGAAAGTAGCTCGATCGTGACATAAGTGCCAATGATAGTGGAGTATTGAATTGTTTACGATATAGTAATTTTTGCTTTACATATATCGAAAGACAGATTCAATAACTCCACTGACTCATGGTTTGCTATGTCACAACACACTCGACCGCTGAATCGCCAGGATTATAAAACTCTTACGCTTGCTGCCCTCGGCGGTGCGCTTGAGTTTTATGATTTCATTATCTTCGTCTTCTTTGCCGCTGTTGTTGGCGAACTCTTCTTCCCGGCAGATATTCCTGAATGGCTACGTCAGGTGCAAACCTTCGGTATTTTTGCCGCCGGATATCTGGCGCGTCCGCTGGGTGGCATCATCATGGCGCACTTTGGCGATCTGGTCGGGCGTAAGAAAATGTTCACCCTGAGCATTTTGCTGATGGCGATACCGACGCTGGCGATTGGTCTTTTGCCTACCTACGCCTCAATGGGGATCCTCGCGCCGCTGCTGTTACTGCTGATGCGCATTTTGCAAGGCGCTGCCATCGGTGGAGAAGTGCCGGGCGCGTGGGTGTTCGTGGCGGAACACGTACCGGAGCGCCGCATCGGCATTGCCTGTGGCACGCTGACCGCCGGGCTGACGGTGGGGATTCTGCTGGGATCGGTGGTTGCAACGCTGGTGAATACCAGCCTGACGCAGCAGGCGGTGCATGACTACGGCTGGCGTATCCCGTTCCTGCTGGGGGGCGTGTTTGGGCTGGTGGCGATGTACCTGCGTCGCTGGTTGCAGGAAACGCCCATCTTCCTCGAAATGCAGCAGCGTAAAGCGCTGGCGCAAGAGCTACCGGTGAAGTCGGTGGTGAGCAAACATAAAAAAGCGGTGGTCATTTCCATGCTGCTGACCTGGCTGTTATCGGCCGGGATTGTGGTGGTGATCCTGATGTCGCCAGTCTGGTTGCAGAAGCAGTATGGCTTTGCACCCGCGCTAACGTTACAGGCTAACAGTGTCGCTACCATTATGCTGTGCGTCGGTTGTCTGCTGGCCGGGTTTATTGTCGACCGGGTCGGCGCCAGCAAAACTTTTATTGTCGGTAGCCTGCTGCTGGCTTGCTCGAGCTGGTTTTTCTATCACCTGACCGGCAGCCATCCTCAGCACTTGTTCTTGTTATACGGGCTGGTAGGGTTGTGCGTTGGTGTGGTGGGAGCAGTGCCTTATGTGATGGTGCGGGCGTTTCCGGCAGAGGTCCGCTTTACCGGAATCTCCTTTTCTTACAACGTGTCGTACGCCATTTTTGGTGGTCTGACGCCAATCGCCGTGACGATGTTAATGAGCGTGTCGCCAATGGCTCCGGCCTGGTATGTGCTGGCGTTATCGCTGGTGGGGTTAGGTCTGGGGATTTGGCTGCGACAGGATATTTATCATCGCGATACGAGTGTACAGGGAGAGTTACAGCGCTTGTAAGGAATATCCCCCCGTTCGGGGGGATAGCGTCAGTTTAGTGCGCTTCACCGATCGGCAGGATGGTACGGCCAAACTGTTCGTTCAGCACTTCACCCATCGCCAGGTAAATGGCGCTTGCGCCACACACTAAGCCAATCCAACCGGCAACGTGAATGATCGCTTCGTTACCTGCAATGTTGCCAACCGCCAGCAGTGCGAACAGCACTGTCAGGCTCAGGAAGACAAACTGCAACGCGCGGTTAGCTTTCAGCGTGCCGAAGAACATGAACAGTGTGAACACGCCCCACAGACCCAGGTACACGCCCAGGAACTGACCATTGGTTGCATCCGCCAGGCCCATTTTCGGCATGATCAGGATTGCAACCAGCGTCAGCCAGAACGAACCGTAGGAGGTAAAGGCGGTTAAACCGAAGGTGTTGCCTTTTTTATATTCCAGCAGACCGGCAAATATTTGCGCGATACCGCCGTAGAAAATGCCCATCGCCAGAATAATAACGTCAAAGGCGAAGAAACCCGCGTTGTGCAGGTTAAGCAGAATGGTGGTCATGCCAAAGCCCATCAGGCCCAGCGGTGCCGGATTAGCCAACTTAGTGTTGCCCATAATTCCTCAAAATCATCATTGATTGAATGGTGAAATAGTTTCCCCAAATAACGATCACTGTCTTCGGGGCGCGGCATGATAATCAGGGGAGAGGGCACTGTCTATGATCTAACGAAGGGAAAATGAATTATTTTCCCTGTGATGGGCATCACGTTTACGCATGGTTGATCATTTTGCTAAGACAGACGATTTGAAGTACCACCGGGAACTGAGGGATTTGGTGGACGATCTGGTGAGAAATACCCATAGCCAGATGGCGCTGCTTCATGCGCGCGGCAGTGGTTATTCCAGTTCAAAGGCTTTCGCATCAACCGCGTGTCTGCCCCGCATGTTTTCTATGGCTTCTGAATCAAAATGAGTGAAATTAGTCGTCGCCAATAACTTTCAGCGTTGCCATATCAGAGGAGTTTACCGACTGGCCTGAGAAGGTGATTTTGGACACGCAGCGTTTGTTGTCGTTGTCGCTATTAATATTGATCCAGTTGGTCGTTTGTCCCTCTTTAATGGATGACGGGATGTTCAGGCTTTGGCTGGAAGTGCGCGCTGCTTTGAAGTAGACGGATGCGCCGTTAAGTTTAATATCGCCGCGATCGGCGGTGAGCTGAATGCGCTTTACTACCCGGCAAACGGGTATTCTCAGCGTGAGATCGTTGGTTGCGTTGCGGGGCATGGCAATCATCCCCAGAACTTTATGATCGTTAGCGTGCGCGGCGCTGCTCAGCAGCAGGCCCATAAGCAGGCTGGTGGAAAGGGTTAACACGGATTTCATGGAATTTCTCTTTGACGGCTGTAAAAGTGTGTGACATCAGACCATCTTACCGCCGACGGGAAACCGTTTCATGGTCGTAATCTTTTCTTTTTATTACAATTTTCACATGAATAACCGTGCTGGTGTTGATTTGTTTTGTGAATTGATTTTGATTGGAAACTATTTGTTTTTTTGCCTTTCTGCCTTTTTACCTTAATTTTATCGCCACTGTGCTAAAAAAAATTTTCATGCCCCCCTTGATGACGTGGGTTACGACCCCATCTTGTAGACAACCGCAGTGGTGAGTCTGAAAAAAAACGATTCAGGGTAGTTGAAACCGCACGTTTCGCCCTTATTACAGATTCACAACCACATGATGACCGAATTTTTAGTGGAGACGTTTAGATGGGTAAAATTATTGGTATCGACCTGGGTACTACCAACTCTTGTGTAGCGATTATGGATGGCACTACTGCACGTGTGCTGGAGAACGCCGAGGGCGATCGCACCACGCCTTCTATCATTGCTTATACCCAGGATGGTGAAACTCTGGTTGGTCAGCCGGCTAAACGTCAGGCAGTGACAAACCCGCAAAACACCCTGTTTGCGATTAAACGCCTGATTGGCCGCCGCTTCCAGGACGAAGAAGTACAGCGTGATGAAGCCATCATGCCGTACAAAATCATCGGTGCTGACAACGGTGATGCATGGATTGATGTAAAAGGTCAGAAAATGGCACCGCCGCAGATTTCTGCTGAAGTGCTGAAAAAAATGAAGAAAACGGCTGAAGATTACCTGGGCGAACCGGTAACTGAAGCGGTTATCACCGTACCTGCATACTTCAACGATGCTCAGCGTCAGGCAACCAAAGACGCCGGTCGTATCGCAGGTCTGGAAGTAAAACGTATCATCAACGAACCGACCGCAGCGGCGCTGGCTTACGGTCTGGATAAAGAAGTCGGCAACCGTACTATCGCGGTTTATGACCTCGGTGGTGGTACTTTCGATATCTCTATTATCGAAATCGACGAAGTTGACGGCGAAAAAACTTTCGAAGTTCTGGCAACCAACGGTGATACCCACCTGGGTGGTGAAGACTTCGACAGCCGTATGATCAACTACCTGGTTGACGAATTTAAGAAAGATCAGGGTATCGACCTGCGTAACGACCCGCTGGCGATGCAGCGTCTGAAAGAAGCCGCTGAGAAAGCGAAGATCGAATTGTCTTCCGCTCAGCAGACCGACGTGAACCTGCCGTACATTACTGCAGACGCGACTGGTCCGAAACACATGAACATCAAAGTGACCCGTGCGAAACTGGAAAGCCTGGTTGAAGACCTGGTTAACCGTTCTATCGAGCCGCTGAAAGTTGCTCTGCAGGATGCTGGTCTGTCTGTTTCCGACGTTCAGGACGTTATCCTGGTCGGTGGTCAGACTCGTATGCCGATGGTACAGAAGAAAGTTGCTGAGTTCTTCGGTAAAGAGCCGCGTAAAGACGTTAACCCGGACGAAGCAGTGGCAATCGGTGCTGCCGTTCAGGGTGGTGTATTGACCGGTGATGTGAAAGACGTGCTGCTGCTGGACGTTACCCCGCTGTCTCTGGGTATCGAAACCATGGGTGGCGTGATGACTCCACTGATCGCGAAAAACACCACTATCCCGACCAAGCACAGCCAGGTGTTCTCTACCGCTGAAGACAACCAGTCTGCGGTAACCATCCACGTGCTGCAGGGTGAACGTAAACGCGCCGCTGATAACAAAGATCTGGGTCAGTTTAATCTGGATGGTATCAGCCCGGCTCCGCGCGGTATGCCGCAGATCGAAGTTACTTTTGACATCGATGCCGACGGTATCCTGCACGTTTCCGCGAAAGACAAAAACAGCGGTAAAGAGCAGAAGATCACCATCAAGGCTTCTTCTGGTCTGAACGAAGAAGAAATTCAGAAAATGGTTCGCGAAGCAGAAGCGAACGCAGAATCTGACCGTAAGTTTGAAGAGCTGGTTCAGACTCGTAACCAGGGTGACCATCTGCTGCACAGCACTCGTAAGCAGGTTGAAGAAGCAGGCGACAAACTGCCAGCTGATGACAAAACTGCCATCGAGTCTGCACTGACCGCGCTGGAAACTTCTCTGAAAGGTGAAGACAAAGCGGATATCGAAGCGAAAATGCAGGCGCTGGCACAGGTTTCCCAGAAACTGATGGAAATCGCTCAGCAGCAGCACGCACAGCAGCAGGCTGGCGCAGCAGGCGCTGATGCTTCTGCAAACAACGCGAAAGATGACGACGTTGTCGATGCCGAGTTTGAAGAAGTGAAAGACAAAAAATAATCGCCCTTTGAACGGGTAATTACTGGCACGGGCGAAGAGGTTTCCTCTCCGCCCGTGCACGCATGTTAGGGGCAGATAAAAAGAGATGGCTAAGCAAGACTATTACGAGATTTTAGGCGTTTCCAAATCAGCGGAAGAGCGTGAAATCAAAAAGGCCTACAAGCGCCTGGCCATGAAATTTCACCCGGACCGCAACCAGGGTGATAAAGAGGCCGAAGCCAAGTTTAAAGAGATCAAAGAAGCGTACGAGATCCTGACCGATGCGCAAAAACGTGCGGCTTACGATCAGTACGGTCATGCAGCGTTTGAGCAAGGCGGCATGGGCGGCGGCGGTTTTGGCGGCGGGGCTGACTTCAGCGATATCTTTGGTGACGTGTTTGGCGATATTTTTGGCGGCGGTCGTGGTCGTCAGCGCGCCTCACGTGGTGCTGATTTACGTTACAACATGGATCTCACTCTGGAAGAAGCCGTGCGTGGCGTCACCAAAGAGATCCGTATTCCGACTCTGGAAGAGTGTGACGTCTGCCACGGCAGCGGTGCGAAGTCAGGCACTCAGCCGCAGACCTGTCCAACCTGTCATGGTTCTGGTCAGGTACAGATGCGTCAGGGCTTTTTTGCCGTACAGCAGACCTGTCCACACTGTCAGGGCCGCGGTACGCTGATCAAAGATCCGTGCAACAAATGCCACGGTCATGGTCGCGTTGAGAAAAGCAAAACGCTGTCCGTTAAGATCCCTGCAGGGGTTGATACCGGTGACCGTATTCGTTTAGCGGGTGAAGGTGAAGCCGGTGAACATGGCGCACCAGCAGGTGATTTGTACGTTCAGGTGCAGGTAAAACAGCACCCAATTTTCGAACGTGAAGGCAATAACCTGTACTGCGAAGTACCGATTAACTTTGCGATGGCAGCGCTGGGCGGCGAGATTGAAGTCCCAACGCTGGACGGTCGCGTGAAGCTAAAAATTCCGGGCGAAACGCAAACTGGCAAACTTTTCCGCATGCGTGGAAAGGGCGTCAAGTCTGTACGCGGTGGCGCTCAGGGCGACCTGCTGTGCCGCGTGGTGGTTGAAACCCCTGTGGGCCTGAACGACAAGCAGAAGCAACTGCTCAAAGATCTGCAGGACAGCTTTGGCGGCCCGACCGGAGAACAAAACAGTCCGCGCTCCAAAAGCTTCTTCGACGGTGTGAAGAAGTTCTTTGACGATCTGACGCGCTAAGCTTACTGCCGTATATTCTAAAAAGCCTGAAATTGGAAAATCTCAGGCTTTTATTTTTGGTTCTGTTCTCACTTCCACTCCAGGCTTACCTGTTCAACAACGATATTTGTCTCTGCTTTCTCCGGCAAGGTATGTGCGACACTTGCAAATCCGGGTAATGTCTTCCATACCAATGGGTCTCCAATAACAAAAATGTGTTTTTTAGCACGGGTAAGGGCCACGTTCAGAAGATTAGGTTTGCTCGAAGCCCATTCTGCGCCGCCGCGATTGTGTACATCACATCCAAGAACAAAAATAACGATGTCGTTTTCTTTCCCCTGAAAAGTATGGACTGTACCAACACAGCTTTTTTGCCACTCTTTAATTTCTTTATGTTTTAGTCGCGGTGAGTATTGTTGCCAGCTGGCCAGCTCTCTTTGTTCAATCAGTTCCAACAAAGCATATTTAACAGCCTTGAATGGAGTAATAACGTAAATAGACCCCAGATCTATATTTTCCGTGAGTAGACGGTCCAGCAGTGTAATCAGGCTTTGACCGTGACTATCTCGGTACTGCTTGTCTCCCAAACCGCCTCTTGAAACCAACCAGTGGTTTTCAAGTTCGCCATTGACAAGACGGCTACAGATTTTGTCTGTATCAAGCCCGTGAATCATCCGGTTATTGTATGCCAGTTTATTAGCAATACTGAACATGGGTTCGATACAACGGCGATGTACCCATAATGGGATCCCAATCCAGATGTTATTGTTCATCATCTCTAATTTGCAGCCCCAATGATTGACGCGATCGGCAACCTGTTGGACTGAGAGCTTTTCTGGATTCCACTTTTCAGCATGCTCGTGTAGAAGGTCCTGACAAAGGTGCCTAACCAGTGATGGAGAGGTGGTGAATACAGGCTCAATCTGTAACGGATCGCCCACAACGAGTACGCGTTTGGCGCGCCATATAGCGCCGACGGCCTGTTGAGGTGATGCCTGGCCAGCTTCATCGATCATTACCCAGCCAAGCTCGCCGCCTTTTACTCCATGCAGCATACGTCCCACTGAGGCAAAGGTTGTAGAGAGTACCGGGACAAACATGCATAACGTTTGCCACCAGGGGAGTGGCGTGGGCTCAAGATGAGGGGAATTTAAAAAATTCCTCAGGCGGAGCAGGAACATTTCTCTAAAGCGATCAACGCTCCACATTGCCTCGTAAAGCCAGGCTTGATGAAGATCCATCGCAGCCATAAACAACAGTGAGCGTTGGCGGTTGATCTGAGCGTTTTGCCAGAATGCGGTGCGCTGTAAGCCAGCATTATCGATGGGTTTATGGCTATCAGGTAGAGCTATTCCTGAAAACTTATCCTTCAGGCCCCGCAATTTTTGTTCTATTTCCTCGCGCTGCAGGGCAATCCTGTCTATTTCTTGCTGTAAGCGGCGTTTTTGGGCGTCTGCCTCATTCAGTTGTTTACGCTGTTCAGAAATGAGCTGTGTTTTGTGTATTAATGATGCGCTAAGCGTTAAAAGATGCTGTTGTGTGTTACGTAATGATGTCTGGTAAGTCTGTACCTTTTTACGATTGAGCAAACGAGTCAGCAGGCCAGGTGCATCGGCTTCTTCTATTTTTTGCTGTTGCTTGGCATGCTGAATCTGTTTTTCAATTACGTCCTGCTCAGCTTCAAATTCCTTAAGTGCGCTAAGCCGCTCTTGACATCGCACTGCCGCTTTTGCCATGTCCGAAGACAAAACATCAGATGAACAGTAAGGTTTTTTTGCCAGCAGTTCGGCTAATTCTGCTAACTGTTTTTGCAGCTCTTCTGTTGTTTTCAGGCAGTGAATGAAATGCTGCTTTGCTGCGGTAAAAGAGAGTTTATTGTGGCAAGACTTCCAGCGCCAAAGGCTGAGAAAGTTTTCGTTGTCCGGTCTAGCCATTTCGACTGATGTGTCGCGTAAAAAATGCTCATCAAACAGTAATCTTTGGGCGAATTTTGTACGATTTGTTTTTCTTCCAAGAGCTACTGAAATTAATCCCCAACACTGTTTTTCTGTCGCAAGAGGACGAAAGAGATGGTAATTACGCTCAGTTCCTTTTCCATCTTTATCTCTTTTATGCGCAGATTTGGGCAGGGATTTTGCTGCAACTTGATTTGCGGTCGGTGACAAATAGTCAAGAGAACGAAATTCTTCGGCCAGCGATTTCTTTTGCGGTAATTCGTTAGAGATATTTTCTACGGCTGCATTATTGGATGAGGCCACAATCATTTCGAAACCGGTCAGTTCCGGGACGATAAAGCCTTCATGGGTAAGCGTATCTTCCACATTGCTGAAGCCCGCAAGGATTCTCGCTCGTTCAACGACATTATGCGCAACTAAATCACGCAGCAACGTCGTTTTCCCCGTTCCCGGAGGCCCATTTACTGATAGTAATCCACCTTCAGCAAGCTCTTCTACCGCCGTATTTATTGCAAACTGCTGCATTAATGACATCGCGTGCTCTGGCTCTGAAGGCCAACGCCCCAGAGGCATTTTAGTCGGATGCAGCTTATCGATAATGGCTGTTAGTCCTTTCTGAGAATAGAGATCCGGGTTTCTGTGAACAAGGTGAGTGAGGTAAGTATTGAGTGTTCGGCATCGAGTGTCTTCCAATGATGACATTGCATCTTCAATATCCTCAAAAAAGAAGCTATTTAAGATGGGAAGTACTAATGCCTTTTCATTGTCGCTTATGAGGTCTTCCGTTTCGCTAGCTTCTTCTTGTTCCGTGTCCTGGCTCTCATTGTTGCCGTTAAACCAGTCAATTTGTATTGCATATTGCCATTCAGGTGCAAAGTCCGCCCATGATGTTAAATGAGTGTCGAGCAGCGTGAGAATATTGCTTGCGCGCAATACTCCCGGGCCTTTTTCCCTTACGGGCTCTAACGTAACGCAGAAATCATTGAATGTATCGGCAAGATGCATACAATCGACCGCGAAGACTGATGAGTCGAGTTTGTGGAATTGACGTTTTTTAAGATGGCCCAACGCCCAGGGTAGCGAACTTACCGACAGTTTATCTCTCGTGGGTACACCTTCTCCGTTCAACTGCATCTTAGCAAAACAGGTTGTCCCTTCCTGATCCAAGCGCTGTTCGCATTCGTCGTCATTTTCCTCATTTGTTCCAAGAACCTCCTGACTAATACGGCTGACGATATTTTTCTCAAATAGCCCTACGTGAACAATAAATGATGCCTTCGGCGGAATGTCATATTGCTGGCGTAATTTCTCTGAATGCCACGGAAGTGAAGCATCACCTAATGTAATGAGTTTTTTTAGTGGGATCAGCAGGCTTTTATCTTTTCTTTCAAGCGTATAAGGCTGAAAAAATTCTATGCGTTGCCAGGTTCTCAATATTTCTTGCGGGAGAGGTGTCGAGTCCATCTTAGCTCTTTGATTATTATCCCAATATATCAATGAATACGAGAATACTCTGATCCAAGAATTTTTGAAGATCTGAGAGGAGGAATCATTCTCTCTGGCGGTAATGGCACAGGCAGAACATCTTGATGATTGCTGAAATTTTTACTCGTAAAATCCGATCTATCCATAATGAATAATCTAATTTTAACGAGCTTTTTGAGGGTGTAAGATAGTATTTACGAAGTATTCACCCAATAGAGAGAATAAAAGTGAAACATCTGCATCGTTTTTTTAGTAGTGACGCCTCGGGGGGCATCATTCTGATCATCGCAGCCGTGGTCGCTATGCTGATGGCAAATATCGGGGTTACCAGCGGATGGTACCACGCCTTTTTGGAAACGCCCGTTCAACTGCGGGTTGGCGCGCTTGAGATCAACAAAAATATGCTGCTGTGGATCAACGACGCGTTGATGGCGGTGTTCTTCCTGTTGATTGGTCTGGAGGTGAAGCGCGAGTTAATGCAAGGCTCGCTGGCCAGCCTGCGTCAGGCGGCGTTTCCGATCATTGCCGCTATCGGGGGCATGATTGTCCCGGCGCTGCTGTACCTGGCATTCAACTATGCCGATCCCATCACCCGTGAAGGGTGGGCGATCCCGGCGGCAACGGATATCGCTTTTGCATTAGGTGTGCTGGCGCTGTTGGGCAGCCGTGTGCCGCTGGCGTTGAAAATCTTCCTGATGGCGTTGGCGATTATTGATGACCTCGGCGCTATCGTCATCATCGCGCTGTTCTATACCAGCGATCTCTCGCTGCTGTCGCTGGGTGTTGCCGCATGCGCGATCCTCGTTCTGGCGGCATTGAATCTGTGCGGTGTAAGACGCACCGGTATTTATATTCTGGTTGGCGTAGTGCTGTGGACGGCTGTACTGAAGTCCGGTGTGCATGCAACCCTGGCGGGCGTGATCGTGGGCTTCTTCATTCCATTGAAGGAAAAACACGGACGTTCACCGGCGAAGCGACTGGAGCATGTTCTGCATCCATGGGTGGCATACCTGATCCTGCCACTGTTTGCCTTCGCTAACGCAGGCGTTTTACTGCAGGGCGTCACTATTGATGGACTGACCTCGATATTACCGCTGGGGATCATTGCCGGCCTGTTGATTGGCAAACCGTTGGGTATCAGTCTGTTTTGCTGGCTGGCGTTACGCCTCAAGGTGGCGCAATTGCCGGAAGGAACGAATTTCCAGCAGATTATGGCGGTCGGTATTCTTTGCGGCATTGGCTTTACGATGTCGATTTTTATTGCCAGCCTGGCGTTTGGCAACGTCGATCCTGAGCTGATTAACTGGGCGAAACTGGGGATCCTGATTGGCTCCTTACTGTCGGCGGTTATTGGTTACAGCTGGTTACGCACTCGGTTGAACGCGTCAGCCTGACGGGATAACCCTTTTGTGACAATTTTCAGGGAGAGAGTATGTCTCATATAAACTACAACCACCTGTACTACTTTTGGCATGTCTATAAAGAAGGTTCGGTGGTTGGTGCAGCAGAAGCGCTTTATCTGACACCGCAGACCATTACCGGGCAGATTAAAGCGCTTGAGGAACGCTTGCAGGGAAAGCTGTTCAAGCGCAAGGGGCGTGGGCTGGAGCCCAGTGAGTTAGGCGAATTGGTTTTTCGTTATGCGGATAAGATGTTCACCTTAAGCCAGGAAATGCTGGATATCGTGAACTACCGCAAAGAGTCTAATTTACTGTTCGATGTCGGTGTGGCAGATGCGTTGTCCAAGCAGCTGGTCAGCAGCGTGCTGGATGCCGCTGTGGTTGAAGATGAACAAATCCATCTGCGTTGTTTTGAATCAACGCATGAGATGCTGTTGGATCAACTCAGTCAGCATAAGCTGGATATGATCATCTCCGACTGCCCGATCGATTCTACGCAGCAGGAAGGGTTGTTCTCAGTGCGGATAGGCGAGTGCAGCGTGAGTTTTTGGTGCACCAAACCGCTGCCTGAAAAACCATTTCCGGCCTGTCTGGAAGAGCGCCGATTGTTGATCCCTGGGCGCCGTTCGATGCTCGGACGTAAGTTGCTGAACTGGATCAACTCACAAGGATTGAATGTCGAGATCCTCGGCGAGTTTGACGACGCTGCGCTGATGAAAGCGTTTGGGGCAACGCATAATGCTATTTTTGTTGCACCTACGCTGTATTCGCACAATTTCTATGCCGATGATTCTATTGTTGAAATTGGACGCGTAGAAAATGTGATGGAAGAGTATCACGCCATATTTGCGGAAAGGATGATCCAGCATCCGGCGGTGCAGCGTATCTGCAATGCGGACTACTCGGCGCTCTTTACGCCAACGAACAAATGACAGACATAAAAAAACCCGCTTGCGCGGGTTTTTTCACAAAGCGACAACAAGCAGGCGATTAAGCCAGTTTGTTGATCTGTGCAGTCAGGTTTGCTTTATGACGTGCAGCTTTGTTTTTGTGGATCAGACCTTTAGCAGCCTGACGGTCCACGATTGGTTGCATTTCGTTAAATGCTTTCAGTGCAGTAGCTTTGTCGCCAGCTTCGATAGCTGCGTATACTTTCTTGATGAAAGTACGCATCATAGAGCGACGGCTAGCGTTGTGCTTGCGGGCCTTTTCAGACTGAACGGCGCGCTTCTTAGCTGATTTGATATTAGCCAAGGTCCAACTCCCAAATGTGTTCTATATGGACAATTCAAAGGCCGAGGAATATGCCCTTTTAGCCTTCTTTTGTCAATGGATTTGTGCAAATAAGCGCCGTTTAAATTGCAGCACTCGTTGCGTAGTGATGGCGCAGGATTCTACCAGCTTGCGTGGCGTGAATACAGCTTTTCCACGAGAAAAATTGCATTGGCGTGCCCGTGAAGGTCTGCAATTTGTTTCATAACAATGAAAACAATCCTCTTTCTGTTTCGTAGAAACAATCGCCGGTTAACGTTGACCGCGGTACAGGGTATACTTTCACGATTTTCACTGTTTTGAGCCAGACATGAAGCTGATACGAGGCATACATAATCTCAGTCAGGCCCCGCATGGGTGTGTGCTGACTATTGGTAATTTCGACGGCGTGCACCGTGGTCACCGTGCGTTGCTGCAGGGTTTACGGGAAGAAGGGCGCAAACGCAATTTACCGGTGATGGTGATGATTTTCGAGCCGCAGCCGCTAGAGCTGTTTGCGACCGACAAGTCACCTGCGCGCCTCACTCGCCTGCGCGAAAAACTGCGTTATCTGGCGGAATGCGGCGTGGACTACGTGCTGTGCGTGCGTTTTGACAGGCGCTTTGCGGCATTAACGGCGCAGACCTTCATCAGCGATCTGCTGGTTAAGCGCCTTGGTGTACAATTTCTTGCCGTTGGTGATGATTTCCGCTTTGGCGCTAGCCGTGCGGGCGATTTCTTGTTATTACAGGAAGCGGGCGCTGAGTATGGTTTTGATATCACCAGCACCCAAACCTTCTGCGAAGGCGGTGTGCGCATTAGCAGCACCGCGGTACGTCAGGCGCTGGCAGAAGATAACCTGCAACTGGCCGAAAGCCTGCTTGGGCATCCTTTTACTATCTCAGGACGTGTCGTTCACGGTGATGAATTAGGGCGCACCATCGGTTTTCCGACGGCAAACTTACCGCTGCGTCGCCAGGTTTCTCCGGTGAAAGGGGTTTATGCAGTTGAAGTGATGGGACTGGGTGACAAACCGTTACCCGGCGTCGCCAACATCGGCACCCGCCCGACGGTAGCAGGCGTACGCCAACAGTTGGAAGTGCATCTATTGGACGTTGTAATGGACCTGTATGGTCGCCATATAGATGTAGTACTGCGTAAAAAAATACGCAGCGAACAGCGATTTGCCTCGCTGGATGAGCTAAAAGCGCAGATTGCGCGTGATGAGTTGACTGCCCGTGAATTTTTTGGGCTAACAAAACCGGCTTAATGCCTATACGAGTTTTAAATACGGAACCGAGAATCTGATGAGTGACTATAAATCAACCCTGAATTTGCCGGAAACAGGGTTCCCGATGCGCGGCGATCTCGCCAAGCGCGAACCGGGAATGCTGGCGCGTTGGACTGATGATGACCTGTACGGCATCATTCGTGCGGCCAAAAAAGGCAAAAAAACCTTCATTCTGCATGATGGCCCTCCTTATGCGAATGGCAGCATTCATATTGGTCACTCGGTTAACAAGATTCTGAAAGACATTATCGTGAAGTCCAAAGGACTCACGGGTTATGACTCGCCTTACGTTCCGGGCTGGGACTGCCACGGTCTGCCGATCGAGCTGAAAGTAGAGCAGGAATACGGCAAACCGGGCGAGAAGTTTACCGCCGCTGAGTTCCGTGCCAAGTGCCGCGAATACGCAGCGACCCAGGTTGACGGTCAGCGTAAAGACTTTATCCGTCTTGGCGTACTGGGCGACTGGTCGCATCCGTACCTGACCATGGACTTCAAAACCGAAGCCAACATCATTCGTGCGCTGGGTAAAATCATCGGTAACGGTCACTTGCACAAAGGTGCGAAGCCGGTGCACTGGTGCGTTGACTGCCGTTCCGCGCTGGCGGAAGCGGAAGTTGAGTATTATGACAAAACCTCCCCGTCCATCGACGTGGCGTTCCACGCCGCCGATCAGGACGCAGTGAAAGCGAAATTTGGCGTTTCTGACGTCAACGGCCCGATCTCTCTGGTTATCTGGACCACTACCCCGTGGACGTTACCGGCGAACCGCGCAATCTCTCTGGCACCTGATTTTGACTATGCGCTGGTGCAGATTGACGGCCAGGCTGTGATTCTGGCGAAAGATCTGGTTGAAAGCGTCATGCAGCGTATTGGCGCGGCTGAATACACCATTCTCGGCACCGTTAAAGGCGCTGAGCTGGAACTGCTGCGCTTTACCCATCCGTTTATGGGCTTTGATGTGCCAGCTATCCTTGGCGATCACGTTACGCTGGATGCGGGTACCGGTGCGGTTCATACCGCTGGCGGTCACGGTCCGGATGACTACGTCATCAGCCAGAAATACGGTCTGGAAATCGCTAACCCGGTTGGCCCGGACGGCGCATACCTGGCGGGTACTTATCCGGATCTGGACGGCGTGAACGTCTTTAAAGCCAACGACAAAATCGTTGCGCTGCTGAGCGAAAAAGGTGCGCTGCTGCACGTTGAGAAGATGCAGCACAGCTACCCATGCTGCTGGCGTCACAAGTCACCGATCATCTTCCGTGCGACGCCGCAGTGGTTCGTCAGCATGGATCAGAAAGGCCTGCGCGCGCAGTCCCTGAAAGAGATCAAAGGCGTGCAGTGGATCCCGGACTGGGGCCAGGCGCGTATTGAATCGATGGTTGCCAACCGCCCTGACTGGTGTATCTCTCGTCAGCGTACGTGGGGTGTGCCGATGTCTCTGTTTGTTCACAAAGA
Source organism: Citrobacter sp. Cpo030 (assembly GCF_030333005.1). Lineage (NCBI taxonomy): Bacteria > Pseudomonadati > Pseudomonadota > Gammaproteobacteria > Enterobacterales > Enterobacteriaceae > Citrobacter > Citrobacter sp. Cpo030. The sequence goes on along the minus strand of NZ_JAOWGT010000075.1, from coordinate 328,625 downwards.
CACCGAAGAGCTGCATCCGCGCGCTATCGAACTGATGGAAGAAGTGGCTAAACGCGTTGAAGTTGACGGCATCCAGGCGTGGTGGGATCTCGATCCGAAAGATATCCTCGGTGACGAAGCTGACCAGTATGTCAAAGTCCCGGATACGCTGGACGTGTGGTTCGACTCTGGTTCAACCCACTCCTCCGTCGTGGACGTACGTCCTGAGTTTGCAGGCCATGCGGCAGATATGTATCTGGAAGGCTCTGACCAGCACCGTGGCTGGTTCATGTCATCTCTGATGATCTCCACCGCCATGAAAGGCAAAGCACCTTATCGCCAGGTACTGACTCACGGTTTCACCGTTGATGGTCAGGGCCGTAAGATGTCCAAGTCTATCGGTAACACCGTTTCTCCGCAGGATGTGATGAACAAACTGGGCGCGGATATTCTGCGTCTGTGGGTGGCTTCAACCGACTATACCGGTGAAATGGCCGTTTCTGACGAAATTCTGAAACGTGCTGCCGACAGCTATCGTCGTATCCGTAACACCGCGCGCTTCCTGCTGGCGAACCTGAATGGGTTCGATCCGGTTAAAGACATGGTGAAACCGGAAGAGATGGTGGTGCTGGACAGGTGGGCGGTAGGTTGTGCGCAAGCGGCGCAGGACGAAATCCTGAAAGCCTATGAAGCCTATGACTTCCACGAAGTGGTACAGCGCCTGATGCGCTTCTGCTCCGTCGAAATGGGTTCGTTCTACCTTGACATCATCAAAGACCGTCAGTACACCGCAAAAGCGGACAGCGTGGCGCGTCGTAGCTGCCAAACTGCGCTGTTCCATATCGCTGAAGCGCTGGTTCGTTGGATGGCGCCGATCATGTCCTTCACCGCCGATGAAATCTGGGGCTACCTGCCGGGCGATCGTGAGAAGTACGTCTTTACCGGTGAGTGGTACGAAGGTCTGTTTGGCTTAGGCGAAACCGAAGCGATGAACGATGCCTTCTGGGACGAGCTGTTGAAAGTGCGTGGCGAAGTGAACAAAGTCATCGAACAGGCGCGTGCGGATAAGAAAGTCGGTGGTTCTCTGGAGGCTGCAGTGACCCTGTACGCTGAACCTGAGCTGGCGGCGAAACTGACCGCGCTGGGCGAAGAGTTGCGTTTTGTACTGCTGACCTCTGGTGCGACGGTTGCGGATTATGCAGCGGCTCCTGCTGATGCTCAGCAGAGCGAACTGCTCAAAGGTCTGAAAATCGTACTGAGCAAAGCCGAAGGTGAGAAATGCCCGCGCTGCTGGCATTACACTACCGACGTCGGCCAGGTGGCGGAACATGCAGATATCTGCGGACGCTGTGTCAGCAACATCGCCGGTGATGGCGAACAACGTAAGTTTGCCTGATGAGTAAGCCTCTTTGTTCAACAGGACTACGCTGGCTGTGGCTGGTGGTAGTCGTGCTGATTATCGATTTAGGCAGCAAATACCTGATCCTCCAGAACTTTGCTCTGGGGGATACGGTGTCGCTGTTTCCGTCGCTTAATCTGCACTACGCGCGTAACTATGGTGCGGCGTTTAGCTTCTTAGCCGACAGCGGCGGCTGGCAACGTTGGTTCTTTGCCGGAATCGCCATCGGTATTTGCGTCATCCTGATGGTGATGATGTATCGCTCGAAGGCGACCCAGAAGCTGAACAACATCGCGTATGCGTTAATCATTGGCGGTGCACTGGGCAACTTGTTCGACCGCCTGTGGCACGGCTTCGTGGTTGATATGATTGACTTTTACGTCGGCGACTGGCATTTCGCGACCTTCAATCTGGCCGATACTGCTATCTGTATCGGCGCGGCATTGATTGTTCTCGAAGGCTTCCTGCCGTCGAAAGAGAAAAAAGCCGCATAAAAAAATGCCGGATGGCGCTATGCTAATCCGGCCTACAATATACTGCGATCCTTGTTGGCCCGGTAAGCGTATCGCCACCGGGCAAACAGGCGGCAGCAATTTTAAAGAGCAACCTGCATGTCTAAATCAGTACAGAGTAACAGTGCGGTGCTGGTGCACTTCACCCTTAAGCTCGACGATGGCTCCACCGCAGAGTCAACCCGCAATAACGGCAAGCCTGCGCTGTTTCGCTTGGGCGACGGTTCTCTGTCTGAAGGACTGGAACAACACCTGCTGGGGCTAAAAGAAGGTGATAAAACCACTTTTGCTCTGGAACCGGATGCCGCCTTTGGCGTGTCAAGTCCGGACTTAATTCAGTATTTCTCGCGTCGGGAATTTATGGACGCGGGCGAGCCAGAAATTGGCGCTATCATGCTCTTTACCGCAATGGACGGCAGTGAGATGCCTGGCGTGATCCGCGAAATCAACGGTGATTCGATCACGGTTGATTTCAACCATCCGCTGGCCGGGCATACCGTTCATTTTGATATTGAAGTACTGGAAGTCGAACCGGCACTGGAGGCGTAAAATGCAGATCCTGTTGGCCAACCCGCGCGGTTTTTGCGCTGGCGTAGACCGCGCTATCAGCATTGTGGAAAACGCGCTGGCTATTTATGGCGCACCGATTTATGTCCGTCACGAGGTGGTGCATAACCGCTATGTGGTGGATAGCCTGCGCGAGCGCGGCGCTATTTTTATCGAGCAAATCAGCGAAGTGCCGGATGGCGCGATCCTGATTTTCTCCGCTCATGGCGTATCTCAGGCGGTGCGTAACGAAGCCAAAGGCCGTGACCTCACGGTTTTTGATGCGACCTGCCCGCTGGTAACGAAAGTGCATATGGAAGTTGCCCGCGCCAGTCGTCGTGGCGAAGAATCCATTCTGATTGGGCACGCCGGGCACCCGGAAGTCGAAGGCACAATGGGCCAGTACAGCAACCCGCAAGGGGGAATGTATCTGGTTGAATCACCGGATGATGTGCTGAAACTGAATGTGAAAAATGAAGGAAAATTATCCTTCATGACGCAGACAACGCTTTCCGTTGACGACACTTCTGACGTTATTGATGCGCTGCGTCAACGCTTCCCGAAAATTGTCGGGCCGCGCAAAGACGATATCTGTTATGCCACCACCAACCGTCAGGAAGCGGTTCGCGCGCTGGCGGAACAGGCTGATGTTGTGCTGGTGGTCGGCTCGAAGAACTCCTCTAACTCCAACCGTCTGGCTGAACTGGCCCAGCGAATGGGGAAAGCGGCGTATTTGATTGACGATGCGACCGACATTCAGGAAGCGTGGGTGAAAGAAGCGAAGTGTGTGGGCGTGACGGCCGGAGCCTCGGCGCCGGATATCCTGGTGCAAAACGTGATTGCTCGCCTGCAAGAGCTTGGCGGTGGGGAAGCGATCCCACTGGAAGGCCGCGAAGAGAACATCGTTTTCGAAGTGCCGAAAGAGCTGCGTGTGGATGTTCGTGAAGTAGAGTAAGTCTTTCCGGTTACGATTATGAGAAGATGCCAGACTTAACGTCTGGCATTTTTTATGGAGAAACCATGCGCTTACCGATCATTCTTGATACCGATCCCGGCATTGATGATGCCGCGGCCATTGCCGCCGCGCTGTTTGCCCCTGAGCTGGATCTGCAACTGATGACCACGGTAGCAGGCAATGTGTCGGTGGAAAAAACCACCCGTAATGCGTTGCAACTGCTGCACTTCTGGAATGCGGATGTTCCGCTGGCGCAGGGAGCATCAATGCCGCTGGTGCGACCGCTGCGTGATGCCGCTTCCGTGCACGGCGAGTCCGGTATGGAAGGGTATGAATTTGTCGAGCACGACCGGCAGGCGATGGCAAAACCCGCCTTCCAGGCGATTCGCGATGCGCTGATGCATGCCCCGCAGCCCGTGACGCTGGTGGCAATTGGCCCGCTGACCAACATTGCGCTGCTGCTGACCCATTATCCTGAATGCGTATTCAACATTCACCGTCTGGTGATTATGGGCGGCTCTGCCGGACGCGGGAACTTCACACCCAACGCCGAGTTTAATATTGCTATCGATCCCGAGGCCGCCGCGAAAGTCTTCCAGAGCGGGCTGGAGATTGTGATGTGTGGGCTGGATGTCACTAATCAGGCTATGCTCGCCCCGGACTATCTGGCGACGCTCCCCCAACTTAACCAGACGGGGAAAATGCTGCATGCGCTGTTTAGCCATTACCGTAGCGGCAGTATGAATACGGGGCTGCGAATGCACGATCTGTGCGCTATTGCCTGGCTGGTGCGCCCGGAACTATTTACCCTGCAGTCGTGTTTCGTGGCGGTTGAAACCCAGGGCGAATATACCTCGGGTACGACGGTGGTGGACATCGAAGGGCGCCTGGGGCATCCGGCAAATGCGCAGGTTGCGCTGGGCCTGAACGTTGAAGGTTTCCAGCAGTGGGTGGCAGAGGTATTTGCCCGCGCGCTGTAATCAGGTGTTGTGCAACGGCACCTTCTCACTGAGATAATCAATCATCGCCCGCATTCTGGCGGGCATATGTTGATTGCGCGTCCATAGCAGCCACAGTTCCCCGCTGTAGTCGCTGATAAATTCCCATTCTGGCAGTACCTGGACAATCTCGCCATTGGCGAGTGCCTCGCTGGCGGTGAACAGTGGCAGGCTGCCGATTCCCAGATCCTTTTTTACCGCGTCCAGACGCACACCGGTGTGGTTGGCGGCGTAACGGCCATAAGTCTGAATGGTCTCCATGCGCTCACCGCGTCGAAACTTCCAACGTGAATCCGCAGGTGTCTCGCCAAGACTGATACAGCTATGCTCGCGCAGTGCCTGCGGATGCTCGGGCGTACCGTGCTTGCGTAAGTATTCGGGGGTTGCGCATATCACATGACTGACCGGCATCAGCGGTTTCCCGTACAGGCCCGGGGAGGGCGACTGGCTGATGCGCAGTGCAAGGTCGACGCCGTCGTCGATTAAATCCATATACCGGTCTTCCAGCCGAAGGCAGACGTCCACTTGCGGGTAGCGCGCAAAGAATTCGGCCATCAGCGGATGAATGACAAATCGCCCCACCGCTTTCGGCACGCTGAGGGTCAGTTGCCCTTGCGCGATGGTTTGTCGACTGCTGCCTGAGTCGACAGCCATTTGTGCCGCATGCAGCATTTCCTGCGCGTGTGCATACACAATTTTGCCCGTTTCGCTGAGCGCCAACTTGCGCGTCGTACGGTGCAGCAGCTTACTGCCCAACGCCTTCTCAAGACGTGAAGCGCTGCGGCTAATAGCGGAAGGCGTAGCACCCGAGGCTTTGGCGGTGGCGGAGAAGCTCCCTTGCTCGATAATCAACACAAAGGTAGCAAGGTCGGGAAGAAGGTTAGGATTCATTTGTGCGTACCAGGCAAAGATGCATTGAACCAGCGCAGGATTATCGCCGTCAGTAAAGTGAATATACTCTTCCCATCAAAAGGAGAGCAATCATGACTGAACGTCTTTATTACACCAGCGATAACACTGAAGGCCAGGCTAACTTACTGAGTTGCTCGGCTGAGCCGGATGGACGGTACGCGGTGGTACTGGATAGAACTCTTTTTCACCCGCAGGGAGGCGGGCAGCCTGCGGATGCTGGCTGGATTGATGATGAGCGGGTTGAAACAGTCCTCGCGCGCGGTGACGATGTGGTGCACATCGTGGCAAAACCGCTCCTCCCCGGCATCGTGAACCTGCGTGTGGATGCCGCGCTGCGTCAACTGCACGCCCGCCTGCACTCGGCAGGACATCTTATCGGCCTGGCGGGTACAGCGTTCGGCTGGCTCCCGGTGAAAGCACACCATTGGCCCAATGAGGGGCGCATTACTTTCGCCGCCGGTGAAAACGGCACGTTACCGGATACGCTATCGCTGCAGGAGAAAATCAACGCCTGGCAGGCAGACAATCTCTCCAGACAAGTGACATTCACCGATGGGTTGCGGCAGGTTGGATTTGGTCATCTCCTTGCTTATCCCTGCGGAGGGACGCATGTTGCGCATCTCTCTGAGATTGGGCCGGTGACGATTACTCAGGTGAAGATGAAAAAAGGGCAAATGATCGTCAACTACACGCTCGTGCCATAAAACCACACTCGCGAAAATATCTACGCAGACTGGCTGGTTTGTGCTCGTATTTCCGTCGTTTTCCCATCATTTTGCGCCATACTGAGTAAGTTTGACTTCTTTCCTGTGCTCCAGCAATGATTCATCCTGCGGGATGAATCATGTCTTTTACTGATATTCCCCTCTGTTTATCATTAAATTCTAATTATGGGTGTTTTCAGCTAGCGGCCTCCGGGCGCGCTGGTTACTCTGAAAACGGTTTACGCAATTTTTATAAAAGAGAATAGCTATGCATGAAGCACAAATCCGTGTCGCAATTGCCGGCGCCGGTGGCCGCATGGGACGGCAGTTAATCCAGGCCGCCATGGCGATGGAAGGTGTTCAATTGGGTGCCGCGTTAGAGCGCGAAGGCTCGTCCTTACTGGGAAGTGATGCCGGAGAATTAGCGGGGGCCGGAAAAACGGGCGTTACCGTGCAAAGCAGCCTTGACGCGGTGAAAGATGATTTCGATGTTTTCATCGATTTTACCCGTCCGGAAGGCACGCTGGCGCATCTGGCGTTTTGTCGTCAGCACGGTAAAGGGATGGTGATTGGCACCACCGGCTTTGACGATGCCGGTAAACAGGCTATTCGTGATGCCGCGCAGGAGATTGCGATCGTTTTCGCCGCGAACTTTAGCGTCGGCGTGAACGTTATGCTTAAGCTGCTGGAAAAGGCGGCGAAAGTGATGGGCGATTACACCGATATCGAGATTATTGAAGCCCACCACCGCCATAAAGTGGATGCGCCGTCAGGTACTGCGCTGGCGATGGGCGAGGCAATTGCCGGGGCGCTGGATAAAGATTTAAAAGAGTGCGCTGTCTATTCACGAGAAGGTTACACCGGCGAGCGCGTACCGGGCACGATCGGTTTTGCCACGGTGCGGGCGGGGGATATCGTCGGTGAGCATACCGCGATGTTTGCTGATATTGGCGAGCGTATTGAGATCACGCATAAAGCGTCCAGCCGCATGACTTTTGCCAATGGCGCAGTGCGATCGGCGATTTGGCTAAAATCAAAGTCAAATGGTCTTTTTGATATGAAAGATGTGCTTGATTTACGCAATTTATAGCTTTTATTACCCTTCGTGATGTGGTTATTGTAATCATAATTTATTGATTACATAGGGCAATATTTTATTGCCCTTTTATTTTTGGGTTTTTGATGTGTTTTTTATATTAAATCGTCATTTATCTGTGTTTTGTTGGGTGTTTCTGTTATCTCAATGTAAATTTTGATCAAATGGTCCACTTTTTTCTCTCTCGCATTCTATTTTTACACTCTTTACCTGCCGCAAGCGTTTTCCACCTCGAGTTAGCTGATCTTTTTGCCTGTTAAATCGTGTGATTTATCCCAGTGGCGCAAAATAATAATAAAAATTGCCCTTTTGGGTAGACTTTTACGTGGGCTATCTCTAGAATGCCGCCGTTTGCCAGAAATCCATAGGTAAGCAAATTTGCATTGATTCATGAGGTGTTAATGAATTAATATGCAAATAAAGTGAGTGAATATTCTCTGGAGGGTGTTTTGATTAAGTCAGCGCTATTGGTTCTGGAAGACGGAACCCAGTTTCACGGTCGGGCCATAGGGGCAACAGGTTCGGCGGTTGGGGAAGTCGTTTTCAATACTTCAATGACCGGTTATCAAGAAATCCTCACTGATCCTTCCTATTCCCGCCAAATCGTCACTCTTACTTATCCTCATATCGGTAATGTCGGCACCAATGAAGCCGATGCAGAATCTTCACAAGTACATGCGCAAGGCCTGGTCATCCGCGACCTGCCGCTGATTGCCAGCAACTTCCGCGATACTGAAGACCTCTCTTCTTACCTCAAGCGCCATAACATTGTGGCGATTGCTGATATCGATACCCGTAAGCTGACGCGTTTGCTGCGTGAAAAGGGCGCACAGAACGGCTGCATCATCGCGGGAGATAACCCGGATGCGGCGCTGGCACTGGAAAAAGCAAAAGCTTTCCCTGGCCTGAACGGTATGGATCTGGCGAAAGAGGTAACCACCGCGGAGCCTTATAGTTGGACGCAGGGGAGCTGGACGCTAGCCGGTGACCTGCCGGAAGCAAAATCCGCTGATGAGCTGCCGTTCCACGTTGTGGCTTACGATTTCGGTGCCAAACGTAACATTCTGCGTATGTTAGCGGACCGCGGCTGCCGCCTGACGGTTGTACCGGCGAAAACCTCTGCAGAAGACGTTCTGAAGATGAATCCGGACGGTATCTTCCTGTCCAATGGCCCTGGCGACCCGGCGCCGTGCGACTACGCAATTACCGCGATTCAGAAATTCCTCGAAACCGATATTCCGGTATTTGGCATCTGCCTCGGCCATCAACTGCTGGCGCTGGCGAGCGGCGCGAAGACCATTAAGATGAAGTTTGGCCACCACGGCGGCAACCATCCGGTAAAAGATATTGATAACAACACCGTGATGATCACCGCACAGAACCACGGTTTTGCTGTAGATGAAGCCTCCATGCCTGCCAACCTGCGCGTGACCCACAAGTCACTGTTCGACGGCACCTTACAGGGGATTCATCGTACCGATAAACCGGCGTTTAGCTTCCAGGGGCACCCTGAAGCGAGTCCGGGTCCGCACGACGCTGCACCGTTGTTCGACCACTTTATCGAGTTAATTGAGCAATACCGTCAGTCCGCGAAATAATCAGGAGTAAAAGAGCCATGCCAAAACGTACAGACATAAAAAGTATCCTGATTCTGGGCGCGGGTCCGATTGTTATCGGTCAGGCGTGTGAGTTTGACTATTCCGGCGCGCAGGCGTGTAAAGCCCTGCGTGAAGAGGGTTACCGCGTTATTCTGGTGAACTCCAACCCGGCAACCATCATGACCGACCCGGAAATGGCCGATGCCACTTACATCGAGCCGATTCACTGGGAAGTGGTACGCAAAATTATTGAGAAAGAACGCCCGGATGCGGTGCTGCCAACCATGGGCGGTCAGACAGCGCTGAACTGTGCGCTGGAACTGGAACGCCAGGGCGTACTGGCTGAGTTCGGCGTGACCATGATTGGCGCAACGGCGGATGCCATTGATAAAGCGGAAGACCGTCGTCGCTTCGATATCGCGATGAAGAAGATTGGTCTCGACACCGCACGTTCAGGCATCGCTCACACCATGGAAGAAGCGCTGGCGGTTGCCGCTGACGTTGGCTTCCCGTGCATTATCCGCCCTAGCTTCACCATGGGCGGCACCGGTGGCGGTATCGCCTACAACCGCGAAGAGTTCGAAGAAATCTGCGAACGCGGTCTGGATCTTTCCCCAACCAACGAGCTGCTGATTGATGAATCACTGATTGGCTGGAAAGAGTACGAAATGGAAGTGGTGCGTGATAAAAACGACAACTGCATCATCGTCTGCTCCATCGAAAACTTCGATGCGATGGGCATCCATACCGGTGACTCCATCACCGTAGCACCTGCCCAGACGCTGACCGACAAAGAATATCAAATCATGCGTAACGCCTCGATGGCGGTACTGCGTGAAATCGGCGTAGAAACCGGCGGTTCTAACGTCCAGTTTGCGGTAAACCCGAAAAACGGTCGCCTGATTGTCATCGAGATGAACCCGCGCGTATCCCGCTCTTCGGCGCTGGCGTCCAAAGCTACCGGCTTCCCGATTGCGAAAGTCGCCGCCAAGCTGGCCGTAGGTTACACCCTCGACGAACTGATGAACGACATCACCGGTGGCCGTACTCCGGCCTCGTTTGAACCGTCCATCGACTACGTTGTGACGAAAATACCACGCTTCAACTTCGAGAAATTCGTTGGTGCTAACGACCGCCTGACCACGCAGATGAAATCTGTCGGTGAAGTGATGGCGATTGGCCGTACCCAGCAGGAATCGTTGCAGAAAGCGCTGCGCGGTCTGGAAGTGGGCGCGACCGGCTTCGACCCGAAAGTAAGCCTGGACGACCCGGAAGCACTGACTAAAATCCGTCGTGAGCTGAAAGACGCTGGCGCTGAGCGTATCTGGTACATCGCCGATGCCTTCCGTGCTGGCCTGTCCGTCGATGGCGTGTTCAACCTGACCAACATCGACCGCTGGTTCCTGGTGCAGATTGAAGAGCTGGTACGTCTGGAAGAAAAAGTCACCGACCTTGGCATCAACGGCCTCGACGCTGACTTCCTGCGCGTACTGAAGCGTAAAGGCTTCGCCGATGCGCGTCTGGCGAAACTGGCCGGCGTTCGCGAAGCGGAAATCCGCAAACTGCGCGACCAGTACAATCTGCACCCGGTCTACAAACGCGTGGATACCTGTGCGGCAGAATTTGCCACCGACACTGCTTACATGTACTCCACCTATGAAGATGAGTGCGAAGCGAACCCGTCCGTTGACCGCGATAAAATCATGGTGCTGGGCGGTGGTCCAAACCGTATCGGTCAGGGCATTGAATTTGACTACTGCTGTGTACACGCCTCGCTGGCGCTGCGCGAAGACGGTTACGAGACCATCATGGTCAACTGTAACCCCGAAACCGTTTCAACTGATTACGACACCTCTGACCGCCTGTACTTCGAGCCGGTCACGCTGGAAGACGTACTGGAAATCGTGCGTATCGAGAAGCCGAAAGGCGTCATCGTACAGTACGGCGGACAGACCCCGCTGAAGCTGGCGCGTGCGCTGGAAGCGGCAGGTGTACCGGTTATCGGTACCAGCCCGGATGCCATCGACCGCGCCGAAGACCGCGAGCGTTTCCAGCAGGCGGTTGACCGTCTGAAGCTGAAACAACCGGCGAACGCTACCGTAACGGCTATCGAACAGGCTGTTGAGAAGGCGAAAGAGATTGGCTACCCGCTGGTAGTGCGTCCGTCGTATGTTCTCGGTGGTCGCGCGATGGAAATCGTCTACGACGAAGCCGACCTGCGTCGCTACTTCCAGACCGCAGTCAGCGTTTCTAACGATGCGCCGGTACTGCTGGACCGTTTCCTTGATGACGCGGTTGAAGTGGACGTGGACGCTATCTGCGACGGTGAAATGGTGCTGATTGGCGGCATCATGGAGCATATCGAACAGGCGGGCGTACACTCCGGTGACTCCGCATGTTCTCTGCCTGCTTACACCCTGAGCCAGGAAATTCAGGATGTGATGCGCCAACAGGTGCAGAAACTGGCCTTCGAACTGCAGGTTCGCGGTCTGATGAACGTCCAGTTTGCGGTGAAGAATAACGAAGTTTACCTGATTGAAGTGAACCCGCGTGCGGCACGTACCGTTCCGTTCGTCTCCAAGGCAACTGGTGTACCGCTGGCGAAAGTCGCGGCGCGCGTGATGGCCGGAAAAACGCTGGCACAGCAGGGCGTAACCAAAGAAGTAATCCCTCCGTACTACTCGGTAAAAGAAGTGGTGCTGCCGTTCAACAAATTCCCGGGCGTTGACCCGCTGTTAGGGCCAGAAATGCGCTCTACCGGGGAAGTGATGGGCGTGGGCCGTACCTTCGCGGAAGCGTTCGCCAAGGCACAGTTGGGCAGCAGCTCCACCATGAAAAAACAGGGTCGTGCGCTGCTCTCCGTTCGCGAAGGTGATAAGGAGCGCGTGGTGGACCTGGCAGCGAAACTGCTGAAGTTTGGCTTCGAGCTGGATGCGACGCACGGGACCGCGATTGTGCTGGGTGAAGCGGGTATCAATCCACGTCTGGTGAACAAGGTGCATGAAGGTCGTCCGCACATTCAGGACCGTATCAAGAATGGCGAGTACACCTATATCATCAACACCACCGAAGGTCGTCAGGCGATTGAAGACTCCAAGTTGATTCGCCGCAGCGCGCTGCAGTACAAAGTGCATTATGACACTACGCTGAACGGCGGTTTCGCCACAGCGATGGCGTTGAATGCCGATGCCACCGAGAAGGTAACATCGGTGCAGGAAATGCACGCGCAGATCAAAAAGTAATAAACAAAAGGTCCGGTGAATATTGCTCTAACCGGACCTGTAATATAATTTTGAAAGGGTTTCTGTAAAGAAACCCTTTTTTTGTCTTGCGTAAGGTCATTCCTGGACAAGTCCGTTTCCGTAACCACATTTTCAATGTAATAAGCACGATATTGCTCACACTAATCAACATTCAAGTCGCATACTATCCTTTATATCCACAATTTTAATATGGCTTAGTTTTTATTAATTTGGACAGGCCGTAGCCAGATTTTTAATTTGTGAAAATGGTGTGCTTATGTGTGAAAAATATGTTGAAAGACCGCTTTATTTGTTAATTGCTGACTGGATGATGGCCGAGGATCGTTGGATCACCGCAAAGGAAATTTCCCGCCATTTTGATATTGAGCACTGCAAAGCAATTAATACGCTCTCTTATATTCTGTCGGAAGTGGGAGAAATTGTTTGTGAAGTTAAGATGATCCCTAATCAGATTGCCGGTCGGGGTTGTCAGTGCCAGCGTCTGGTGAAAGTCGTGAGTATTGACTCTCATCTCTACAGCCGACTGAATCACAATTTGCAGGAGAAAAAGGTGAGCATGGCGAAAACGCCACGCCTGTCTGCCGTTCCTCCAACAGAGCTCAACCGTGAGCAGAAATGGCAGATGATGCTCTCCAAGAGTATGCGTCGCTAATAATCAGTTTGCCTGATGGCGGCATAAACGGTGATTGACGCGTAGGCCGGATAAGCGTGAGCGCATCCGGCATCAATTACTGTGCTGATTTGGGTTTTACGTCCGTTGTGCCTTTTAGGCGTGGCCGGTTTTCTTCGACCCGCGTTAAGGGCAGTGTTTCGTGTAGACCTGTGTGGCAGCGGATTGCAAGATCCTGATACTCTTTGGTGTTTAGCCGTTTCCAGTGCAGTTCCTGGTCCGTGACTTCACGCAATACGCGAGCGGGTGAGCCAACCAGCATCTGCCTTGCCTCTCCCTGAAATCCGGCTTTGACAAAGCTCATGGCGGCGACAATGCTCTCTTCGCCAATCACTGCGCCGTCCATAATGACGCTGTTCATGCCGATCAGCGCATCTCTGCCCACCACGCAACCGTGCAGGATTGCGCCATGGCCGATGTGTCCGTTCTCATGCACAATGGTATCGGTGTCACAGTAGCCGTGCATGATGCAGCCATCCTGCAAATTAGAACCAGCCTCCAGGATCAAGCGACCATAGTCACCGCGCAATGACGCGTGCGGGCCAATATAAACTCCGGCACCCACTATGACATCGCCAATCAGCACGGCGCTGGGATGGACAAAGGCATCCGGATGTACCACCGGAATCAGTTCCTCAAAGGCGTAGTAGCTCATCGTTTTATCTCGGTTTTATTGCCGGATCAGCGAATCGCTATCCGGCATCGGCTCATTAACGACCTTTCCACACCGGGTCGCGTTTTTCTGCAAACGCCTGCGGACCTTCAAGCGCATCTTCCGAATGCAGTACAGATGGATAGTGCTTCAGCACGCCGCTGCGGATGTAGCGGTAGCCTTCTTCCACCGGCATTTCGCTGGTGGTGCGGTAAATCTCTTTCAGTGCGGCGATCGCGAGCGGGGCGCTATTCACCAACTGCTGCGCCAGTTCACGCGCGCTATCCATCAGTTCGCTCTGGCTGACAACGCGGTTGACGATGCCCCAGCGCAGCGCTTCTTCGGCGCTCATTCGTCTGCCGGTCATCACCATTTCGTTGACGATTGCCGGTGGCAGCAGCTTAGGCAGACGCAGTACGCCACCGCTGTCTGGCACGATCCCGAGCTTGGCTTCCGGTAGTGCGAAGCTGGCGTTATCCGCGCAGACGATAAAATCCGCTGCCAGCGCCAATTCAAAACCACCGCCAAACGCATAGCCGTTTACCGCAGCGATGACCGGTTTATCGAGGTCGAAGATTTCGGTTAAACCGGCAAAGCCGCCTGGGCCAAAATCGGCATCCGGCGCTTCACCTTCAGCCGCCGCTTTTAAGTCCCAGCCCGCAGAAAAGAATTTCTCACCGCCGCCGGTGATAATCGCTACGCGTAATTCCGGGTCGTCACGAAAATTAAGAAACGCTTCACCCATGGCAAAGCTGGTTTTGGCATCAATGGCATTGGCTTTAGGCCGGTCGAGGGTAATTTCCAGAATCGGGCCGTTACGGGTCAGATGTAATGATTCACTCATAGTTCATCTCCAATAAATAGATTTTCCGGCAGGAAGAATTCCTACCGGAAGGGTTATTTCAGATTTTTTTTGATTATTTTTCCTGAACAATTGCGCGGCAGGTCGGTTCTTATCTCCATAAAAGAGGGAACCTTGAATTTCGCCATATTGTTTTCGCAGAAGCTGAAGAACTCGGCTTCGCTTAATGTTTCACCGTCATTAAGGACGATAAACGCTTTAATGGCTTCATCACGGATTGAATCTTTAATACCGACAACCACAATGTCCTGAATTTTCGGATGCGCAGAAATAATATTTTCCAGCTCGATGCAGGAGACATTTTCCCCGCCGCGTTTAATCATGTTGCAGCGTCTGTCGACGAAATAAAAATAGCCATCCTCATCCTGATAGCCTGAATCACCGGTATGTAACCAGCCCCCGGGCTCCAGCGCTTTGGCGGTAGCCTCCGGCTGCGCGTAGTACTCTTTGAAGATGGTTTTGCCCGGCACGCCTTTAATACAGATTTCGCCAATTTCTCCGGCGGGCAGGGGACGGTTGTGATCGTCACGGATTTCGGCTTCATAGCTAAATCCCACGCGGCCAATGGAGGGCCAGCGTCGTTTGTCTCCGGGACGGTCGCCGATAATACCGACGATGGTTTCAGTCATACCGTAGGAGGTCAGCAGCCTGACGCCAAAGCGTTCGGTAAAATCGTCTTTTTCCTGCTCGGATAAATTGAGATAGAACATCACTTCGCGCAGGTGATGCTGTCTGTCGGTTGGTGCAGCGGGCTGCACCATTAGCGTTCTGATCATCATCGGAATGCATTCAGTAACCGTCGCCTTATATCTATGCACCTGATTCCAGAACGCCCTGGCACTGTACTTCTCTAGCAGCACAAAGGTGCTGCCAGCGGAGAATGCGGGCATTGCGGCGGTACACTGACAGTCGATATGAAACGCGGGCATCACCGTCATGTAGACGTCATCATCGCGCAGGGCGATTTGCCAGGCAGAGTAGTAGCCTGCAAACCGCAGGTTGTAGTGGGTAATTACCACCCCTTTAGGCCGTGAGGTGGTGCCTGAGGTAAACAGAATTTCCGCCGTATCGTCAGTGGATAACGCGGGCGTATAGCACAGCGTGGTGGACTGGCGGGATTGCAGTTGGGTAAAGTGACTCACACCGTCGTCAGTCGGAAGCTGTTCGCCAATCAGACAGATATGATTAAGCGGGGTGCTATTTTCCAGCCGTATCTGGCGGTACATAGGATAAAACTGGGCGCTGGTGACCAGCAGACTTACCTGGCTGTTTTGCAGGATCCAGGCACTTTCTTCACCCAGCAAGCGGGCATTAATCGGTACCATGATGGCGCCAATTTTTGCCAGCCCAAACCAGCAAAAAATGAATTCCGGACAGTTATCCAGATGCAATGCGACCTTATCGCCCTTGCGGATCCCTAAGGAATGGAACAGGTTTGCCGTGCGGTTAATCTCTTCATTGAGCGAGGCATAGCTAAACTGCCGAACGACTCCTTCGCAGGATTCGAAAATTAACGCCGTTTTATCTCCGTACACCCCGGCCAGGTCGTCCCACATCTGACGTAAGTTTTGTCCGCCAACGATATCCATATTGCTTTATCCACTGAAATCAGGCGTGAGCGCTAACCATCGAGGGGTCAGCGCGTCGCGTTTATTCCTCAACTCTGGCCAGGCCTTTGCCGACCAGCTCATTTATGTCTGCTTCGCTATAACCAATATTTTTCAGAATGGCGGCAGTATCCATGCCATGTGACGGCATGCCGCGCCAGATTTTCCCCGGGTTGTTTTTAAATTTCGGCATGATGTTTGGCCCTTTGCAGGTGCGGCCATCCATTGTTTGCCACTGAGTAATAGATTCACGGGCAACGTACTGCGGGTTGCCTTCCAGTTCAGGAATAGTCAGCACCTTCGCGCAGGCGATGTTCAGCTCAGCAAAGCGCGTCTGGACTTCGGCGATGGTGTGCGTTGCCAGCCAGGCGTCCAGTTTCTCTTCCACAAGCGGGCCGTAAGGGCATTCCACACGATGGATAAGCTGGGTGCCTTCCGGGACTTCCGGTGTGCCAAGAATGTGGGCGAGGCCAATATCCTTGAAGCATTCGTTGATTTGCGTGATGCCGACCAGCTCCATGACGATATAGCCATCGGCGCATTTATACAGGCCGCAGCCAGCGTAATATGGGTCTTTGCCTTTGGTCATGCGTGGGCAAATTTCGCCGCCGTTGAAGTAATCCATCATGAAATACTGACCCATGCGCAGCATCACTTCGTACATAGCGATATCGATGCTTTCACCTTTACCCGTTTCGCGCACTTTGTGCAGGGCTGCCAGCGCTGCTGTCGTTGCGGTCATCCCGGAGAAGTAATCGGCGGTGTATGGGAAGGCGGGCATTGGCTGATCCACGTCGCCGTTTTGGATCAGATAGCCGCTGAACGCCTGTGCGATGGTGTTATACGCCGGAAGATTGGTGTACTCCTCGGTTCCAAACTGGCCGAAGCCGGAAAGGTGGGCGATAACCAGTTTCGGGTTATGTTCCCACAGCACTTCATCGGTAATACCGCGGCGGGCAAAGGCTGGGCCTTTACTGGCTTCAATGAAAATATCGGTGGTTTCCATCAGCTTCAGAAACGCTTCCCGGCCTTCATCTTTGAAAATATTCAGCGACAGGGCGTGCAGGTTACGGCGTGAGAGCTGCGGGTAGTTAGGCTGCACGCGGATGGTATCGGCCCATGCGACGTTTTCAATCCAGATAACCTCGGCGCCCCATTCGGCGAACATCTGTCCGGCGAAAGGACCGGCAATTTCGATCCCTGAAAAGACAACGCGTACCCCGGAAAGCGGGCCGAAGGCTGGCATTGGTAAATGATTCATCATTTTTCTCCTGGCATTTATGGGTGTCCATGTAGGCCGGATAAGGCGCTCGCGCCGCCATCCGGCATTGAGTGCCTGATGGCGACGCTAAGGCGTCTTATCAGGCCTACAGGTTGCGTCGTTCTATCGGTATTGCTTGAGTACCGCACGACCCAACGTCAGGATCTGCATTTCGTCAGAACCACCAGAAACACGGTCAACGCGCAGGTCACGCCAGAAACGCGTGATGCGGTGGTTGCCCGCGATACCAACACCTCCCAGTACCTGCATGGCGGTGTCTACCACCTCGAACGCGGCGTTGGCGCAGAAGTATTTACACATTGCCGCGTCACCCGAAGTAATGGTGCCGTTATCCGCTTTCCATGCGGCTTCCAGCAGCATGTTTTTCATGGAATTCAGTTTGATCGCCATGTGCGCGAACTTCTCCTGGATCAGCTGGAAACGGCCGATCGTTTCGCCAAACTGTACGCGTTGGTTGGCGTAACGCGCGGCGTCTTCAAAAGCGCACATTGCCGTACCGTAGTTGGTCAGCGCGACGAGGAAGCGTTCATGGTCAAACTCTTCTTTTACGCGGTTGAAACCATTACCTTCCCGACCGAACATGTCTTTCTCGTCCAGTTCAACGTCGTCAAAGGTGATTTCACAGCAGCTATCCATGCGCAGACCGAGTTTCTCCAGCTTGTTGACCTTGATACCCGCCTTGCTCATGTCAACAAACCACTCGGTATAAACAGGTTTATCCGGCGATGCACCATCTCTCGCCATCACCACGATGTACGGGGTATAGGCGCTACTGGTGATAAAGCACTTACTGCCATTAAGATAAACCTTACCATCTTTGCGTGTATAAGTGGTTTTCAGACTGCCAACATCCGATCCCGCTCCCGGTTCGGTGATAGCAGAGTTCCACATCTGCTTACCGGTCCCCTGGAACGCCATGATTTTATCAATTTGCTCTTGGGTACCTTCACGCAGAAAAGTGTTAAAACCGCCTGGTAATTGGTACAACACGTAAGTCGGTGCACCAAGACGTCCGAGTTCCATCCAAACAGCGGCAACGGTGACAAAACCGGCTTCAAGTCCGCCATGTTCTTCCGGGATCAACAGGCTATCGATGCCCATATCCGCCAGCGCTTTTACAAAACGCTCAGGGTAGACGCTGTCGCGATCGCACTCGGCAAAATAAGCTTCCCAGTTCTCACTGGCCATCAGTTCACGAATACCGGCGACAAACAGTTCCTGCTCGTCATTTAAGTTGAAATCCATCTTTCAGCCTCTTGATCAATTGGGTTAATAAGAATTACTTGTCTTTCCAGTGCACTTTGGCGTCTTTAATAAAGGACAGCGTCACCATGATGTTGACGAAGAACAGCGGACATCCCCCGGCGATAATTGCGGTCTGAATGGGCTTCAACCCACCCAGCGCCAGCAGAACGATGCCGATGACGCCGACCAGAACGGACCAACCGATACGCACCAACAGCGGCGGTTCTTCACCATCACGAACTTCGCGACAGGTGGACATCGCCAGGGTGTAGGAGCAGGCGTTGATCAGCGTGACGGTGGCAATAAAGCAGAGGATAAAGAATCCCCACATGGTGGCGGTGCTGAGCGGTAAAGCAGCCCAGGTTTCGATAATGGCGCGCGCCACGCCGTGTTGTTCAATTAGCTGCGGGATGTTGAGAATGTTTTTATCCATCAGCAGCAGCGTGTTGCTGCCAAGGACGGTCCACAGGATCCAGGTGGATGCGGTCAGGCCCAGTACCATCCCGAAACACAGTTCACGTACGGTACGACCGCGAGAAATACGTGCCAGGAAGATACTCATCTGGATGGCGTAAATGACCCACCACGCCCAGTAGAAAACAGTCCAGCCCTGCGGGAAGCCGCCTTTGCCGATGGCATCGGTATAGAACAGCATGCGTGGCAGATGCATCAGCAGCATGCCGACCGAGTCGGTGAAGTAGTTCATGATGAAGCTGGCGCCGCTGACGATAAACACCCAGCCGAGCATCAGGAAGCTCAGGTAACTACGTACGTCGCTGGCGATCTTGACCCCTTTTTGCAGGCCGCAGGCCACGCAAATGGCGTTCAATATGATCCAGCAGGTAATGATGATGGCGTCGAGTTGCAGCGTATGCGGAATACCGAACAGCCATTGCATACACTCGGTTACCAGCGGGGTAGCGAGACCGAGGCTGGTGCCCATCGCGAAGATCAGCGCCACCAGATAGAAGTTATCGACGATGGTGCCGAACAAGCCCTTAGCATGCTTCTCGCCAACTAACGGCACCAGTGTGGAACTGGGGCGGATAACGTCCATTTTGCGTACAAAGAAGAAGTAGGCGAACGCGACTGAAAGGAAGCTGTAGGTTGCCCACGGCAGCGGTCCCCAGTGGAACAAGCTGTACGCCAGAGCTATCTCTTTTGCGCCAACGGAGTTGGGGGCGAGAGCAAAAGGCGGGGTAGAGATATAGTAGTAGATCTCGATGGAACCCCAGAACAGCACCGCGGCGGATGTACAGGAAGCGAACATCATAAAAATCCAGCTGGCGGTACTAAACTCGGGTTTTTCGTCGCCTAATTTCTTTTTCGAATATGGGCCAAAGACCAACCAGAACCAACCGAAGAGCATGACGACCATATACCATTCGAATGCCCAACCCCAGACGTTGGTGACATAACTGAATACCGCATTAATAACGACGTTAGCGGCATCAAGATCTCTTACTGTTAGCCAACAAAGTATCCCAACAATTATTAATGGCGGAAAAAAAACCTTCGGTTCAATTCCCGACTTTCTCTTTTCATTTTTCATAAGTGAATTCCAGTGTGAAAACGAAATTTATTTAGCGTGCCCGTATGTGATTGTTTGTTTATTTGTTATTAATGATTTGTTGATAACTTTTTAACCTCTGGGGCGCCTCAGTGAGTAACTCATAATGGGTATTCACTTCCGGCTATTCTGTTATCTGTGTCACACTTTTTTATGCTGGTTATTTTGTCTGGAAATCCAAATAATTCTTTTATTAATCATAATGTTAATGTTGATTTTTTAACTTTTTTAAGTGACTGGCGTTCAATATTGTTGAACCAGCAAACAATATTGAAAATTTTCGTAATTGACATGTTTCTTTCAATATTGGTGAGGTGCATAACACTATTGAAAGTTACGAATATCAATGTGTGACATTTTCAATATTGGTGATTAATGTTTTATTTCCGAATTAAAGAGCGTGATATCTGTATTTAACACCGCCGATATAAATACGTTTCCTTCATGATTTCTGGAGATGCAATGAAGATAATTACTTGCTACAAATGCGTACCTGATGAGCAGGATATTGCGATTAATAATGCTGATGGAACACTCGATTTCAGCAAAGCGGATGGCAAAATCAGCCAATATGATCTGAATGCGATCGAAGCGGCTTGCCAGTTAAAACAGCAGGTGGGAGAGGCTCAGGTTGTGGCCATGAGCGTCGGCGGCAAAGCGCTGACCAATGCAAAAGGGCGCAAAGATGTGCTCTCCCGTGGCCCTGATGAACTGATTGTTGTCATTGACGATCAATTTGAACAGGCGCTGCCGCAACAAACCGCCACTGCGCTGGCTGCCGCCGCACAAAAATCAGGTTTTGATCTGCTTATTTGCGGCGACGGTTCTTCCGATCTTTATGCTCAGCAGGTTGGTCTGCTGGTGGGCGAAATGCTGAACGTGCCGGCGATTAACGGCGTGAGTAAAATCCTCTCTCTTACCGACAGCACGCTGACGGTAGAGCGTGAACTGGAAGATGAAGTTGAAACCCTGAGTATCCCGCTTCCTGCGGTGATCGCGGTCTCTACCGACATCAACACCCCTCAAATCCCTTCCATGAAAGCCATTCTTGGTGCAGCGAAAAAACCGGTCCAGGTCTGGTCGTCTGCGGACATTGGGCTGAACGGCGCGCAAGCGTATTCGGAACAACAGGTTGCCGCACCGAAGCAGCGCGAGCGTCAGCGCGTTGTGATTGAAGGTGACGGTGAAGAACAGATTGCCGCGTTTGTCGAGAATCTTCGCAAAATCATTTAATTATCAGGGGATGTTATGAACAAATTTTCCAGTGTCTGGGTATTCAGCGATACCCCTTCTCGTCTGCCGGAACTGATGAATGGTGCGCAGGCTTTAGGTGAAAACGTTAACACGTTTGTGCTCAGCGATGAGGACGGCGCGGCGGCATGCCATTTAGGGGCGGATCATGTCTGGCTGCTCAGCGGCAAACCAGAAGACCGTATGGTTGAAGACTACGCCGATGCGATGGCCGAAACCATTCGTCAGCACAGCGAGGGCGGCGCGGTGCTGCTGCCGAATACGCGTCGGGGCAAGCTGTTAGCGGCAAAGCTGGGCTTTCGCTTGTCGGCTGCGGTTTCAAACGACGCCAGCGCAGTCGAAGTACAGGACGGAAAAGCGGCGGTCAAACATATGGTCTACGGCGGCCTGGCGATGGGAGCAGAAACAATCGCTTCACCGTTTGCTGTGATCACACTCAGCAGTGGAACGTTTGACGCG
Source organism: Citrobacter sp. Cpo030 (assembly GCF_030333005.1). Classification (NCBI taxonomy): domain Bacteria; kingdom Pseudomonadati; phylum Pseudomonadota; class Gammaproteobacteria; order Enterobacterales; family Enterobacteriaceae; genus Citrobacter; species Citrobacter sp. Cpo030. The sequence continues at coordinate 307,065 of NZ_JAOWGT010000075.1, read as the reverse complement.
CAGCAACCGGATACCGCTCGCAGCGGCGAGGTGCACACCGTCCAGTGGCAGGCTCCGGCTATCGCCGTGACCCGTACGGCCACTCAGGCGCGTCAGAGCAATAGCGTTGATCTCGACAAAGCCCGTCTGGTGGTCAGCGTGGGGCGCGGTATCGGTAGCAAAGAAAATATCTCGCTGGCCGAAGCGCTGTGCCAGGCGATTGGCGCTGAGCTGGCCTGTTCCCGTCCAGTGGCGGAAAACGAGAAGTGGATGGAGCACGAACGCTACGTCGGCATTTCCAACCTGATGCTCAAACCAGAACTGTACCTGGCCGTGGGGATCTCCGGACAGATCCAACATATGGTCGGCGCCAACGGCGCGCAGACGATTTTCGCCATCAACAAAGATAAAAATGCGCCGATCTTCCAGTACGCAGATTTTGGCATCGTTGGCGATGCGCTGAAGATCCTGCCTGCGCTGACGGCTGCTCTGGCGCGTTAAACCATTCGGGCAGGATGCGAAAGTATCCTGCCACTGACAGGAGTACGTATGTCCGAAGATATCTTTGATGCCATCATCGTGGGTGCAGGTCTGGCCGGTTCGGTTGCGGCGCTGGTGCTGGCTCGGGAAGGTGCACAGGTGCTGGTCATCGAGCGCGGCAATTCTGCTGGCGCGAAGAATGTCACCGGTGGGCGCATGTATGCCCATAGCCTGGAACGCATCATTCCCGGCTTTGCTGAGCAGGCCCCCATTGAACGCATCATCACCCACGAAAAACTCGCCTTTATGACCGACAAAGGGGCGATGACCATCGACTATTGCAATGGTGAAGAGGCCGCATCGTCGCAGGTTTCTTATTCCGTCTTACGCAGCAAATTTGACGCCTGGCTGATGGAGCAGGCCGAGGAGGCGGGAGCCCAGCTTATCACCGGTATTCGGGTAGATAATGTTGTGCAGCGCGAAGGCAAAGTTGTGGGCGTGGAAGCCGACGGCGATATTCTGGAAGCCAAAGTGGTGATCCTCGCTGACGGGGTGAATTCTTTGTTGGCAGAAAAACTGGGCATGGCAAAGCGCGTTGAGGCATCGCATGTTGCCGTTGGCGTAAAAGAGCTGATCGAATTGCCAAAATCGGTGATTGAAGATCGTTTCCAGTTACAGGAGAACGAAGGCGCAGCCTGCCTGTTTGCCGGTTCGCCAACCGATGGGTTGATGGGCGGGGGCTTCCTCTATACTAATGAAACGACCCTTTCTCTGGGGCTGGTCTGCGGTCTTCATCATCTGAAAGATGCTAAAAAATCGGTCCCACAAATGCTGGAAGATTTCAAACAGCATCCGGCGGTTGCCCCACTGATCGCTGGTGGCAAGCTGGTGGAATATGCCGCGCACGTCGTACCGGAGGCCGGTATGAATATGCAGCCTGAACTGGTGGGTGACGGAGTGCTGATTGCCGGTGATGCTGCCGGAATGTGTATGAACCTCGGCTTTACCATCCGTGGTATGGATCTCGCCATATCTGCAGGCGAAGCGGCGGCGAAAACGGTGCTTTCCGCGATGAAGCGCGACGACTTCAGCAAGCAGTCGCTGGGCGAATACCGTCAGCATCTCGATGATGGTCCAATGCGCGATATGCGCATGTATCAGAAGCTTCCCGCTTTCCTTGATAACCCACGCATGTTTACCGCCTATCCCGAAATGGCGGTCAGTATCGCGCGCGACCTGTTCACCGTGGATGGTTCCGCTCCGGTGCCAATGCGCAAAAAAATCCTGCGTCATGCGAAGAAAGTGGGCTTCATCAACCTGATGAAAGATGGCCTGAAAGGAGTGACCGTATTATGACATCTCCCGTCAATGTGGACGTCAAACTGGGCGTCAATAAGTTTAATGTGGATGAAGACAGCCCGCACATCATTCTCAAAACCGATCCTGATAAACAGGCGCTGGAAGTACTGATTAAGGCTTGTCCAGCCGGACTGTATAAAAAGCAGGACGACGGCAGCGTTCGTTTTGATTACGCCGGATGCCTGGAGTGCGGAACGTGCCGCATTCTCGGACTTGATACAGCGTTGGAAAAATGGGAATACCCGCGCGGGACATTTGGCGTGGAGTTTCGCTACGGCTAATAAGTACGAGGTTGTGCACCCGTAGGTCGGATAAGACGCGGTAGCGTCGCCATCCGGCAATCATGTGGCGCCAATGCCGGATGGCGGCGTAAACGCCTTATCCGGCCTACAGATGACGCTTTGCCCGTGTTGAAACAGGAAGTCGCTATGCAGCAGCCCAGGAACTTTGATGACATCAAATTTACCTCTATTCACCGCCGGATAATGCTGTGGGGAAGCGGTGGGCCATTTCTGGATGGTTATGTGCTGGTGATGATTGGCGTAGCGCTGGAACAGCTCACGCCAGCGTTGAAACTGGACGCTCAGTGGATTGGTCTGCTGGGGGCCGGCACGCTCGCCGGTCTGTTTGTGGGGACGTCGCTGTTTGGCTACATTTCCGATAAGGTCGGGCGGCGCAAAATGTTCATCATCGATATTATCGCCATTGGCGTGATATCGGCGGCAACCATGTTTGTTTCCTCGCCCGTTGAGCTGTTGGTGATGCGCGTGTTGATCGGCATTGTGATTGGTGCCGATTATCCGATTGCTACCTCGATGATTACCGAGTTCTCCAATACCCGCCAGCGCGCTTTCTCCATCGGTTTTATCGCCGCGATGTGGTATGTCGGCGCCACCTGTGCCGATCTGGTCGGTTACTGGCTGTATGATGTTGAGGGCGGATGGCGCTGGATGCTGGGCAGCGCGGTGATCCCCTGTATTTTGATCCTGATTGGGCGCTTCGATCTTCCTGAATCGCCGCGCTGGCTGCTGCGTAAAGGTCGGGTGAAAGAGTGTGAAGCGATGATGATCAAACTGTTCGGCGAACCGGTGGTGTTCGACGAAGAGGCGCCGCAGGAGACGCGCTTCCTGCAGCTGTTTAACCGCCGTCATTTCCCGTTTGTCCTGTTTGTTGCCGCTATCTGGACCTGTCAGGTGATCCCGATGTTCGCCATTTATACCTTTGGTCCGCAGATTGTTGGACTGTTGGGGCTTGGTGCCGGGAAAAGCGCGGCGTTGGGCAATGTGGTGATAAGCCTGTGCTTTATGCTGGGGTGCATTCCACCCATGTTCTGGCTCAATAGCGCGGGCCGTCGGCCATTGTTAATTGGCAGCTTTATTATGATGACGCTGGCGCTGGCCGTGCTGGGGTTAATTCCTGATATGGGAGCGTGGCTGGTGGTGCTGGCGTTTGCCGTGTACGCCTTTTTCTCGGGGGGACCGGGAAATCTTCAGTGGCTGTACCCAAATGAACTGTTCCCTACCGACATTCGCGCATCTGCCGTCGGGGTGATTATGTCCTTAAGCCGCATCGGCACCATTGTTTCAACCTGGGCGCTGCCGGTGTTCATTACCAAATACGGGATCAGCAATGTCATGCTGATGGGCGCAGGAATTTCGCTGATTGGCCTGCTGGTGTCCATCGCTTTCGCCCCGGAAACGCGAGGTCTGACGCTGGCGCAAACCAGTCAAATGACGATTCGCAGTAAGCCCGTGACCAGGGCGAGTTATTAGGAGTGTTCTGTATTTTCCCTGCAACTCAGTCAGTTAGCCTACAGTTAACTGGGTATATCACTGAAAACAACTGAAAAGCAGGGAGAACACCATGCAAAAACATATCCTGATCACCTCAATTTTTACCGCAGCAGCACTATTTACCGTAGCCGGTTGTTCCTCAAACCAGGCGGTTAAAACCACCGATGGCAAAACAATCGTCACTGACGGCAAACCGCAAGTCGATGATGATACTGGCCTGGTGTCGTATAAAAATGCGCAAACGGGTAAGACGGAACAGATTAACCGCGATCAGGTTAAGGATATGAGTGAGCTGGACAACTAACCCAGTTTTTTCCATTCATCTACTCAATAATATTGACTGTTAGCCTGCGGATTAACTGACTAAACTCACTGTTATTACAATAATGCAGTGAAACAGGCTAATCATGATCCTCATCATTTATGCGCATCCCTATCCGCAGCACTCGCATGCGAATAAGCGGATGCTTGAACAGGCAAGGACGCTGGAGGGCGTGGAGATCCGCTCGCTCTACCAGCTCTACCCCGACTTCAATATCGATATTGCCGCTGAACAGGATGCGCTGGCACGCGCTGATTTGATCATCTGGCAGCATCCGATGCAGTGGTACAGCACACCTCCATTACTCAAGCTGTGGATGGATAAAGTCCTTTCGCACGGCTGGGCGTATGGCCATGGCGGTACTGCGCTGCACGGTAAACATCTGCTGTGGGCGGTGACGACCGGCGGCGGTGAAAACCACTTCGATATTGGCTCCCATCCCGGATTTGATGTGCTTTCTCAACCCTTACAGGCGACGGCACTTTATTGTGGTCTCAAATGGCTACCGCCGTTTGCGATGCACTGTACGTTTATCTGTGATGATGAAACCCTGCAAGCGCAGGCGCGTCACTACAAACAGCGTCTGATGGAATGGCAGGAGGCACGCCATGGATAGCCATACGCTGATACAGGCGCTGATTTATCTCGGATCGGCGGCACTAATTGTCCCCATCGCCGTACGGCTGGGACTCGGGTCTGTACTGGGGTATCTTATCGCCGGGTGCATTATCGGCCCATGGGGCCTGAGGCTGGTAACGGACGCCGAATCCATCCTGCATTTTGCGGAGATCGGTGTGGTGCTGATGCTGTTTGTTATCGGCCTTGAACTGGATCCGCAACGTTTGTGGAAACTGCGAGCCTCGGTGTTCGGCGGCGGCGCATTGCAAATGGTGGTTTGCGGAGGCCTGATTGGTGTGTTCTGTATGTTCCTCGGTCTGCGCTGGCAGGTAGCGGAGCTGATCGGCATGACACTGGCGCTTTCCTCTACGGCTATCGCTATGCAGGCAATGAATGAACGCAACCTGATGGTTTCGCAAATGGGTCGCAGCGCCTTTGCCGTGCTGCTGTTCCAGGATATCGCTGCTATTCCACTGGTGGCGATGATCCCATTACTGGCAGCGAGTGGCGCATCAACAACGCTTGGGGCGTTTGCATTGTCTGCCCTTAAGGTAGCGGGCGCACTGGTGCTGGTGGTGCTGTTAGGTCGTTATGTCACACGTCCTGCCTTGCGTTTTGTCGCCCGTTCGGGCCTGCGGGAAGTGTTCAGTGCCGTTGCGCTGTTCCTCGTGTTTGGCTTCGGTCTGCTGTTGGAAGAGGTTGGATTGTCGATGGCGATGGGGGCATTCCTGGCTGGGGTGCTGCTGGCAAGCTCTGAGTATCGCCACGCGTTGGAAAGCGACATTGAACCATTTAAAGGACTGCTGCTGGGGCTGTTTTTCATCGGTGTAGGGATGTCTATCGACTTTGGTACGCTGATTGATAATCCCTTGCGCATTATCATTCTACTGGTCGGTTTCCTGGTTATCAAAACCGTCATGCTGTGGTTGATAGCGAAACCGTTGCAGGTGCCGAACAAGCAGCGTCGCTGGTTTGCCGTATTATTAGGGCAGGGCAGTGAGTTTGCCTTTGTGGTGTTTGGCGCGGCGCAAATGGCAAATGTGCTCGATCCTGACTGGGCGAAATCGCTGACGCTGGCGGTGGCGTTGTCGATGGCGGCTACGCCGATTTTGCTGGTGATTTTGACGCGTCTGGAAAAATCGGCGACTGAGGAAGAGCGGGAAGCCGATGAAATCGATGAGGAACAACCTAGGGTGATCATCGCCGGGTTTGGGCGATTTGGCCAGATAACCGGTCGTTTGCTGTTGTCGAGCGGGGTCAAAATGGTGGTTCTTGATCATGACCCGGACCATATCGAAACGCTGCGTAAATTCGGGATGAAGGTTTTCTATGGCGACGCGACCCGGATGGATCTGCTGGAGTCTGCCGGGGCGGCGAAAGCTGAAGTCATTATTAATGCCATTGACGATCCGCAAACCAGTCTGCAATTAACCGAAATGGTTAAAGAGCATTTCCCGCATCTGCAAATTATTGCTCGTGCGCGCGACGTGGATCATTACATCCGCCTGCGCCAGGCGGGCGTGGATATGCCGGAACGTGAAACCTTTGAAGGTGCATTGAAGACCGGACGTCTGGCGCTGGAAGGTCTCGGGCTTGGGCGCTATGAGGCACGTGAGCGGGCTGACGTATTCCGCCGATTCAATACCATGATGGTAGAGGAGATGGTGAGAGGGGAAAATGACGCGACTTCCCGCGCGGCCGTTTATAAACGCACCAGCGCAATGCTGAGTGAAATTATTGCGGAAGATCGTCAGCACTTATCGTTAATTCAACGCCATGGCTGGCAAGGCACGGATGAAGGTAAGCATACGGGCGACGTCGCCGATGAGCCGGAAGTGAAACCGTCAGCATAGGGTAAAAAATGTGATGTTCTGCAAACTTTACTGCTAATTGACTGTTTTTGAACTACTGTAATGCTGGCGTACCACCTTAAATAGGTCGGTTCGCCAGCAGAACGGAAAATTTTCCTGTTCATCCTCTTTCCGCCAGTCGACGAAAGATTGCGCTTTCCGTATAGTGGCGACAATTTTTTTGTATCCGGGAAACATTCAATGATCAGTCTGATTGCGGCGTTAGCGGTAGATCGCGTCATCGGTATGGAAAACGCCATGCCGTGGAACCTACCTGCCGATCTCGCCTGGTTTAAACGTAATACCTTAAACAAGCCGGTTGTCATGGGACGCCACACCTGGGAATCCATCGGGCGACCGTTACCTGGGCGTAAAAATATCGTCATCAGCAGTAAGCCAGGCACCGACGATCGCGTGCAGTGGGTGAAGTCTGTGGATGAAGCAATTGCGGCCTGCGGCGATGAACCTGAAATTATGGTAATTGGCGGTGGGCGTGTGTATGAGCAGTTCCTGCCAAAAGCGCAGAAACTGTATCTGACGCATATTGATGCGGAAGTTGAAGGGGATACGCATTTCCCGGACTACGAACCAGATGACTGGGAGTCGGTGTTCAGTGAATTCCACGATGCCGACGCGCAAAACTCTCACAGCTACTGCTTCGAGATTCTGGAACGTCGTTAATACTGTAAGTGCCGGATGGCGGTGAAACGCCTTATCCGGCCTACTTTTGTGCCAGATGTAGGCCTGATAAGCGTAGCGCCATCAGGCATAAACCTATCAGGCGTTGACCGCTTCGCCAGGATCCAGATTCAGATGGCGATTTGACGGCTGCACGAAGTACTGTTTGTCTTCCCAGCGCAGACAGGTGAGATCGCCTCCCCAGCAACACCCCGTATCCAGCGCGTAAATGCCTTCTGGCGTGCCTTTACCCTCCAGCGATGCCCAGTGCCCGAATGCAATGCTGTACGCTTCACTGACAGGTCCAGGAATGGCAAACCACGGCTTCAGCGGGGCAGGTGCGTCTTCTGGTGACTCTTTGCTGTACATATCCAACTGACCGTTAGGGAAGCAGTAACGCATGCGGGTAAAGGCGTTGGTAATAAAACGCAGGCGCGCCAGCCCGGTCAGTTCCGGGGTCCAGTTATTGGGCATGTCGCCGTACATCGCATCAAGGAAGAAGGGATACGAGTCGCTCGACAGCACGGCTTCAACATCGCGAGCACAGTCTTTTGCCGTCTGCAGGTCCCACTGTGGGGTGATACCGGCATGCGCCATCACCAGCTTCTTCTCTTCGTCTACCTGCAACAGCGGTTGACGGCGGAGCCAGTTAAGTAATTCGTCGGCATCCGGTGCTTCGAGCAGCGATGTGACCCTGTCTTTAGGTTTATTACGACTGATACCGGCGAATACGGCCAGCAGGTGTAAATCGTGATTACCCAATACTAACCGCACGCTGTCGCCCAGTGATTTCACGTAGCGCAAAACGTCCAGCGAGCCCGGTCCACGAGCGACCAGATCGCCGGTGAGCCATAGGGTGTCTTTTTCGGAATTAAAGTCTACCTGATGCAGCAAGGCTACCAGTTCATCGTAACAACCGTGAACGTCGCCAATAAGGTATGTCGCCATAGTTATTGTTTTAATGAATGAGTGTTGGAACGGCGAGTCGGAATACGGGAATATCGATGGTAAAGGCGATGCCTTGTTCATCGATCATTTCGTAATGACCCTGCATGGTGCCCAGCGGTGTTTCAATCACCGCACCGCTGGTGTACTGGTACTCTTCGCCGGGTTCGATGTGGGGCTGGACGCCAACCACGCCTTCACCCTGAACTTCGGTTTCGCGGCCATGACCATTAGTGATCAACCAATAACGCCCCAACAGCTGCACAGGCGCTCGCCCCAAATTGCGGATAGTTACGGTGTAAGCAAAAACGTAACGTTCATCATCAGGTGAGGATTGCGCCTCAATGTAGACGCTTTGTACCTGAATGCACACTCGGGGCGAATTGATCATGTTTAACTCTCCTTCGATGGCGCGTTTTCTGACAGATAGTTAGCCATCCGGCAGTATTGCGCGACAGAGATATTTTCCGCTCGCATCGCCGGATCAATGCCCAGCTCTGTCAGTACTTCAACGCTAAACAGGTTGCCGAGACTGTTACGTACCGTTTTACGGCGCTGATTAAACGCTTCGGTGGTAATACGGCTCAGCACACGAACATCTTTAACCGGGTACGGCATCGTCGTATGAGGGACCAGACGCACAACGGCTGAATCAACTTTAGGCGCTGGCGTAAATGCGGAAGGCGGTACTTCAAGTACCGGGATCACATTGCAGTAATACTGCGCCATGACGCTTAATCGACCATACGCTTTACTGTTTGGCCCTGCAACCAGACGATTGACCACCTCTTTTTGCAACATGAAATGCATGTCGGCAATGGCATCAGTATAGGAAAAAAGATGGAACATGAGCGGCGTGGAGATGTTGTACGGCAGGTTGCCGAATACGCGCAGCGGCTGTCCCATCGTTTGTGCCAGTTCGCCGAAGTTCATGGTCATGGCATCTTGCTGATAAATTGTCAGCTTAGGCCCTAAAAACGGGTGTGTCTGTAGGCGTGCTGCCAGATCGCGGTCGAGTTCAATGACCGTGAGCTTGTCCAGACGTTCGCCTACTGGTTCGGTCAATGCCGCCAGGCCCGGGCCGATTTCGACCATAGCCTGACCTTTCTGCGGGTTGATAGCAGAGACAATACTTTCGATCACAAACTGATCGTTGAGGAAGTTCTGCCCGAAACGTTTACGGGCTAAATGGCCCTGATGGACTCGATTATTCATTGGTATTAACAATCATTTTGATGGCGAGATTAAGCGCCGTAATAAAACTGCCGACATCTGCTTGTCCACGGCCCGCGAGTTCAAGTGCGGTGCCGTGATCGACGGATGTGCGAATAAAGGGCAGGCCCAGCGTGATATTCACACCGCGACCAAATCCCTGGTATTTTAGCACGGGGAGACCCTGATCGTGGTACATTGCCAGCACGGCATCCGCGTGGTCGAGATATTTGGGCTGAAACAGCGTATCTGCGGGCAGCGGACCGTTTAATTTCATTCCCTGCGCACGCAGTTCATCGAGTACCGGAATGATGGTATCTATCTCTTCCGTTCCCATATGACCGCCTTCACCAGCATGCGGGTTAAGACCACACACCAGAATATGCGGATCGGCAATGCCGAACTTGGTGCGTAAATCATGATGCAAAATGCCGATCACTTCCTGAAGCAGGGCGGGCGTAATGGCGTCGGCAACGGCTCTGAGCGGCAAATGCGTGGTTGCCAGGGCAACGCGCAGCTCTTCGGTCGCCAGCATCATAACAACTTTCTTTGCCTGTGAGCGCTCTTCAAAAAACTCGGTATGTCCGGTAAACGGGACGCCAGCGTCATTGATAACGCCCTTGTGAACCGGGCCGGTGATCAGCGCCGCAAACTCACCTTGCAGACAACCATCGCAGGCGCGAGCCAGCGTATCCACCACATATTGCCCGTTTTCTACCGCCAACTGACCCGCGACAACAGGTGCCCGCAGCGCAATCGGTAACAGCGTCAATGTGCCTGCTGATTGCGGTTTGGCTGGGGTATCTGGAGAGTATGGGAGGAGTGAAAGCGGTAAACCGAGCATCGCTGCCCGGTCATTGAGGAGTGCTGCATCCGCACAGACAACGAGTTCTACAGGCCACTCGCGCTGGGCGAGTTGAACCACCAGGTCCGGGCCAATCCCGGCGGGTTCGCCGGGAGTGATAACAACGCGTTGAGCACGAGTCATTAGTTGCTCAGAACTTTAACGTAAGCGCTGGCGCGCTGTTCCTGCATCCAGGTTGCTGCTTCTTCCGAGAATTTACGGTTCATCAGCATACGGTAAGCTCTGTCTTTCTGCGCTGCGTCAGTTTTATCAACGTTACGCGTATCCAGCAGTTCGATCAGATGCCAACCGAAAGAGGAGTGCACCGGGGCGCTCATCTGGCCTTTGTTAAGTTTGGTCAGCGCATCGCGGAAAGCAGGGTCGAAAATATCCGCTGCAGCCCAGCCCAGATCGCCGCCCTGGTTGGCAGAGCCTGGATCCTGAGAAAACTCTTTAGCGGCTGCCGCGAAGGTAGTTTTACCGCTCTTAATATCTGCCGCGATTTGTTCCAGCTTCAGACGCGCCTGCTGATCGGTCATGATCGGCGACGGCTTAAGCAGAATGTGGCGAGCATGAACTTCAGTCACGGAGATGCTCTGGCTTTGGCCACGCATATCGTTGACTTTCAGGATGTGGAAGCCGACACCGGAACGAATTGGGCCAATGATATCGCCTTTTTTCGCAGTGCTTAACGCCTGGGCAAAGATACCCGGCAGCTCCTGAATACGTCCCCAACCCATCTGACCGCCTTTCAGCGCCTGCTGGTCAGCGGAATAAGTAATAGCCAGTTTTCCGAAATCACTACCGTTACGCGCTTCATCAACAACAGAGCGCGCCTGGCTTTCAGCTGCGTTAACCTGGTCGGACGTTGGGTTTTCCGGTAATGGGATCAGAATGTGGCTCAGGTTCAGCTCGGTGCTGGCATCGTTTTGGTTGCCTACCTGCTGCGCCAGGGCATCCACTTCCTGAGGCAGGATAGTGACGCGACGGCGAACTTCGTTGTTACGCACTTCGGAGATGGTCATCTCTTTGCGGATCTGGCTACGATAGGTTGAATAGCTTAAGCCATCCTGTGCCAGACGGCTGCGCATCTGATCCAGCGTCATGTTGTTCTGCTTGGCGATGTTGGCAATAGCCTGATCCAACTGCTCATCAGAGATTTTAACACCCATCTTCTGACCCATTTGCAGGAGGATTTGATCCATGATCAAACGTTCCAGGATCTGATGACGCAGCGTGGCGTCATCCGGTAATTGCTGACCTGCCTGACCTGCATTCAGTTTTACTGACTGCATTAAGCCATCGACGTCGCTTTCCAGAACGACGCCGTTATTGACGACGGCTGCGACTTTATCGACTACCTGTGGGGCAGCGAAACTGGTATTCGCGATCATGGCGATACCGAGAAGCAGCGTTTTCCAGTTCTTCATACTTTTTCCATTTCAATTAACCGCAATGCGGATTACGTTGTAAATCAATCAGATCATAAAGCGCTTTGATACGGCAAAATGTTCGAACGTAACATTTGAGTCGTGCCGAGACCGTAGTTTGAGCTCAGGCCGCGGAGTTCGATATTAAAGCCGATCGTGTTGTCATAAATCGCGTGCTGCATTTTGTCATCCCAACCGTTCAGCTTACGCTCGTAGCCAAAGCGAATGGCGTAACAGCAGGAGTTGTACTGTAAGCCCAACATTGAATCTGCTTCTTTGTTCACGTTGGTATCGAAGTAGTAAGCACCGACAATCGACCAACGCTCAGCAATCGGGAAGCTTGCTACCGCGCCCACCTGCGAAATCCCGTTTTTATACTGATCTGCCGTAGAGTAGTAAGACGGCAAAGTAGCCTGGATATACTCCGAACTGGCGTAACGGTAGTTCAATTGCAGCATCCGGTTTTCATCGCGACGGTATTCAATACTGCTGCTGCTGGTTGCAACGCTGTCCAGACGCGTGTCGTACTGGATTCCACTGCGTAAACCCCAACGATCGGAGATGCGCCAGTAGGTATCGCCTGCCCATACCAGTGAACCTGTTTTGTCGTCATTCTCCCATTCTGTATGGTCATCGCCAGTGCGTGACTCGGTGAAATAGTAGATTTGACCCACAGAAATATTAAAACGTTCAACGGCCGCGTCATCATAAACGCGAGATGTGACCCCGGTCGTTACCTGGTTGGCAGAAGCGATACGGTCCAGACCACTATAGGTGCGGTCACGGAACAGGCCGCTGTAGTCAGATTGCAGCAGGGAGGAGTCATAGTTATTGATATGACTTTGGTTGCGATACGGGACGTACAGGTACTGCGCGCGCGGCTCCAGCGTCTGGGTATAACCCGGCGCCAGCATTTGCATGTCACGCTCGAATACCATCTTGCCGTCGACTTTAAACTGCGGCATGACGCGGTTGGCGGAATCATCAAGCTTAGTGGCATTATTGGTGTTATACCAATCCAGGTTGGTCTGCTGGTAGTGCGTTGCCAGCAGCTTCGCTTCGGTATTGACACTGCCCCAGTTATTCGACAACGGCAGATTGATCGTCGGTTCCAGGTGAACACGCGTTGCTTCCGGCATGTAATCCTTGGTATTAACGAAATGCACCGCTTGCCCATAAATCCGGGTATCGAACGGACCGACGTCATTCTGATAGAAATTAACGTCTAGCTGTGGCTGAGCGGAGTAGCTACTGTTGTTCTGATCAGCAAAGACCTGGAACTGCTTGGTCGATACCGTGGCGTCAAAGTTCTGCACCGCGTATCCGACGCTGAATTTTTGCGTGGCGTAGCCATCGGTACTGGAACCGTACTTGTTGTCAAAGTCGTTAAAGTAGCTGGAGTCGCTGACCTTGGTGTAGTCGACGTTGAAACGCCACACCTGGTCCATCACCCCAGAGTGCTGCCAGTAGAACAGCCAGCGACGTGAATTGTCATCATTCGGATGTTCGTCCTCGTACACTTTATCGGAATTCAGATAGTCGAACTCCATCAAGCCCGCACCCGCCTGGGTGAGGTAGCGGAATTCGTTCTCCCACATGATCCCGCCGCGACGGTGCATATAGTGCGGCGTGATGGTGGCGTCCATATTGGGCGCAATGTTCCAGTAATACGGGAGGTAGAACTCAAAATAGTTATTGGTGGAATATTTTGCGTTCGGGATCAGGAAACCGGAACGGCGCTTATCGCCGACGGGTAACTGTAAATAAGGACTATAAAAGACTGGAACCGGACCCAGTTTAAAACGGGCGTTCCAGATCTCTGCGACCTGTTCTTCACGGTCGTGGATAACTTCGCTACCGACGACGCTCCAGGTATCGGAACCTGGCAGACAGGAGGTAAAGCTACCGTTTTCCAGAATGGTATAACGGTTTTCCCCACGTTGTTTCATCAGGTCAGCTTTCCCGCGCCCCTGACGGCCGACCATCTGGTAATCACCTTCCCAGATGTTGGTATCTTTGGTATTCAGATTGGACCAGCCCTTCGGCCCCTTCAGAATAACTTGATTGTCGTCATAATGGACATTGCCCAGCGCATCGACGGTACGAATTGGCTCCGGCTGGCCTTCAGCCTGCTTCTGATGAAGCTGCACTTCGTCGGCCTGCAGGCGGCTGTTACCCTGTGCGATATCCACGTTGCCGGTAAACACCGCGTCATCGGGATAATTCCCTTTTGCGTTGTCGGCATTGATGGTGACGGGTAACTCATTAGTCTCGCCCTGTACCAGAGGACGGTCATAGCTCGGCACGCCCAGCATACACTGTGAGGCGAGATCGGCTGCCAGGCCCTGATGGCTATAGAGGGCACTGGCAATCATGGTGGCCAGAAGAGTGGGAATACGTTTTTTCATACGTTGTATTTATTGTTCCATCATCAGTAGCGTCGCGCGTGACAAACGGTCACAGCCTAACTTATCTCATCTTCACTTCGCTAGTATTAATCCTGCCCATTTTATACCTGCCACCTTTCAAGCTGCATCTTCGTTGTCTTCCTCGTTCACCCCAGTCACTTACATGGGTAAGCTCCAGGGGACTCACTACGTTGCGGCCTTGCTGCAACTCGAAATCCAACGGGTATAGCGTTTGTGGTGTTAGGCACGGCATTGAATGACAGGTATGATAATGCAAATTATAGGCGATGTCCCACAATTGACCGCAGCCGTAAATCGGTAAAAGCACCTTATATTGTGGGACATAGCCTGGCTGAGAGCGGAAAGATTTGGGGAGTCTATGCAGTATTGGGGAAAGATAATTGGTGTAGCCGTGGCCTTAATGATGGGCGGCGGCTTCTGGGGTGTGGTTCTGGGGCTGTTAGTTGGCCACATGTTCGACAAAGCCCGCATGCGCAAAATGGCGTGGTTTGCCAACCAACGTGAACGCCAGGCGCTGTTTTTTGCCACCACTTTTGAGGTGATGGGACATCTGACCAAATCCAAAGGTCGCGTCACGGAAGCCGATATTCATATCGCCAGCCAGTTGATGGATCGGATGAATTTGCACGGTGACTCGCGAACGGCAGCACAACATGCCTTCCGGGTAGGAAAATCGGATAATTACCCATTACGTGAAAAGATGCGTCAGTTTCGCAGCGTCTGTTTTGGTCGATTCGATCTGATCCGCATGTTTCTGGAGATTCAGATCCAGGCGGCATTTGCCGATGGGTCGTTGCATCCTAACGAACGTGAAGTGCTGTATGTGATTGCTGAAGAGTTGGGGATCTCACGCACCCAATTTGATCAGTTCCTGCGCATGATGCAGGGCGGCGCACAGTTTGGCGGCGGATATCAGCAGCAGTCTGGCGGCGGTGGCTGGCAGCAGGCGCAACGTGGCCCGACGCTGGAAGACGCCTGTAATGTACTGGGTGTGAAAACGACCGACGATGCGACTACCATAAAACGGGCTTACCGTAAGCTGATGAGCGAGCACCATCCGGACAAACTGGTTGCGAAAGGTCTGCCGCCAGAGATGATGGAAATGGCGAAGCAAAAAGCGCAGGAAATCCAAAAAGCTTACGAGCTGATTAAGGATCAAAAAGGATTCAAGTGATTGAATTGCCGGATGCGGCTAGCGCCTTATCCGGCCTACGTTAATGAATGTAGGCCGGGCAAGCGAAGCGCCCCCGGCATAAATTGGCTCAGAATTTAAAAATCCGCCGGGACTTTAAACGTCATACTGTTGCCGTATTCGGGATGCGTGATGGTTAACATCTCTGCATGCAGCAACAGGCGCGGCGCTAACGCCAGAGCTTCCGGCGGAGCATAGAAGCGGTCGCCCAGGATCGGATGCCCTAAAGCCAGCATATGCACACGCAGCTGGTGGGAGCGTCCGGTAATGGGTTTGAGCACCACCCGGGCGGTGTTATCCGCTGCGAACTCCACGACTTCATACTCTGTCTGCGCCGATTTCCCGGTCTCATAACACACTTTTTGCTTTGGCCTGTTTGGCCAGTCACAAATCAGCGGCAAATCAACCAGACCCTCGGCCGGAGCGGGATGCCCCCAGACGCGTGCAACATACTGCTTTTTCGGTTCGCGCTCGCGAAACTGGCGTTTTAGCTCGCGCTCTGCCGCTTTGGTTAGCGCGACTACAATCACGCCGCTGGTGGCCATATCCAGACGATGCACGGATTCAGCCTGCGGATAATCGCGCTGAATACGCGTCATCACGCTGTCTTTGTGCTCATCCAGACGACCTGGCACAGACAACAAGCCGCTCGGCTTGTTGACCACCATAATGTGTTCATCCTGATACAGGATGACCAGCCAGGGTTCCTGCGGCGGATTGTAGTTTTCCATCCCCATGTATGGCTCCGTTACTGATGCGTCACGACGATCAAGCGCAGGGCATCGAGACGCCAGCCCGCCTGATCCAGGCTTTCCATCACCTGCTGACGGTTGCTTTCGATTGCGCTAAGTTCGTCATCACGGATGTTCGGGTTAACGGCACGCAGCGCTTCGAGACGGGAAAGTTCTGCCGTCAGCTTCTCGTCAGCTTCTTTACGCGCTGCGTCGATCAGCGCGCGGGCTGATTTTTCCACCTGCGCTTCACCGAGTTGCAGAATGGCATGAACATCCTGCTGCACGGCGTTGACCAGTTTGCTGCCGGTGTGGCGGTTAACGGCGCTGAGCTGACGGTTAAAGGTTTCGAACTCCACCTGTGCAGCAAGGTTATTGCCGTTTTTATCCAGCAGCATGCGTACCGGCGTTGGTGGCAGGAAGCGGTTTAGCTGCAGTTGTTTCGGTGCTTGCGCTTCAACAACATAGACCAGCTCAACCAGCAGTGTACCAACAGGTAATGCTTTGTTTTTCAACAACGAAATAGTGCTGCTTCCGGTGTCGCCGGAGAGGATCAGATCCAGACCATTGCGGATCAGCGGATGCTCCCAGGTAATAAATTGTGCATCTTCACGCGACAGGGCGACATCGCGCTCGAACGTAATGGTGCAGCCATCTTCCGGCAGCCCAGGGAAATCCGGCACCAGCATATGATCGGACGGCGTCAGCACGATCAAATTGTCGCCACGGTCATCCTGATTAATACCGACGATATCAAACAGGTTCATGGCGAAGGCGATCAGGCTGGTATCGTCGTCCTGTTCTTCAATACTCTCAGCCAGTGCCAGCGCTTTTTCGCCGCCGTTAGAGTGGATCTCCAGCAGGCGATCGCGACCTTGCTCCAGCTGTGCTTTCAGCGCGTCATGCTGTTCGCGGCAGGTTTTGATCAGATCGTCAAAGCCCTCGGTATTTTCTGGTTCAGCCAGGTAGCCGATCAGATTGTTATAGACCGTGTCATAGATGGTACGGCCGGTCGGGCAGGTGTGTTCGAACGCATCCAGACCTTCGTGGTACCAGCGCACCAGCACAGATTGCGCGGTTTTTTCCAGGTACGGAACGTGAATCTGAATATCATGCGCCTGACCAATACGGTCCAGACGGCCAATACGCTGTTCCAGCAGATCCGGGTTGAACGGCAGGTCAAACATCACCAGATTGCTGGCGAACTGGAAGTTACGCCCTTCGGAGCCGATTTCAGAGCACAGCATTACCTGGGCGCCGCTATCTTCTTCGCTAAACCATGCTGCGGCGCGGTCACGCTCAATGATCGACATCCCTTCATGGAATACGGCGGCGCGGATACCTTCGCGCTCGCGCAGAACCTGCTCCAGCTGAAGCGCGGTAGTGGCTTTCGCGCAGATAACCAGCACTTTTTGCGAGCGGTGGCTGGTCAGGTAGCCCATCAGCCATTCCACGCGCGGGTCAAAGTTCCACCAGGTGCCGGTGTCGCCTTCGAATTCCTGATAAATCTGTTCCGGGTAGAGCATGTCGCGCGCCCGGTCTTCTGCACTTTTACGCGCGCCCATAATGCCGGAGACTTTAATCGCCGTCTGGTATTGGGTCGGCAGCGGCAGCTTGATGGTATGCAGTTCGCGTTTCGGGAAGCCTTTCACGCCGTTACGGGTGTTACGGAACAGGACGCGGCTGGTGCCGTGGCGGTCCATCAGCATCGAAACCAGCTCCTGACGCGCGCTCTGTGCGTCTTCGCTGTCGCTGTTTGCCGCCTGCAATAGCGGCTCAATGTCCTGCTCGCCAATCATGTCGCCTAACATGTTCAGCTCATTGTTACTCAGCTTGTTGCCTGCCAGTAGCATCGCGACGGCGTCGGCGACCGGACGATAATTTTTTTGCTCTTCAACAAACTGGGCGAAATCGTGGAAACGGCTCGGGTCCAGCAGGCGCAGGCGCGCGAAGTGACTTTCCATGCCCAGCTGTTCCGGTGTAGCGGTTAGCAGCAGGATGCCCGGCACACGTTCTGCCAGTTGTTCAATGGCCATATATTCGCGGCTGGGCGCGTCTTCGCTCCATACCAGGTGATGGGCTTCATCGACAATCAGCAGATCCCACTCGGCGTCACACAGGTGCTCCAGACGCTGTTTATTACGACGGGCAAAGTCCAGCGAGCAGATGACCAGTTGTTCGGTTTCAAACGGGTTGTAGGCGTCGTGCTGCGCTTCTGCATAACGCTCATCATCAAACAGTGCAAAACGCAGGTTGAAGCGGCGCAGCATTTCGACCAGCCACTGGTGCTGTAATGTCTCTGGGACGATGATCAGCACGCGCTCTGCGGCGCCGGACAGCAGTTGTTGATGCAGGATCATCCCGGCTTCAATGGTTTTACCTAAACCCACTTCATCTGCTAGTAAAACGCGAGGGGCATGACGACGGCCAACATCATGGGCAATGTTCAGCTGGTGAGGAATCAGGCTGGTACGTTGACCACGCAAACCACTCCACGGCATACGGTATTGTTCGCTCTGAAATTTACGTGCGCGATAGCGCAGAGCAAAGCGATCCATACGGTCAATCTGGCCGGCAAACAGGCGATCTTGTGGTTTACTGAATACCAGTTTGCTGTCGAGCAGTACTTCACGCAGCGTGACACCGGTTTCTTCGGTATCCAGGCGGGTTCCGATATAGGCAAGCAGGCCGTTTTCTTCTTTTACTTCATCGACATGCAGTTGCCAGCCTTCATGGCTTGTTATCGTATCGCCAGGATTGAACATCACGCGGGTCACGGGGGAATCACTGCGCGCATACAGACGGTTTTCGCCCGTCGATGAGAAAAGTAAAGTGACGGTTCGCGCATCCATGGCGACAACAGTACCAAGTCCCAATTCGCTTTCTGTATCGCTGATCCAGCGTTGACCAAGTGTAAAAGGCATATATGTTCGGCTCTATATCTTTAATTGCAGGCAATACTCGTCATTTTCCGGGCTAGTCCCCGTTATTGAGAGCATACGACCCCGCTACCAGGCTAATAAATCAGTGGTAGTGGTGTTAAATGGGTCCAGGAATGGAAAGGGCGCTATGGTACTGGATGGCGGCGGTTTCGTCACGCGTCAAAATAACCCCAGTTGTCCTGTGAGTAGTGTAGCAAAATTATCGTCAATAAAGGGAAGAATTCCCTCGGCAACGGGTTGGATCTGGCGGGTCAGATAATGCTCGTAATCGAGCACAGATAGCTGATAATCAACAGGTTCTGGGCCATTGACCGTCCAGACATATTTTATGGTTCCGCGATTCTGATACTGTGGCGGACGCCCCAGCTTTACATTCTGCTCATCGGCTAACCGCGCAGCGCGAACGTGTGGTGGAACATTTCGCTGGTATTCACTTAACGGGCGACGCAGGCGCTTGCGGTACACCAGTTGTTCATCCATTTCACCGGCCATCAGACGGTCAATAGTCTCGCGAACAAACTCCTGATAAGGTTCGTTACGAAAAATTCGCAGGTATAGCTCCTGCTGAAACTGTTGGGCCAGCGGCGTCCAGTCGGTTCGTACCGTTTCCAGTCCCTTAAACACCATACGTTGCTCAGCACCGTCCTGAATCATCCCCGCATAGCGTTTTTTACTGCCGGTATCTGCACCGCGAATGGTCGGCATCAGAAAGCGACAAAAATGGGTTTCAAATTCCAGTTCCAGCGCGCTGGTCAGATTTTGTTGCTTCAGCGATTGCGCCCACCAGGTGTTGACATAGCTCACCAGTTCCCGACCAATTCGGGCTGCATCGTCTTCTGAGTGCGCCTTTTTCAGCCAGACAAAGGTCGAGTCGGTATCGCCATAAATGACATCGTAACCCTGAGCCTCAATTAACGCTTTGGTCTGGCGCATGATCGCATGGCCGCGCATGGTAATGGACGAGGCCAGTCTCGGGTCGAAAAAGCGACAGGCAGTGGTGCCCAGCACGCCGTAAAATGCGTTCATGATGATTTTCAACGCCTGCGAGAGTGGCTTATTGCCACGGCGTTTTGCTTCTTCGCGCCCGTGCCAGATCTGAGTAACGATTTCAGGCAGGCAGTGCTTTTCGCGTGAAAACCAGGCGTCAAGGAAACCTTCGGTGCTGTGTTCCGGATCCGGCTGCGCCATCCCTTCGATAAGCCCCACCGGATCGATTAAAAAAGTACGAATTATTGAGGGATACAGGCTTTTGTAATCCAGCACCAGTACCGAGTCGTATAAGCCTGGGCGTGAGTCCATCACGTAGCCGCCGGGACTGGCGTGCGCGGGGACTTCACCCAGATTCGGCGCCACATAACCCGCCCGGTGCATTCGTGGCAGGTAGAGATGTCCGAAGGCGGCAACTGAACCACCGTGCCGGTCGACCGGCAGACCGTTGACCGTCGATCGTTCCAGCAGAAATGGCATGATCTCGGTTTTATGAAAAATGCGCGTGACCAACTCACAGTCTTTGAGATTGTAGGTGGCAAGCGCGGGCTTATCCTGGGCAAATCGACGGTCGATTTCGTCCATTCTGTCCCACGGATTATCAATCGACTTCCCTTCGCCCAGCAGCTCCTGTGACACCGTTTCCAGTGAAAATGACGAGAAATTCCAGAACGCGGATTTTAGCGCCTCAATACCGTCGATAATCAGGCGGCCTTTAGCCTGAGCGAAAAATATGCCGTTTTTGAAGCCATGCTCGCGCCACTCAAGCTCGCTGCTATCACGGCCAAAACGCAAGGGAATGCGGTAACGTTCGGCGTGCTGTTGCAGGACGCGTAAATCGAATTGCACGACGTTCCAGCCGATTATCACATCAGGATCGTGACGGGCAATCCAGTCATTGAGTTTTTCCAGCAACTGCGGGCGGCTTGCAACGTACTCAAATTCAAAATCAAGCGTAGAGGCGTCGCCGTTTGCCGGGCCGAGCATGTAGACAATACGCTGCCCGCAGCCTTCCAGACCGATGCAATAGAGTTCGCCGTGGCGCGTGGTTTCGATATCCAGCGATACCCATTTTAGCGGTGGTCGATAGTCAGAGTTCGGCTTCAGGCGGGCATTGACTAGCATGTCATTATGTCTGTCGCCTTCGACCCAAACAGGGGAGGTGATAAAGCGCTCCATGAGATACCGCTCAGGTGGGCGTACGTCGCCCTCATAGACGGTGACTGCGTTTTCGCGCAGCAGTTTTTCCAACCGCATGAGCTGGCGATGTGAGCGGCAATACAGGCCGGAAACAGGCTGGCGGTGGAAGTCTTGCAATTGCAGCGATTTCAGGCGATAGCCGTTTTCAGTGCGTAATAATGACATTACGCGAGGAACCTGACTGGTGGGAATAAACGCGACCGACTCCTGAGGCGCGAGCGTGACCTGCAGCGGCCCATTGTCTGTAGCCAGCCAGAATGAGACCTCAGTTCCCTGTGGGGTGTCCCGCCAGTGCCGGGTTAAAATAAAACCTGCTTGCGCCACGCTGCGTATCCATCAAAAAACCAGGCATTATTATAGCCTGGTTCTGATAGATTAGCTGTGATTTTATACAGTTGTCATACTCAGAAGAGGTTACTGCCCGTAATACGCTTTAGCACCGTGTTTACGCAGATAATGTTTATCTAACAGGGTTTGCTGCATATTCGGCAATTGCGGCGCGAGCTGGCGACAGAAGATCCCCATATAGGCGACTTCTTCCAGCACGATGGCGTTATGCACCGCGTCTTCGGCATTTTTTCCCCAGGCAAACGGACCGTGAGAGTGCACCAGCACGCCAGGCATCTGCGCGGCGTCAATACCTTGTTTCTCAAAGGTTTCAACGATCACGTTGCCGGTTTCCCATTCATATTCGCCGTTGATTTCTTCGTCGGTCATTTTCCGTGTGCAGGGAATCGAACCGTAGAAATAGTCCGCATGGGTGGTCCCCGTTGCCGGAATCGACTGACCCGCCTGCGCCCAGATGGTTGCATGGCGCGAATGGGTGTGAACAATGCCGCCAATGGTCGGGAACGCCTGATACAGCAAACGGTGTGTTGGGGTATCTGAGGAAGGTTTCTTCGTACCTTCTACAACTTCACCCGTGGCGATACTGACTACCACCATATCGTCGGCGGTCATTACGCTGTAATCGACTCCCGAAGGTTTAATCACAAACACGCCGCGCTCGCGATCGACGGCGCTGACATTCCCCCAGGTCAGGGTGACCAGATTGTGCTTAGGCAACGCCAGATTGGCTTCCAGTACCTGATGTTTGAGATCTTCTAACATGATGCTCTCCGATGAATCTTGCCGGATGGCGCTACGCTTATCCGGCCTACAAATCGCACATTCTTGTAGGCCGGATGAGGTGTTTACGCCGTCATCCGGCAGTTGTTAACGTTTGAAGCCGTAATACACTTCGTTCCAGCGCAGCGCGTCCTTAAAGGCCGGCAGGCGGGTATCGTTATCGATCACCGCGATCTCGATATCGTGCATTTCAGCAAACTGGCGCATATCGTTCAGATCCAGCGCGTGGCTGAACACGGTGTGGTGTGCGCCACCGGCCAGGATCCAGGCTTCAGAAGCGGTTGGCAGATCCGGTTGAGCTTTCCACAGCGCGTTAGCGACAGGCAGTTTTGGCAGGGAGTGCGGCGTTTGCACTGTGTCGATGCAGTTAACCAGCAGGCGATAGCGATCGCCGAGATCGATCAGGCTGGCAACCACTGCCGGGCCGGTTTTGGTGTTGAAGATCAGACGGGCAGGATCGTCTTTACCACCAATGCCGAGGTGCTGTACGTCGAGGATCGGTTTCTCTTCCACCGCGATGGACGGGCACACTTCCAGCATGTGCGAGCCGAGCACCAGATCGTTGCCTTTCTCGAAGTGGTAGGTGTAATCCTCCATAAATGAGGTGCCGCCCTGCAGACCAGTTGACATCACCTTCATGATGCGAAGCAGAGCGGCGGTTTTCCAGTCGCCTTCGCCCGCAAAGCCGTAGCCTTGCTGCATCAGACGCTGTACGGCCAGACCAGGGAGCTGTTTCAGGCCGTGTAAATCTTCAAATGTGGTAGTGAAGGCGTGGAATCCGCCCTGTTCCAGGAAGCGCTTCATCCCCAGTTCAATACGGGCCGCTTCCAGGACGTTCTGACGTTTTTCACCGTGGACTTGCGTCGCCGCAGTCATGGTGTAGGTGCTTTCGTACTCATCGATTAGCGCGTTGATTTCGCCGTCGCTAATTGCGTTCACTACCTGCACCAGATCGCCCACGGCCCAGGTGTTTACCGAGAAGCCGAACTTGATCTGCGCAGCGACTTTATCGCCATCGGTGACCGCAACTTCACGCATGTTGTCGCCAAAACGGCAGACTTTAAGGTGGCGGGTATCCTGTTTGGACACGGCCTGGCGCATCCAGGAGCCAATGCGTTCGTGCGCTTGTTTATCCTGCCAGTGACCGGTGACCACGGCATGCTGCTGACGCATACGCGCGCCGATGAAGCCGAACTCACGACCGCCGTGCGCAGTTTGGTTCAGGTTCATAAAGTCCATATCAATGCTGTCCCACGGCAGGGCGGCGTTGAACTGGGTGTGGAACTGCATCAGCGGCTTGTTGAGAATAGTCAGGCCGTTAATCCACATTTTTGCCGGGGAGAAGGTATGCAGCCAGACCACCATCCCTGCACAGCGATCGTCGTAGTTTGCGTCACGACAGATAGCGGTAATCTCATCAGGGGAAGTGCCTAGCGGTTTTAATACCAGCTTGCAGGGCAGTTTGGCTTCAGTATTCAGTGCGTTAACGACGTGCTCGGCATGTTGGGTTACCTGACGCAGGGTTTCAGGGCCATACAGATGCTGGCTACCAATCACAAACCACACTTCATAGTTATCAAAAATCGTCATTGTCGTGTCCTTAATGTGTCAGGGTTGCCAGGTCTACCGGGGCTTGTTGCGCCGGAGCGGCAGTCGGAAGGTATTGCTGTTCAGCGCTTACTGCCCACTGCTGATAGCGGCGGTAAAGCTGTTCAAAACGTTGAGCCTGCTCTGGGCGAGGTTGCAGCGTGTTTTCCACGGCGCTTGCCATCTGCTGTTGAGCGGCAGGGATATCGGCGTGTACTTTCGCGGCAACGGCGGCGAAGATAGCCGCACCGAGTGCGCAGCACTGGTCTGAAGCGACAATCTGTAGCGGACGGTTCAGCACGTCACAGCAGGCCTGCATGATGACCGGGTTCTTGCGCGCGATACCGCCAAGCGCCATCACGTTGTTAACCGCAATGCCTTGTTCGGTGAAGCATTCCATAATGGCGCGCGCGCCAAAGGCGGTGGCGGCAATCAGACCACCGAACAGCGCTGGCGCGTCGGTTGCCAGGTTCAGATCGGTAATCACCCCTTTCAAACGCTGGTTGGCATTGGGCGTACGGCGACCGTTGAACCAGTCGAGCACGACCGGCAGATGCTCCAGTGATGGATTTTTCGCCCATGCTTCGGTGAGTGCAGGCAGCAGCTGTTTTTGACTGGCTTTAATCTGGGTCTGCAGTTCCGGATGCTGTACGGCAAGCTGTTCCAGCGGCCAGCTCAGCACGCGGCTAAACCAGGCATAGATATCACCGAATGCAGACTGACCAGCTTCGAGGCCAATAAAATTCGGCACCACGCTGCCATCAACCTGGCCGCAAATGCCTTTCACCGCACGCTCGCCAACGCTTTGCTTATCGGCAATCAGAATGTCGCAGGTTGACGTGCCGATGACTTTCACCAGCGTGTTAGGCTGTGCACCTGCGCCGACCGCGCCCATATGACAGTCAAAAGCACCGCCTGCAATCACCACACTTTCCGGTAGTCCAAGACGCTGTGCCCACTCGGCGCACAGGGTGCCAACCGGCAGATCCGCGGTGAAGGTATCGGTAAACATTGGGTATTGCAGATGGCGGTTGAGGATGGGGTCGAGTTCGTCAAAGAAACTGGCTGGCGGCAGACCACCCCAGCTTTCATGCCACAAAGATTTATGCCCGGCGCTGCAGCGACCGCGACGAATATCCTGTGGGCGTACGGTGTTGGAGAGCAGGGCCGGAACCCAGTCGCATAGCTCAATCCACGAAACCGCAGCTTCGGCAACTGCGTGGTCCTGACGAGTTACATGCAGGATTTTGGCCCAGAACCATTCGCTGGAATAAATGCCGCCGATATAGCGGGAGTAATCGATCTTGCCCGGTGTATGGCACAGGCGGGTGATTTCTTCGGCTTCTTCTACTGAGGTGTGATCTTTCCACAGGACAAACATCGCATTCGGGTTTTCCGCGAACTCCGGACGCAGCGCCAGTACATTACCGTCTGCATCGATGGGGGCCGGGGTTGAGCCGGTACTGTCAACGCCAATACCGACCACTTCCGCGCGCTGCTCAGCGCTCAGTTCGGCCAGTACGGTTTTCAGCGCCGCTTCCATGGATTCAATGTAGTCGCGCGGATGATGGCGAAACTGGTTGTTTGGGCCATCGCAATACTGCCCTTCCTGCCAACGTGGGTACCACTCAACGCTGGTGGCGATCTCTTCGCCGGTGGCACATTCCACCGCCAAAGCGCGTACTGAATCACTACCAAAATCGAGGCCAATTGCAATCGCCATCGTCTTACTCCATCCAAAAATACGGGTATGGATAAACAGTAGTGAGTAGCGATAAAAACCGTCAGGCAGGATCCGCTAATCTTATGGACTAAAATGCTGTGGCATCACAAAGTGTGACGCTGTGCAAATAATCAATGTGGACATTTCTGCCGTAGTTATAGACACTTTTGTTAGCCGATTTTGACGTTGGCGTAGTACATGTTTTTTACAAAGAGCTTTTCACAAGCGGGGTTGATGGTCCATTGCCGCAAATACAGCGGCCCGCAGGGGCGACAGCGATGATGTCTGGCGTAATATGGACAAATTGTTTCTTGGCAGGACGTAGGGAGTATTGAAATTATGGCTGAAACGCAAAACGATCCCCTGTTGCCAGGTTATTCGTTTAACGCGCATTTGGTGGCCGGATTAACCCCCATCGAGGCGAACGGATACCTGGATTTTTTTATCGACAGGCCGCTGGGTATGAAGGGTTATATCCTTAATCTCACCATCCGTGGCGAAGGGGTTATCAATAATCAGGGTAAGCAGTTTGTCTGCCGGCCTGGCGATATTCTGTTGTTTCCACCTGGAGAAATTCACCACTACGGGCGCCATCCTGATGCCAGCGAGTGGTATCACCAGTGGGTTTACTTTCGCCCGCGCGCCTACTGGCAGGAGTGGCTGACCTGGCCGGCCATTTTTGGCCAGACCGGTTTTTTCCGCCCGGATGAAGCACATCAGCCGCATTTTAACGAGCTGTTTGGGCAGATAATTAACGCCGGGCAGGGAGAAGGTCGCTATTCCGAACTGCTGGCGATTAATTTACTGGAACAGTTGTTGCTCCGACGTATGGAAGCCATCAATGAATCGCTACACCCTCCCATGGACAACCGCGTCCGCGATGCCTGTCAGTACATCAGCGATCACCTGGCGGACAGCAATTTTGATATCGCCAGCGTCGCGCAGCACGTCTGCCTGTCGCCTTCCCGTTTGTCGCATCTGTTCCGTCAGCAGCTGGGTATCAGCGTTTTGAGCTGGCGCGAGGATCAGCGCATCAGCCAGGCGAAGCTATTACTGAGTACCACACGTATGCCCATTGCCACCGTAGGTCGCAATGTTGGCTTTGACGATCAGCTCTATTTCTCTCGTGTTTTCAAAAAATGTACCGGTGCCAGTCCGAGCGAGTTTCGTGCAGGATGTGAATAAAAAGTGAATGATGTATCCTGAAAGTTGTCATAACTCGCAATCTATTCAGACAATTGATGGCTTGACGAAGTTGAGAGGGGTTATCAAAATCCCTGCTTCGTAAATTTGACGGACACATTATGCAAGCATTGCTGG
The DNA here is from genome assembly GCF_030333005.1 of Citrobacter sp. Cpo030. Classification (NCBI taxonomy): domain Bacteria; kingdom Pseudomonadati; phylum Pseudomonadota; class Gammaproteobacteria; order Enterobacterales; family Enterobacteriaceae; genus Citrobacter; species Citrobacter sp. Cpo030. Next base: position 280,316 of record NZ_JAOWGT010000075.1, on the reverse strand, counting down.
AACACTTTATTCTCCAGTCCGCCCTGTACTCTCTGATCGCCGTACTTCTGGTGGCTTTTTTGGAGTCGCTGGCGCTGGTTGGTCTGATTCTGCCCGGGACCGTGATGATGGCGGGGTTGGGCGCGCTGATTGGCAGCGGCGAACTGAACTTCTGGCATGCCTGGCTTGCGGGCATCATTGGTTGCCTATTGGGGGACTGGATCTCCTTCTGGCTGGGCTGGCGCTTTAAAAAGCCGTTGCACCGTTGGTCGTTCATGAAAAAGAACAAGGCGTTGCTGGATAAAACCGAGCACGCCCTGCATCAGCACAGCATGTTTACTATTCTGGTGGGGCGTTTTGTCGGACCGACGCGCCCGCTGGTGCCGATGGTTGCAGGCATGCTGGATCTGCCTGTCGCTAAATTTATCGTCCCGAATATTATTGGCTGCGTGCTGTGGCCACCGTTCTACTTCCTGCCGGGGATCCTGGCGGGGGCAGCAATCGATATTCCTTCTGATATGCAGAGCGGGGATTTTAAATGGTTGCTGCTGGCGACGGCGGTGTTGCTCTGGGTGGGAGGGTGGTTTTGCTGGCGGCTGTGGCGCAGTGGCAAAGCGGCTGTTGATCGCTTAACGGCGTATTTCCCCCGTAGCCGTTTGCTGTATCTGGCGCCGTTGACGCTCGGGATCGGCGTGGTCGCGCTGGTGGCGTTACTGCGCCATCCGCTGATGCCGGTGTATATCGATATTCTGCGCAAAGTGGTGGGTTACTGACGACACCTTTGCCGGATGGCGGCTTCGCCTTATCCAGCCTACAAAAGGTGCGACCTGTAGGCCGGATAAGGCGTTCACGCCGTCATCCGGCAACGCATTATGCTTTAATGCCCAATAGCGCCGAGGCGCTGGCGTTGCCGCTTAACAGATCGTCCGTTTTGCCCAGCCAGGCGATGCGCCCGTCGGCGACCACAATCGAGCGGGGCGCAATTCGCGCCGCATCTTCTACGCTGTGAGAAACCATCAGTAACGTCAGCTGCTTCTCGCGACAGACTTCGGCGACCAGCGTTAGCATCTCCTGGCGCAGCGCAGGATCGAGCGCAGAGAACGGTTCATCAAGCAGTAAAATAGGTTGTTCCCGCACCAGACAACGCGCCAGCGCCACGCGCTGTCTCTGCCCGCCGGAAAGCTCGCCGGGGAGGCGCTCCAGTAGAGAGTCGAGTCCCATTTGTTGGGCGATGTGGAGCATTTTCTCCCGCTGCGATGCGTTCAGTTTTAATCCCGGATTCAGGCCCAGGCCGAGGTTTTGCTGTACGCTCAGATGGCTAAACAAGTTGTTTTCCTGAAACAGCATAGAGACAGGACGGCGTGAGGGAGGTGATGTGGTGTGATCTTCACCGTCAATCATCATGGTACCGCTGGCGGGCGTGAGGAAGCCGGCAATCAGATTCAAAAGCGTACTTTTCCCGGCGCCGCTGGGCCCGAGTACAGCTATTTGCTCACCGCGCGCGACCGACAGCGTAAAGCGCATAGGCAAATGATGATAAAGCCATGTGATATCAATCAGTTTTAACATTTCGACCCGGCAATTTCTCAATAACGGTAAACAGCGTAAAGCACAGGATCAGCAGTAATAACGCCGTAACCGCGCCATCCTGACTGCGATAAGAGCCAATCTGCTGATATAAATAAAATGGCAGGGTACGGAAATCCTCATTACCAAATAACGCCACTACGCCAAAATCGCCAATCGACAGGACGCAGGCAAACGCCATCGCCTGCGCCAGCGGGCGCTTCAGGGCGCGCAGTTCAACCACTTTCAGGCGCGACCATCCCTCAATGCCCAACGACTGGCACAACATACTGTAGCGCGCAGTGACGTCACGCATTGGGTTTTCCAGCACCTTCAGCGCGTAAGGGATCGCCATCAACGCATTGGTAAAAATAACAATACCGTCGGCAGATTCGGGAAGCCCAATGGTGTTATTGAGCAGCAGAAAGAAGCCGGTAGCTAACACGATGCCCGGCATGGCGAGGATCATCATGCCGCTCAACTCCAGCATCTGACCTGCCAGCAGTTGCTGTCGGGCACGAAGTTCACGACTGCTCCATAACAGCATCATGGTGAGTACGACGCATAACGCTCCTGCTGCTAATGCGATGCGCAGCGAGGTTCCCAGCGCCTGCCACAGCACTGGCTGCATCAGTACATCCAGAACATGGCGGTTTAAGCCATCGACAACTACCGCCAGCAGCGGCGGCAGCAACAGCAACAGGGCAAGAATAATCAGGATTGCGTCAGCCAGTCGGCTGTGCAGGCGATCGTCGGGATCGCGCCAGCCTTGTAACAGGGTAGCACCGGGAGCAATCGCCCGGCTCAGACGTTGGCTGAGGAGCACCAGCGCCAAACAACAAACCATCTGGATCAACGCCAGCATGGCTGCGCGGGCAGGATCGTAATCAAAATTCAGCGCCTGATAGATAGCCAGCTCGATGGTGGTGGCCTGTGGCCCGCCGCCAAGCGACAGAACGGTGGCGAAGCTGGCGAAGCACAGCATAAAGATGAGTGCCGCGACGGGCAGAATCTGACGACGCAGCCACGGCCATTCAACAAAACGGAAGAAATGCCAGCCACGCATACCCAACTGAGCGGCTAACTGCCGCTGTTCGCCGGGAATATTCTCCAGCGACTGTAACAGCAGGCGGCTGGCCATCGGCAGATTGAAAAAGACATGCGCCAGCAGAATGCCCTGCAAACCGTATGGCGAAAACGTCCACTCCAGCCCGAATGTATGCCAGAGCGAGGCCAGCCAACCCTGGCGGCCGTAGACGCTAAGAATACCGAATACCGCGACCAGCACCGGCAGGATTAACGTCATCGCGCACAGACGCAGTAGCGCCAGACGTCCTGGAAAACGACGACGATAGAGCGCTCTGGCGAGGAAAATCGCCGGGACAACCGACAGCACAGCAGATAAAAAAGCCTGCCAGAAAGAAAAGCGCACCACGTGCCACAGGTAGTCGTCTTGCCACAGCAAGAGCCACTCTCCCTGCGGGGCGTTAAACCACAGTGCCAGAAATGCGGCCAGGGCAACGGCCACCATCAGCGTGGCGGCGGTAAGCCCTGGAACCAACCAGCCGGGGATTAACGGCTGACGGCGCGTTGCCATTCGCTAATCCATGTCTGACGTTGAGCCGCAACTTGCTGCGGCGTAAATTCCAGCGCGGTGGCCGGTTTATTCAGTTGCTCGAATCCTGGCGGCAGGGCGACTTGCGTCACGGGATACATCCAGTTGCCGGTCGGAATCGCATTCTGGAATGCCGGGGACACCATAAACTTCAGGAATTTCTCGGCCAGTTCCGGCTGCTTGCTGGCCGCAGTACGGGCGGCGACTTCCACCTGCAAATAGTGGCCTTCGCTAAAGTCGGCTGCGGCGTAGTTGTCTTTTTTATCGGCGATGATGTGATAGGCCGGAGAGGTGGTGTAGCTGAGCACCAGATCGCTTTCACCTTTCAGGAACAGGCCGTAGGCTTCGCTCCAGCCCTTGGTGACGGTGACGGTTTTGGCTGCCAGTTTCTGCCACGCCTCTGGCGCTTTATCGCCATAGACTTTCTGCATCCATAGCAGCAGACCCAATCCAGGCGTGCTGGTGCGCGGATCCTGATAAATGACGCGCCATTTTTGGCCGCTCTCTACCAGTTCTTTCAGGCTTTTGGGCGGATTCTTCAGCTTGTTCTTATCATAAACGAAGGCGAAATAGCCGTAGTCAAACGGAACGAAGGTATCGTTTTTCCAGCCGCCGGGTACGTTAACGGCGTCGTTTGCAACACCACTTTTGGCAAACAGTTTGGTTTGTGTAGCGGCTTCCAGAAGGTTGTTATCCAGACCCAGCACGACGTCGGCTTTGCTGTTTTTTCCTTCCATGCGCAAGCGGTTAAGCAGTGAGACGCCATCTTCCAACGCGACCAGTTTTAGCTCGCAGTTGCAGTCAGCTTCAAAGGCTTTTTTGATTGTCGGGCCCGGGCCCCAGTCAGCTGCGAACGAGTCGTAGGTATAGACGGTCAGTACAGGTTTAGCGAAGGCAGGCGCTGCGCACAGCAGTAAAAGCGGAAGACATTTTTTAAACACTTTGCACCTCAAGAGTTGGGTGGCAAAGGACTTGAGATAAGCCTCAAATCCCTTCGCCGGCATTATCCGGATCAGGTTCGACGGGTATCTCTCAGCCAGCATATTGCATAGCACCCCGTTGAGAACGGCGTTAGTGTAGTGATTTTGTTGCCGGGCAGCAATTAAGAGCTGGCTCTTATGGATCCGGCGGCGCAAACCACGCCGATTTAAAATCAAACCAGCCGAGGGTATTCATGCGCAGCCCGCGCATACTGCGCTGTCCCTGAATGATCAGCCAGTGGTGGATTAATGGCACAATGGCCTTTGTGGCGAGCAGCTGTTGGCACCATGCTGCCAGGCTCATTTCGCCCGTTCGCCAGCGAGCCGCATCGTTTTCCCAGTCCCGCGAGATACAGTTTTGCAGCAAAGGGACTTCGCACAAATGGGCGAACAGTGAGAAGTCCAGCGGGAGGGTAAAGTTGGCGCTGTTGAGCCAGATATCGCTGACGATTTCACCTGCATGCCATTGATCGTAGTCGATCTCCTGAATATTCAACTGTACCTGATGCTGCGCCAGCAACGTTTTCATGATCTGCGCGATAATCCGGTGTTCGATATGATCGCGATAGTAGGTGATCGTCAGCGTTTCCAGCCCGGCGGGTTTTTCACCATGGCCAGGTTTGGCGTGGTGCCAGCGGGGAAGCAAACCGTAGGCGGGAAACCACAACCGCTGGTACTGTTCATCGGCGTGGCAGATTAAATTCGTTGGCGAGAGAACGCGGCTTGCCCACTCACGGACCTCCTGATTAGCGCCACGGTGGCTACGCGCATCAAACAGCAGGTAGTAGCAGCCTTCTTCGAGGCGGCTTTCGATCGCCTTTTCATCCTCTGTGGGACCTTTTAGCGTCAACCCGCCGCCAGGTTCTTCTCCGATGTCGGGTAATACCCAAACATTAACTTCGTCGATTAGCGCCCGGTAGCCAAAGTAATCATCAAATGCATGAATTTTCAGTTGGTTATTGGTGTTGCGCATTACCGCATACGGACCGGTACCAATCGGGTGGCTGGAAAAGTTGTTTAGCGTTTCCCATTCTCGCGGCAGGATCATGGCCGGGACCTGCCCCAATAGCCAGGGAAGCCAGCGGTCTGGCTGGGCCAGATGGATATCCAGCGTCCAGGCCGTGGGAGAAACTATTTGCGTGATGTGTGAGTACAGTGGCAGGGTGTTAATGCGCCTCAGCGAGGCGATAACATCTTCCATTTCCAGCTCGCGGCCATGATGAAAATGGATCCCCGGGCGCAGGAAGAATCGCCAATGCAAAGGTGAAATTTGCTGCCAGTGATGGGCAATGTCCGCTTCCAGTTCCCCATTTTCCTCATTTACCCGAATTAAGGCACTGAAGATTTGGCGGGCGATATGGGTTTCGGAGCGGCGTAATGCCGTACCGGGGAGCAGGTTGTGCATCGGGCGATAATAGAGAACGCGCATGATATGCCGACCCTGGCGAAAGCTGCGGCCAAGGTGGGAGACCAGCATTTGCCGGACGGCCGTTTTGTCACCGACAAGCTGCACCAGTTGATCGATACGATCCTGTTCCAGTAGGTCTTCCGCGCGCTGCTGCTGGAGCGCCAGCCCGGTATAGAGGAATGTCAGTCGCGAGCGTTTACCTCGTCCAACTTCAGCTTCCCACGTCAACCAGCCACGATCCTGCATGGTATTAAGCAGCGTACGCATATGGCGACGCGAGCAGCTCAGTAGATCCGCCAGCTCGTTGAGCGTCGTGTCTTGCGTCTTACCGTCACAGCATTGCCACAGACGGATGAACTGTTGTTGCAAACGACCAGAAGACATAAAAGGGGAACTCCTGCGGAAAACTCAGCAATTTTATAATCCCTATATTAAGCCAATAATAGATTCCGATGAAGCGATGAGACAACGAAGGGGTCATCTATGCGTCAGTTCTGGTTGAAGTACTTTACCGCGACAGAAAAATCGTCCTGGTTGGCTTGCCCGAGTGCCCCGCAGCGCTTAAAGATGCTCGAAGAGCTGATGCAGTGGGAGATGACATCTGACTCCTGAATTGGAAATTGCAGACATCATGTGTGACTGAGTATTGGTGTTAATCGCCGCGCCAGCAGGTATTATCTGCTGGCTTTTTTCGTTTCAGCTGCGCTTAAAAGGAAAGATATGCTCTGGATTATGACCATGGGACGGCGCCTCAACGGCGTTTACGCGGCATTTATGCTGGTCGCTTTTATGATGGGCGTGGCGGGGGCATTGCAGGCACCCACGCTGAGTCTGTTCCTGAGCCGTGAAGTCGGGGCGCAGCCATTTTGGGTCGGGCTGTTTTACACCGTCAATGCGATTGTCGGGATCGTAGTCAGCCTTGGCCTTGCGAAACGATCCGACAGCCAGGGCGATCGACGTAAGTTGATCATGTTCTGCTGCCTGATGGCAATTGGCAATGCGTTGCTGTTTGCCTTTAATCGTCACTATCTTACGCTGATCACCTGCGGTGTGCTGCTGGCCTCGCTGGCGAACACCGCCATGCCGCAGCTGTTTGCGCTGGCGCGGGAATATGCTGATAACTCCGCGCGTGAAGTGGTGATGTTTAGCTCGGTGATGCGTGCGCAGCTTTCACTGGCCTGGGTAATTGGCCCACCGCTGGCTTTTATGCTGGCGCTGAATTACGGCTTTACGGCGATGTTTTCCATTGCCGCAGGGATTTTTGCCATTAGCCTGGTGCTGATTGCGCTGATACTGCCGTCAGTTGCTCGGGTGGAGCAGCCTGTAGATGTGCCGCTGGAACAGACCGGCGGTTGGCAGGACAAAAATGTGCGTATGTTGTTTATTGCCTCCACGCTGATGTGGACCTGCAACACCATGTACATCATCGATATGCCGCTGTGGATAAGCCTCGAACTGGGCTTGCCGGACAAGCTGGCCGGGATTCTAATGGGGACGGCAGCTGGACTGGAAATTCCGGCGATGATTCTTGCGGGCTATTACGTGAAGCGCTTTGGCAAACGGCGAATGATGATCGCGGCCGTAGCGGCAGGTGTGCTGTTTTATCTTGGTTTGATCTTCTTTCACAGCCGTACGGCGCTGCTGGTGCTGCAACTGTTTAACGCGGTATTTATCGGTATTATCGCCGGGATAGGCATGCTGTGGTTTCAGGATCTGATGCCCGGACGTGCGGGATCAGCGACCACATTATTTACCAACAGTATTTCAACGGGAGTCATTCTGGCTGGGGTGATTCAGGGGGCAGTTGCGCAAAGCTACGGTCACTATGCTGTCTATTGGGTAATTGCGGTGATTTCGGTGGTGACGCTGTGGATGACCGGGCGGGTGAAGGATGTTTAGTCCGGTGCAATCCCGGCGTCGCTGTGCTCGACCGGACGACATTTCGTATTCGCTTTTGTCGTTTTTGTAGGCCGGATAAGGCGTTTACGCCGCCATCCGGTAACCTCTCCTTACGGCCTGATCGCGTTACGCTTATCAGGTCTATCCCTCTTTTTTCATCTTGCACGTAAATGTAATGTTGATCACATAACGATCATTTTCCTCTTCCTGGATCTTCTTTTTTCTACTGTTACGCGTATACAGTTACGCGTAACAGTTATTAAAAAAGGAGTTTTTTATGAAAAACCTATTCGACCTTACCGGCAAACGCGCGTTGATTACCGGTTCCGCTCAGGGCATTGGTAACCTGCTGGCCAGCGGTCTGGCGGCGCACGGTGCTGAGATTGTGATTAACGACATCACCCAGCAGCGGGCGCAGGCGGCGGCGGACAAACTGGTGGCCGAAGGCTATCGCGCCGTTGGCTATGGATTTGATGTCACCAACGGGGAAGAGGTGGCGCGCGCCATCGCGCAAATCGAAAAGGAAGTTGGGGCCATTGATATTTTAATTAACAACGCCGGAATTCAGCGTCGTTACCCCTTCACCGAATTCCCTGAGGCTGAATGGGACAAAGTGATTGATGTAAACCAGAAATCGGTCTTTCTGGTGTCGCAGCAGGTTTCCCGCTACATGGTGCAACGCCGCCGCGGGAAGATTATTAATATCTGCTCAATGCAAAGCGAATTAGGTCGTAAAACCATTACTCCATACGCGGCGTCAAAAGGTGCGGTCAAAATGTTAACCCGTGGCATGTGCGTGGAACTGGCGGAATACAATATTCAGGTCAACGGCATTGCTCCCGGCTATTTCGCCACCGACATGACCACCGCGCTGGTCAACGATGAAGCATTCTCCGCCTGGCTGTTCCAGCGCACTCCCGCCGCTCGCTGGGGTAACCCGGAGGAGCTGATCGGCGCGGCGGTTTATCTTGCCGCGCCCGCTTCTGACTTTGTGAATGGGCATCTTCTGTTTGTGGACGGCGGCATGCTCGCCGCGGTCTGATAAATAATGGGCCGCAGTCGTGGCTTGCCAGCGAAAACAATAATCCAAGGAGTGAGTATGAATATGCTCGCAAAACTGCCAGCACGTCGCTGGTGGTATTTAATGCCGATTATTTTTATTACCTACAGCTTAGCTTATCTTGACCGCGCCAATTACGGCTTTGCCGCTGCCGCGGGTATTGAACATGACTTGGGGATTACTCAGGGAACTGCATCGTTAATTGGCGCGTTATTCTTCCTGGGCTACTTCTTTTTCCAGGTGCCGGGCGCGATGTACGCCGTTAAGCATAGCGTGCGCAAAATGATTTTTTACAGCCTGATCCTTTGGGGGCTTTGTGCCGCGGCGACCGGCTTTGTCAGCAATATCCCAACGCTGATGGCGATCCGCTTTATTCTCGGCATCGTCGAAGCGGCGGTGATGCCCGCGATGCTGATTTATATCAGCAACTGGTTTACCAAAACTGAACGCTCGCGCGCCAACACCTTTTTAATTCTCGGCAACCCGGTCACAGTGCTGTGGATGTCGATAGTCTCCGGCTACCTGATTGAAGCCTGGGGCTGGCGCGAAATGTTTATTATCGAAGGTATCCCGGCGGTGATCTGGGCGTTCTGCTGGGTGATTCTGGTACGCGACAAACCGGCGGATGCGGGCTGGTTGAGCGAGCAGGAGAAACAGGCATTACAGCAGGCGATGGATCGCGAGCAGCGCGACATCAAACCGATGCGTAACTACGGTGAAGCGATGCGTTCACGCAGCGTCATTATGCTTTGCGCGGTGCATGCGCTTTGGAGCATCGGGGTGTATGGCTTCATGATGTGGATGCCGTCAATCCTCAAAAATGCGGCGCAGATGGACATCGTGGCGGTGGGCTGGCTGGCAGCGGTGCCGTATCTGGCGGCGATTTGCCTGATGCTGACAGTCTCCTGGCTGTCCGATAAGTTCCAGAACCGTAAACTGTTTATCTGGCCGCTGCTGTTGATTGCCGCTATCGCGTTCTTTGCCTCGTGGCTGTTGGGCAACCAGTCCTTCTGGCTCTCCTACGCGCTGCTGGTTGTGGCCGCCGCCTGTATGTATGCGCCTTACGGGCCGTTCTTTGCGCTGATCCCCGAACTGCTGCCACGCAACGTCTCCGGCGTGTCGATGGGGATGATCAACAGTTTTGGCGCGTTAGGGGCATTCCTCGGCGCGTGGCTGGTGGGTTACCTCAACGGCGTGACCGGCGGGCCGGGCGTCTCCTACACCTTCATGGCGATTGCTCTGCTGGCGTCGGTGGTGCTGATGTACTGCGTTCGTGCGCAAAATGAAACCACGTCGCCGTCGGCTGAGATGGCTACGCGTTAAGGTTGAGCGAGGAGTGCAGTCGCTAACCGGCTGTGATAAGGTTCTCTGCGAGCATAATGGGCTGTTGGTCGTAGAGAACCTCATGAAAAACAATCGGATGACATTACAGGATATCGCTAATCTGGCCGGGCTGAATAAGATGACGGTCAGCCGTTATCTGCGTGACCCGAATCAGGTGTCGCAACGCAGCCGCGAATTGATTTCGAAAGTGATGGAAGAGAACAACTACATCCCCAACCGCGCCCCGGAAATTCTGCTCAACGCACGCAGCAAAACCATTGGTGTGCTGATCCCCTCGTTTCGTAATCAGATCTTTGCCGACGTGCTGGCGGGGATTGAATCCGTCACCTCGGCCTGCCAGTACCAGACGCTGATCGCCAACTACGAATATGATGCCGAGCGTGAAGAACGTGAGGTGCTGAACTTGCTCTCTTACAATATCGACGGCCTGATCCTCACGGGAAAGCTGCATACCGAGCGGATGATCCAGTACGTGCGCGCCAGCGGCGTACCGGTGGCGGAACTGATGGATATTAGCGGCCAGTATCTTGATATACAGGTTGGGTTTGATAACGAAAAAGCCGCGTTTGAAATGACGCAGGCTTTTATTGACAGCGGTAAACGCAGCATTGCTTTCTTTGGCTCGATGGATGACCCCCGAGACCTCAGCCGTTTTCGCGGCACCGAGAAAGCGCTGGCGGCGCAGGGACTGGAAGCGTACCACCTGGCGCCAAAAACTATTTCGTCGGTGGCGCTGGGACGCAAGATGTTCCAGCAGGCGATGGGGGAAAAGCCGGATATTGACGCTATTTTCTGTACCAACGATGACCTGGCGGTTGGCGCGCTGCTGGAGTGTCAGGCACAGCAGTACGATGTGCCGGGAAAAATGGCGATTGCCGGTTTCCACGGGCTGGAAATTGGCCGTGCGCGGCTGCAAAAAATCGCCAGTGTGATTACGCCACGCTTTGAGATTGGCAAAACGGCGGCGGATATTCTGATTAAGCGTTTGAACGGGAAAGCTGCGCCGGGCAGCGTCAATCTTGGCTACCAAATCTATTACGGCGATACGCTTTAGGCGAAGAGAAAGGGCTGGCCACAGTGCGGTGACCAGCGGAAGAGATTACTGCATAAACGCTGGCTGCTTGTCTTCGTACTCGGTGATGGCCGCTTCATGCTGCAGCGTCAGCCCGATGCTGTCCAGACCGTTCAGCATGCAGTGACGGCGGAAGTCGTCAATTTTAAAGCTGTAGGATTTATCGCCTGCTTTCACCACCTGCGCTTCCAGATCCACTTCAAATTTAATGCCCGGATTGGCTTTCACCAGCGCGAACATTTCATCTACCTGCGCGTCGCTCAGGGTCACCGGCAACAGTTGGTTATTGAAACTGTTGCCGTAGAAGATGTCGGCGAAGCTTGGTGCGATAACAACTTTAAAGCCGTAATCGGTCAGTGCCCACGGCGCATGTTCGCGTGAAGAGCCGCAGCCAAAGTTTTCCCGTGCGAGCAGAATGGATGCCCCTTTATATTCCGGGAAGTTTAAAACGAACTCAGGATTCGGTTGTTGGCCCTTTTCGTCCAGGAAACGCCAGTCGTTAAACAGATGGGCGCCAAAACCGGTGCGCGTAACCTTCTGCAAAAACTGTTTAGGGATAATTGCGTCGGTATCAACGTTGGCGGCATCCAGTGGGACAACCAGGCCGGTATGCTGGGTAAATTTCTCTGCCATGGTAGTTTCCTTATTTGATGCTGCGAATGTCGGCAAAATGACCGGTTACGGCGGCAGCGGCGGCCATGGCCGGGCTGACTAAATGCGTGCGACCACCGCGGCCCTGACGACCTTCAAAATTACGGTTGCTGGTGGATGCGCAGCGTTCGCCTGGGTTCAGGCGGTCATTGTTCATCGCCAGGCACATGGAACAGCCCGGTAAACGCCATTCAAAACCGGCTTCGATAAAGATCTTATCCAGACCTTCTGCTTCCGCCTGCGCTTTCACTGGACCAGAGCCCGGCACCACCAGTGCCTGCACACCCGGCGCAACTTTGCGCCCTTTGGCGATTTCTGCCGCGGCGCGTAAATCTTCAATACGCGAGTTGGTGCAGGAACCGATGAACACTTTATCGATAGTCACTTCCGTTAACGGAATACCCGGTTTCAGCCCCATATACGCCAGCGCTTTTTCAGCTGATGCACGCTCAACGGGATCGGCAAATGACGCCGGGTCGGGAATATTATCGTTCACCGAGATGACCTGACCCGGGTTTGTTCCCCAGGTGACCTGCGGAGCGATCTCTTCTGCCTGCAGGGTAACGACGGTATCAAACGTCGCGTTGTCGTCGGTTTTCAGGGTTTTCCAGTATGTAACCGCGTGGTCAAAATCCTCGCCCTTCGGTGCGTGTAAACGACCCTGAACATAGTTAAATGTCGTTTCATCCGGTGCGACCAGACCCGCTTTGGCGCCCATTTCAATGGCCATATTGCACAGGGTCATCCGGCCTTCCATGCTCAATGCACGGATGGCTTCGCCACAAAACTCAACCACGTGTCCGGTACCGCCTGCGCTACCGGTTTTACCGATAATAGCCAGCACAATATCTTTGGCGGTAATGCCAGGGGCTGCTTTACCGTTGACTTCAATCTTCATGGTTTTGGCGCGCCCCTGTTTCAGGGTCTGCGTCGCCAGAACGTGTTCAACTTCAGAGGTGCCAATGCCAAACGCCAGTGCGCCGAACGCGCCGTGTGTAGCGGTGTGGGAATCGCCGCAGACGATGGTCATACCCGGCAACGTCACGCCTTGTTCTGGCCCCATCACGTGAACGATACCCTGATACGGATGGTTCAGGTCGTACAGCTCGACGCCAAATTCGTTACAGTTCTTAATCAGCTCCTGCATCTGGATGCGCGCCATCTCACCCGACGCGTTGATGTCTTTGGTCTGGGTAGAGACGTTGTGATCCATGGTGGCAAAGGTTTTACCTGGCTGGCGTACCTGACGGCCATGCGCGCGCAGTCCATCAAACGCCTGCGGAGAGGTCACTTCATGCACCAGATGCCTGTCGATGTACAACAGTGGGGTTTCGTTTTGCGCCTCAAAGACGACGTGCGCATCAAACAATTTTTCGTACAACGTTTTGGCCATGATTACACCCCTTCTGCGACGTAACGGGCAATGATGTCGCCCATTTCATCGGTACTGACTGCGGCAGCGCCACGGGCTAAGTCACCGGTGCGAATGCCTTCTTCTAATGCGCGGTTGATGGCGCTCTCAATTGCGGTTGCCGCATCATTGGCATCCAGGCTGTAGCGCAGCAGCAGCGCCAGCGACAGGATCTGGGCGATAGGGTTGGCAATGTTTTTCCCGGCGATGTCCGGAGCTGAACCGCCAGCAGGCTCGTACAAACCAAAACCCTGCTCATTCAGGCTGGCGGACGGTAACATGCCCATCGAACCGGTGATCATGGCGCACTCATCGGACAGAATGTCACCAAACAGGTTAGAGCACAGCAACACGTCGAATTGGGATGGATCTTTAATCAACTGCATTGTCGCGTTGTCGATGTACATATGCGCCAGTTCAACGTCTGGGTATTCATTAGCAATTTCATTGACGATTTCGCGCCACAGAATAGACGTTTGCAGTACGTTAGCTTTATCAATCGACGTAACTTTACGGCGACGTTTGCGAGCGGATTCAAACGCGATACGTGCAATACGTTCGATCTCGAAACGGTGATAAACCTCGGTATCAAAGGCTTTTTCATGTTGTCCGCTGCCTTCGCGGCCTTTTGGTTGACCGAAGTAAATCCCGCCAGTCAGTTCGCGTACGCACAGGATGTCGAAACCGTTCGCGGCAATATCTGCGCGCAGAGGGCAAAACGCTTCCAGCCCCTGGTAGAGCTTAGCTGGGCGCAGATTGCTGAATAATTTGAAGTGCTTACGCAATGGCAGCAGCGCGCCACGCTCTGGCTGCTGGTTTGGCGGCAGGTTTTCCCATTTCGGGCCGCCAACGGAGCCAAACAGAATGGCGTCAGCTTGTTCACAGCCTTCAACCGTTGCAGGTGGCAGCGGCTGACCGTGGTTATCGATCGCGGCACCACCCACGTCGTAGTGGCTGGTGGTAATGCGCATGTTAAAACGGTTGCGGATTGCGTCCAGTACCTTCAGGGCTTGCGCCATCACTTCCGGGCCAATACCGTCACCCGGCAAAACAGCAATATGATAATTCTTCGACATCACACGGTTTCCTTGTTGTTCTCGTTGTTCTGAGCTTTGCGTTGCAATTCTTTTTCGACTTCTTCGGCGCGCCAGATGTTGTTCAGCACATGCACCATCGCTTTAGCAGAAGATTCGACGATATCTGTCGCCAGACCGACGCCGTGGAAACGACGACCGTTATAGTTGGCAACGATATCCACCTGACCCAGAGCATCTTTACCGTGCCCTTTGGCGGTCAGGCTGTATTTCACCAGTTCGATGTTGTACTCAGTTACACGGTTGATAGCCTGATAAATAGCATCGACTGGACCGTTACCGTTCGCCGCTTCGGCTTTAACTTCTTCACCGCAGGCCAGCTTGACGGAGGCGGTGGCGATGTCGTTTGAGCCGGACTGCACGCTGAAGTAATCCAGACGGAAATGCTCTGGCTCTTCCTGCTGTTTATTAATGAAGGCCAGCGCTTCCAGGTCGTAATCAAATACCTGACCTTTTTTATCCGCCAGTTTCAGGAATGCGTCATACAGGTTGTCCAGGCTGTATTCATTTTCTTTATATCCCATCTCGTCCATACGGTGTTTCACCGCGGCGCGTCCGGAACGGGAGGTCAGGTTCAGCTGTACCTGGTTCAGACCAATGGATTCAGGCGTCATGATTTCGTAGTTTTCACGGTTTTTCAGTACGCCGTCCTGATGGATGCCGGAGGAGTGGGCAAAGGCGCCGCTTCCGACAATGGCTTTGTTTGCCGGAATTGGCATGTTGCAGATTTGGCTGACTAACTGACTGGTACGCCAGATCTCCTGGTGATTGATGCGGGTCTGTACATTCAGGATATCTTTACGCACCTTGATCGCCATGATCACTTCTTCCAGTGAGCAGTTACCGGCGCGTTCGCCGATACCGTTCATCGCGCCTTCCACCTGACGCGCTCCGGCGTGAACGGCTGCCAGCGCGTTGCCGACGCCCAAACCTAAATCATCATGGGTGTGTACGGAGATGATGGCTTTATCGATATTTGGTACGCGTTCATACAGGCCAGAAATGATTGCCCCAAATTCGAAAGGCATGGTGTAACCGACGGTATCGGGGATGTTAATGGTTTTGGCACCCGCGTTAATAGCAGCTTCAACAACGCGAGCCAGATCGGCGATAGGGGTTCGGCCTGCATCTTCGCAGGAGAACTCCACGTCATCGGTATAATTACGCGCACGCTTAACCATGTAGACCGCGCGCTCAATGACCTCATCCAGCGTACTGCGTAATTTCGTCGCGATGTGCATCGGCGAGGTGGCGATAAAGGTATGAATACGGAAAGCTTCAGCAACTTTCAGCGATTCTGCGGCAACATCGATATCTTTTTCTACGCAGCGTGCTAAGGCGCAAACGCGGCTGTTTTTAACCTGACGAGCAATGGTCTGAACTGACTCAAAGTCGCCCGGTGAAGAAACGGGGAAACCCACTTCCATCACGTCAACGCCCATACGCTCAAGGGCCAGCGCAATCTGCAGTTTTTCTTTCACACTCAGGCTTGCCTGTAACGCTTGTTCACCATCGCGTAAGGTGGTATCGAAAATAATGACTTGCTGGCTCATGGTTTAGGTCCTTGGTTTCTTAGGGCGCCTTGCTTCGAGCATAAAAAAACCCGCGCAACGGCGCGGGTTTTTGTCTTAACTGGAGCTGACTTAATGCTGAATGTCGTCCACCAGTCTACCGCGCAATGAAGATGCGTTTAGTAGTAGTAGACCGTTGAAACGAGCAATGTAAGTCATCAATTAAGCTCCAGGCGAATGCGATATGCTTTTAGTGGTACTGGATATGAAGACTGATGTCAACCCTCACCCTGGCAAATGCCTCACTTGAGGGGGGAAGTTTCGGCAAAACTTAAGCGAATTGTGCTGAATTTTTTTGGGTACATAAAATTAATCAGTTGATGGTTGTACATGTTTTTCATGGTTTGACATATTTGAGCATAATTATTTGCATTTATTGTAACGGCGAACTGGAGAAAACTCCGCCTCTGGGATTTTTTATCCTCATGATTTATTTGTTTTTATAGTGACTATGAATGGGTTGGAACGGTGTGATACCACATAATTGATAAATTAATGTTAACTTTTAATGTATTAATAATATAAACATTTAATTAAAACTTAAATATACATTCACTGTATGTATGATTGTGTATTCGCCGCGCTTATGGTTATATTGTTTTTGAAATTTAAACATATGAATCACCGTGCAGTGACACCTGCCACACTGCGCTCGCATTGGTCTTTTGTTCATTTAGGTTTGTGCCTTTATGTTTTCCTAATTTTAATGTTTTTTCTTTTTCTCATCTTATATGTATGGTAAATCATATTAACGGAGATTATTTCTTCACTCCGTCTGGGAAAAGGGAGTTTAGAGTGACAGTGGAGTTAAATATGCCAGAAGTAAAAATAATAGATAAAACAAATATTATAGATATGGGGAAACCACAGCTTCGCATGGTTGATCTTAATTTATTAACCGTCTTTGATGCGGTGATGCAAGAACAAAACATTACCCGTGCCGCGCATACTTTGGGGATGTCGCAACCCGCTGTCAGTAATGCGGTCGCGCGCCTGAAAGTGATGTTTAATGATGAGCTTTTTGTTCGTTATGGACGCGGTATCCAGCCGACAGCAAGAGCCTTCCAGCTATTTGGTTCTGTTCGCCAGGCATTGCAATTAGTGCAAAATGAACTGCCTGGCTCGGGCTTTGAACCAGCCAGCAGCGAACGCGTATTCAATCTTTGCGTGTGCAGCCCATTGGATAATATCCTGACGTCGTTGATTTATAATCGGGTTGAGCAAGTTGCACCAAACATTCATGTCGTATTTAAATCTTCACTCAATCAAAATACAGAGCATCAATTACGTTACCAGGAAACTGAATTCGTTATTAGCTATGAAGAGTTCCGACGTCCTGAATTTACCAGTATTCCGTTATTCAATGACGAAATGGTGTTAGTGGCAAGTAAAAAGCATCCGCGCATTAGCGGCCCTTTACTGGAAAGTGATGTCTATAATGAACAGCATGCGGTGGTGTCACTTGATCGCTTCGCATCATTCAGCCAACCGTGGTATGACACACCGGATAAACAATCCTGCGTGGCTTATCAGGGCATGGCATTAATTAGCGTTCTTAATATTGTGTCGCAAACGCATTTGGTCTCTATTGCGCCACGTTGGTTAGCAGAAGAATTTGCCGATTCTTTAGAACTACAGATCTTGCCTTTACCGTTAAAATTGAACAGCCGCACATGCTATCTTTCATGGCATGAAGCCGCAGGCCGAGATAAAGGGCATCAATGGATGGAAGAGCTGTTAGTCTCCGTTTGTAAGCAGTAGCATTTGGCAGAGTAAACCGGGCGGTACATCCTGTTTATTCTGCTTTTAAGTTTATAACTGAAATTTTATGCTGAACTCTATTTTTTACGTCTGTCCAAAAGTGTCAAAAAATAGAGTAATTGCTGTAAGCTCCCATTTTTAAGCGATTTTTTATCATACTGATTGCTTATGCTGGTTTAATTCTCCGTTTATTCGCGTCTTTCCTCCTTTTTATTCTTATTTACTCCAGTGCCACCCCTTCGGAGTCAATTGCCATGCGTCATCGTCAGCGGTTAATGTGTTGTTAAACCGTAATTCATTATAAGAGTGAGGCAAGCCATGGAGATGTTGTCTGGAGCCGAGATGGTCGTCCGATCGCTCATCGATCAGGGTGTGAAGCAGGTATTCGGTTATCCCGGGGGGGCCGTTCTCGATATTTATGATGCGCTGCATACGGTCGGCGGTATTGATCATGTGCTGGTTCGCCATGAACAAGCTGCGGTACATATGGCTGATGGCCTTGCGCGCGCCACGGGAGAAGTGGGTGTTGTATTAGTTACCTCCGGACCGGGGGCGACCAACGCGATTACCGGAATCGCAACGGCTTACATGGATTCCATTCCGCTGGTGATCCTCTCCGGACAGGTCGCAACGTCGCTGATTGGCTACGATGCCTTCCAGGAGTGCGACATGGTAGGTATATCCCGCCCGGTGGTAAAACACAGCTTCCTGGTCAAACAAACGGAAGATATCCCACAGGTGCTGAAAAAAGCCTTCTGGCTGGCAGCAAGCGGTCGCCCAGGACCGGTGGTGGTGGATTTGCCGAAGGATATTCTGAATCCGGCGAAGAAACTGCCTTATAGCTGGCCGGACTCGGTGAGTATGCGCTCGTATAATCCGACGACGACGGGACATAAGGGACAGATCAAACGGGCGCTACAGACGCTGGTCGCGGCGAAGAAACCGGTTGTCTATGTGGGCGGTGGAGCGGTCAATGCTGCTTGCCATGAGCAGTTAGCTCAGATTGCTGAAGCGCTGAATCTGCCGGTTGTCTCCTCGCTAATGGGGTTGGGCGCGTTTCCGGCCACGCATCGTCAGGCGCTGGGTATGTTAGGGATGCACGGTACCTACGAAGCGAATATGACCATGCATCATTCCGATGTGATCTTTGCTGTCGGCGTTCGCTTTGACGATCGAACGACGAATAACCTGGCAAAATATTGTCCGAATGCGACCGTGCTGCATATCGACATCGATCCGACCTCTATTTCTAAAACCGTTACTGCGGATATTCCGATTGTGGGTGATGCCCGTCTGGTGCTGGATCAAATGCTCGAACTGCTGGAGCAGGAGAAATCACAGCAGCCACTGGATGATAACCGTGACTGGTGGCAACAGATTGAGCACTGGCGCGCCCGTCAGTGTCTGAAATATGACACGCAAAGCGAAAGCATTAAGCCGCAGGCGGTGATTGAAACCATCTGGCGTCTGACGAAAGGGGAGGCGTATGTGACCTCTGACGTTGGCCAGCATCAGATGTTTGCCGCACTTTATTATCCGTTCGATAAACCGCGTCGCTGGATTAACTCAGGCGGCCTCGGCACGATGGGATTCGGTTTACCTGCGGCGTTAGGGGTGAAAATGGCGCTCCCGGATGAAACGGTAGTGTGCGTCACCGGGGATGGCAGCATTCAGATGAATATCCAGGAACTGTCGACGGCGCTGCAATATGAACTGCCGGTGCTGGTACTCAACCTTAACAACCGTTATCTCGGCATGGTCAAACAGTGGCAGGACATGATCTACTCCGGGCGTCACTCACAGTCTTACATGCAGTCGCTACCCGATTTTGTGCGCCTTGCTGAGGCTTATGGGCATATCGGTATCCAGATTAATCATCCAGATGAACTGGAGAGCAAGCTGGGTGAAGCGCTGGAGCATGTGCGTAACCATCGCCTGGTGTTTGTCGATGTCACTGTCGATGGCAGTGAGCATGTCTACCCGATGCAGATTCGTGGGGGTGGGATGGATGAAATGTGGTTAAGCAAAACGGAGAGGACCTGATTATGCGCCGGATATTATCAGTATTGCTGGAAAACGAGTCAGGTGCATTGTCGCGTGTGATTGGCCTCTTCGCCCAGCGCGGATATAACATTGAAAGTCTGACCGTCGCGCCGACCGACGATCCGACCTTATCGCGGATGACGATTCAGACGGTGGGGGATGAGAAAGTCCTTGAGCAGATCGAAAAGCAGCTTCACAAACTGGTGGATGTTCTGCGCGTTAGCGAGCTGGGGCAGGGTGCCCACGTTGAACGAGAAATCATGCTGGTGAAAATCCAGGCCAGCGGTTATGGCCGGGAGGAGGTGAAACGCAACACGGAGATTTTCCGCGGGCAAATCATCGACGTGACGCCGTCTATCTACACAGTACAACTGGCGGGCACCAGCGACAAGCTGGATGCGTTTCTGGCAACCCTACGTGAAGTCGCCAAAATTGTGGAAGTTGCTCGTTCCGGTGTGGTGGGACTCTCCCGTGGCGATAAAATTATGCGCTAATCGTCAACCGTAGGCTTGGTAAGCACAGCGATATCAGACCTCATCGTGGAGGTCATGCCGGATAGCGGCATAAACGTCTTATCCGGCCTACATGTAACGTACCCGTTTGCGCTGATGCTACCTGCTGCGCTTTTTTTTGCGAAATCAGCAGTAACCAGAGACAAAAGCGGTTGCCGCAGTCATTATTCTGCGCTTAGATGTTAAGAAGTTTAACCCATGCCATCTAAAAGGTTATGGTTTGTACATTTTACGCAAGGGGCAATTGTGAAACTGGATGAAATCGCTCGGTTGGCCGGCGTTTCGCGAACGACTGCAAGCTACGTTATTAATGGCAAAGCAAAGCAATATCGCGTAAGCGACAAAACGGTTGAAAAAGTCATGGCGGTGGTGCGTGAGCATAATTACCACCCGAATGCCGTGGCGGCCGGGCTGCGTGCTGGACGCACACGTTCTATCGGGCTGGTGATCCCGGATCTTGAGAACACAAGCTATACCCGGATCGCAAACTATCTGGAACGCCAGGCGCGTCAGCGTGGGTATCAGCTGTTGATTGCCTGCTCTGAAGATCAGCCGGATAACGAAATGCGCTGTATTGAGCATCTTTTACAGCGCCAGGTCGATGCCATTATTGTGTCGACTTCTTTGCCGCCTGAGCATCCGTTCTACCAACGCTGGGCAAACAGTTCATTCCCGATTGTGGCGCTGGACCGTGCACTGGACCGCGAACATTTTACCAGCGTTGTGGGTGCGGATCAGGATGATGCGGAAATGCTGGCAGAGGAGTTACGCAAATTCCCTGCTGAAACCGTCCTCTATCTGGGCGCGCTTCCTGAATTATCCGTCAGTTTCCTGCGCGAGCAGGGTTTTCGTACCGCGTGGAAGGACGATCCGCGTGAAGTCCATTTCCTGTACGCCAACAGCTATGAGCGGGAAGCAGCTGCGCAGTTGTTTGATAAATGGCTGGAAACGCACCCAATGCCTCAGGCGTTGTTTACCACGTCGTTTGCCCTGTTGCAGGGCGTGATGGATGTGACCCTGCGTCGTGATGGGCAACTGCCGTCTGATTTAGCGATTGCGACTTTTGGCGATCACGAACTGCTCGACTTCCTACAGTGCCCGGTACTGGCAGTGGCACAGCGCCATCGCGATGTCGCAGAACGCGTGCTGGAGATTGTACTGGCAAGTCTGGACGAACCGCGTAAACCAAAACCAGGTTTAACGCGTATACGGCGTAATCTGTACCGTCGTGGTATTCTCAGCCGTAACTAAGTTTCCTCAATTGATGACGTCGGCGGGATAAGCCTCTGACGTCTTCAATTTTTCTATTCTCAGAAATAACCGCATTATATTTAAGAATATTCTTTAGAATTATCTGAAATTCATTCTTGAAATACCCCGAATTAAAAATGCAACTATCCATTTTTGGGTTATTGATACGTAACGACGCGTTACGCTTGTATTATTTTGTTACATGCTTGTATGGATTTGCCGAATTAACAAACACTTTGCTCTCGTATTGCGGCCATCTGGTGCTTACCTCGACTCTGCGCGGCGTACAGACCGATTAACTGGTACTGTTAACTCGCTGCATATTGTCCTAAAATGCCGCTCGCGTCGCAAACTGACACTTTATATTTTCTTTGGATGATATTCAGTTGTTTTAAACAATGATGAGTTGTTGGATTTTTTTCTTACAAATATTCATGACGTTAATTTGCTTCGTTTGCTGTACGGAATTTGTTCAACGCTGATATTAGCCGTAAACAATGGGTTTTTTGCTCCGCTAAGCGCCGTGACTTGCTTGACAAGGTTTTCCTCCGCTCCGTAAACTCCTTTAAGTGGGAATTTGTGGGATAAAGTGGTAATTGGGGGTGAGGCTGGCATGTTCCGGGGAGCAACGTTAGTTAATCTCGACAGTAAAGGGCGCTTATCCGTGCCTACCCGTTATCGGGATCAACTGCTTGAGAGCGCTACCGGTCAAATGGTTTGCACCATTGACATCCATCACCCGTGCCTGCTGCTGTACCCCCTGCCTGAATGGGAAATAATCGAGCAGAAGCTATCGCGTCTGTCGAGCATGAATCCAGTTGAGCGTCGCGTACAGCGCTTATTGTTGGGTCATGCCAGCGAATGTCAGATGGATAACGCTGGTCGATTACTGATAGCACCCATTCTGCGGCAACACGCAGGGCTAACGAAAGAAGTGATGCTGGTTGGGCAGTTCAATAAGTTTGAGCTGTGGGATGAAACGACCTGGTATCAACAGGTCAAGGAAGATATCGACGCTGAGCAGTCTGTTACTGGCGCGTTGTCGGAACGATTGCAGGATTTGTCTCTATAAAATGACGGAAAATTATAAACATACAACGGTGTTGCTGGATGAAGCCGTAAACGGCCTGAATATTCGTCCAGACGGCATCTACATTGACGGGACATTTGGTCGCGGTGGTCACTCACGTCTGATCCTCTCCCAGCTTGGCGAAGAGGGACGTTTACTGGCAATCGATCGCGATCCGCAGGCTATTGCCGTTGCAAAAACGATTACCGATCCCCGTTTCTCCATCGTACATGGACCTTTCTCTGCGCTGGCTGACTATGTCGCCGAGCGTGGACTGACCGGTAAGATCGACGGGATTCTACTCGATCTGGGCGTTTCTTCACCGCAGCTCGATGACGCAGAGCGCGGTTTCTCGTTTATGCGTGACGGTCCGTTAGACATGCGTATGGACCCAACACGCGGTCAGTCAGCGGCC
Source organism: Citrobacter sp. Cpo030 (assembly GCF_030333005.1). NCBI lineage: Bacteria > Pseudomonadati > Pseudomonadota > Gammaproteobacteria > Enterobacterales > Enterobacteriaceae > Citrobacter > Citrobacter sp. Cpo030. The sequence goes on along the minus strand of NZ_JAOWGT010000075.1, from coordinate 257,615 downwards.
GAATGGCTGCAAACCGCCGATGAAGCAGACATTGCCTGGGTGATTAAAACCTTTGGCGAAGAGCGCTTCGGCAAACGCATTGCGCGCGCCATCGTCGAGCGCAACCGCATCGAACCGATGACCCGCACCAAAGAACTGGCGGAAGTCATTGCGGCGGCAATGCCGGTGAAGGACAAATTCAAACATCCCGCGACCCGTACCTTCCAGGCGGTGCGCATTTGGGTGAACAGTGAACTGGAGGAGATAGAGCAGGCGCTAAAAAGCTCGCTCAGCGTGCTGGCTCCAGGTGGTCGCCTTTCGATCATCAGTTTCCATTCGCTTGAAGACCGCATTGTGAAACGCTTTATGCGTGAACAAAGCCGTGGTCCTCAGGTACCGGCTGGAATACCGATGACCGAAGCGCAGATCAAAAAGCTGGGCGGCCGTGAGTTAAGAGCACTAGGCAAGATGATGCCGGGTGAAGAAGAGGTAGCTGAGAATCCTCGTGCCCGTAGTTCAGTTCTGCGTATTGCAGAGAGGACGAACGCATGATCAGCAGAGTGACAGAAGCCCTAAGCAAAGTTAAAGGATCGATAGGAAGCAACGAGCGCCATGCCTTGCCTGGCGTGATCGGTGACGATCTTTTGCGGTTTGGGAAGCTGCCACTCTGCCTGTTCATTTGCATTATTTTGACGGCGGTTACCGTCGTGACAACAGCCCACCATACGCGGTTACTGACCGCGCAGCGTGAGCAGCTGGTTCTGGAGCGAGATGCGCTGGATATCGAATGGCGTAACTTGATCCTTGAGGAGAACGCGCTCGGCGACCATAGCCGTGTTGAACGGATCGCAACGGAAAAGCTGCAAATGCAGCATGTCGATCCCTCACAAGAAAATATCGTAGTACAAAAATAAGGATAAACGCGACGCATGAAAGCAGCGGCAAAAACGCACAAACCAAAACGCCAGGAAGAACAAGCCAACTTTATCAGTTGGCGTTTTGCGTTACTGTGCGGCTGTATTTTGCTGGCACTGGGTTTTCTGCTGGGTCGCGTTGCCTGGCTGCAAATCATCGCGCCAGACATGCTTGTGCGTCAGGGTGATATGCGCTCTCTACGCGTCCAGGAAGTGTCTACATCACGCGGAATGATTACCGACCGCTCTGGTCGTCCGTTGGCGGTGAGCGTTCCGGTTAAAGCTATATGGGCCGACCCGAAAGAAGTACATGATGCAGGCGGTGTGAGCGTTGGCGAACGCTGGAGAGCGCTGTCAACCGCGCTGAATCTCCCGCTCGATCAACTGGCTTCCCGCATTAACGCCAACCCGAAAGGGCGCTTTATCTATCTGGCGCGTCAGGTAAACCCTGACATGGCTGACTACATCAAAAAACTGAAGCTGCCAGGTATCCACCTGCGCGAAGAATCCCGCCGTTACTATCCTTCCGGAGAAGTGACTGCTCACCTCATAGGCTTTACTAACGTTGACAGCCAGGGGATTGAAGGCGTTGAGAAGAGCTTCGATAAGTGGCTCACCGGACAACCGGGTGAACGTATTGTACGTAAAGACCGTTATGGCCGCGTCATTGAAGATATCTCCTCTACCGACAGCCAGGCGGCGCATAACCTCGCGTTGAGCATTGATGAGCGTTTACAGGCACTGGTTTACCGCGAACTGAATAACGCCGTGGCGTTCAACAAGGCGGAGTCAGGCAGTGCGGTACTGGTGGATGTAAACACCGGTGAAGTGCTGGCCATGGCCAACAGTCCGTCCTACAACCCGAACAATCTCACCGGTACGCCAAAAGACGCGATGCGTAACCGTACCATCACCGACGTGTTTGAACCGGGTTCTACCGTTAAACCGATGGTGGTGATGACCGCGCTGCAGCGTGGCGTGGTACGCGAAAATACCGTCCTCAACACTATCCCTTACCGAATTAATGGTCACGAAATCAAAGACGTGGCGCGTTATAGCGAATTAACCCTCACCGGGGTTTTGCAGAAGTCGAGTAACGTCGGTGTTTCCAAGCTGGCGTTAGCGATGCCGTCCTCAGCGTTAGTAGATACTTACTCACGTTTTGGGCTGGGAAAAGCGACCAATTTGGGGTTGGTCGGAGAACGCAGTGGCTTATATCCTCAAAAACAACGGTGGTCTGACATAGAGAGGGCCACCTTCTCTTTCGGCTACGGGCTAATGGTAACACCGTTACAGTTAGCGCGAGTCTATGCAACGATCGGCAGCTACGGCGTTTATCGTCCACTGTCGATTACCAAAGTTGACCCTCCTGTTCCGGGCGAGCGTATCTTCCCGGAAGATACCGTGCGTACCGTCGTGCATATGATGGAAAGCGTGGCGCTGCCCGGCGGCGGCGGCGTGAAGGCGGCGATTAAAGGCTATCGTATCGCCATTAAAACCGGTACAGCGAAAAAAGTAGGGCCAGATGGCCGCTACATCAACAAATACATTGCTTATACCGCAGGTGTTGCGCCTGCGAGTCAGCCGCGCTTCGCGCTGGTTGTTGTTATCAACGATCCGCAGGCGGGTAAATACTACGGTGGCGCCGTTTCCGCGCCGGTCTTTGGTGCCATCATGGGCGGCGTACTGCGTACCATGAACATCGAGCCGGATGCGCTGACAACGGGCGATAAAAATGAATTTGTGAATAATCAAGGCGAGGCAACAGGTGGCAGATCGTAATTTGCGCGACCTTCTTGCTCCATGGGTGCCGGGTGCACCGGAGCGAGCACTGCGGGAGATGACGCTTGACAGCCGTGTGGCTGCATCGGGCGATCTCTTTGTCGCAGTATTGGGTCATCAGGCGGACGGGCGTCGGTATATCCCGCAGGCGATAGCGCAAGGTGTGGCTGCCATTATTGCAGAAGCAAAAGATGAAGCTACTGATGGTGAAATCCGTGAAATGCACGGCGTTCCGGTCATCTATCTCAGTCAGCTTAACGAACGTTTATCTGCACTGGCAGGCCGTTTTTACCACGAGCCTTCTGAGAAAATGCGTCTGGTCGGTGTGACCGGGACCAACGGTAAAACTACCACCACCCAATTGCTGGCACAGTGGAGCCAACTGCTTGGCGAAACCAGCGCGGTAATGGGAACAGTAGGCAATGGCCTGCTGGGCAAAGTGATCCCGACGGAAAATACCACCGGTTCAGCCGTTGATGTCCAGCATGTGCTGGCGGGGCTGGCAGCGCAGGGCGCAACGGTTGGCGCGATGGAAGTCTCTTCACACGGTCTGGTTCAGCATCGCGTGGCGGCGCTGAAGTTTGCCGCATCAGTATTTACTAACTTAAGCCGTGACCATCTCGACTACCACGGCGACATGGAACATTATGAAGCCGCGAAATGGCTGCTGTATTCCACGCACCATTGCGGTCAGGCCATCGTCAATGCGGATGATGACGTCGGTCGTCGCTGGCTGGCGAAACTCCCGGATGCGGTTGCCGTTTCGATGGAAGACCACATCAACCCGAACTGTCATGGTCGTTGGTTAAAAGCGGTTGACGTGAAGTATCACGACAGCGGGGCAACGATTCGTTTTACCTCCTCATGGGGCGACGGCGAAATTGAAAGCCGCCTGATGGGGGCGTTTAACGTCAGCAATCTTCTGCTGGCGCTGGCAACGCTGTTGGCACTGGGCTATCCGTTAGCTGATTTACTGAAAACGGCGACACAATTGCAGCCGGTTTGCGGACGTATGGAAGTGTTCAGCGCGCCGGGTAAAACCACCGTGGTGGTTGATTACGCCCATACGCCAGATGCGCTGGAAAAAGCGCTGCAGGCGGCACGTTTGCACTGTACAGGCAAACTGTGGTGCGTCTTTGGCTGCGGCGGCGATCGCGACAAAGGCAAACGTCCGTTGATGGGCGCAATCGCCGAGCAGTTTGCAGATGTTGTCGTGGTGACTGATGACAACCCACGTACCGAAGAGCCGCGCGCCATTATTAACGACATTCTGGCGGGTATGCTGGATGCCGGACAGGCGAAGGTGATGGAAGGGCGCGCAGAAGCCGTGACAAACGCCATTATGCAGGCGAAAGAAAACGACGTGGTGCTGGTGGCCGGGAAAGGTCACGAAGATTACCAGATCGTTGGCTCGCAGCGTCTCGACTATTCTGACCGCGTGACCGCAGCGCGTCTGCTGGGGGTTATCGCATGATTAGCGTAACGCTCAGCCAACTGGCGGAGATCCTCCGTGGCGAACTGAAAGGGGCCGATCTGACCCTTGATGCCGTAACAACCGATACGCGTAAAGTGACGCCGGGCTGCCTGTTTGTGGCGCTGAAAGGCGAACGCTTTGATGCCCATGATTTTGCAGACAAAGCGCAAGAGAGCGGGGCGGGTGCGCTGCTGGTCAGCCGCCCGTTGGACACCAACCTGCCGCAGCTGATTGTTAAAGATACGCGTCTGGCGTTTGGTGAACTGGCGGCGTGGGTTCGCGCTCAGGTTCCGGCGCGCGTTGTCGCGTTGACCGGCTCATCCGGTAAAACGTCCGTCAAAGAGATGACGGCTGCCATTCTGAGCCAGTGTGGTAACACCCTATATACCGCGGGCAATCTGAATAACGACATCGGCGTACCGATGACGCTGCTGCGCTTAAACAACGATTACGACTATGCCGTGATTGAGCTCGGCGCCAACCATCAGGGCGAAATCGCCTGGACCGTCGGCCTGACGCGTCCGGAAGCGGCGCTGGTGAACAACCTGGCCGCCGCGCACCTGGAAGGCTTCGGCTCTCTGGCGGGCGTTGCGAAGGCAAAAGGTGAGATTTTTACCGGCCTGTCTGCGAACGGTATCGCCATTATGAATGCCGACAACAACGACTGGTTGAACTGGCAAAGCATCATCGGCGATCGCAAAGTCTGGCGCTTCTCCCCGAATGCGGCCAACAGCGACTTTTCTGCGACCAACGTTCATGTGACCTCGCATGGCACGGAATTTTCTCTGCAAACGCCGACCGGAAGCATTGATGTCCTGCTGCCGTTGCCGGGTCGCCACAATATCGCTAACGCCCTTGCGGCGGCGGCGCTTTCTATGGCGGTAGGCGCGACGCACGAGGCGATCAAAGCGGGTTTGAAAGATCTGCAGGCGGTACCAGGACGTCTGTTCCCGATTCAACTCGCAGAAAATCAGCTGCTGCTGGACGACTCCTATAACGCGAACGTCGGTTCGATGACCGCAGCGGTGCAGGTGCTGTCTGAAATGCCGGGCTATCGCGTACTGGTCGTTGGCGATATGGCAGAGCTTGGCGCAGAAAGTGAAGCATGCCATGTACAGGTAGGTGTTGCTGCGAAAGCAGCAGGTATCGACCGTGTACTGAGTACAGGAAAACTGAGTCAGGCAATTAGCGACGCCAGTGGCGTTGGCGAACATTTTGCGGATAAAAGCGCGCTGGCCGCGCATCTTAAAGCATTGATTGCAGAACATCAGGTCATGACGATTTTAGTGAAGGGTTCACGTAGTGCCGCCATGGAAGAGGTAGTACGCGCATTACAGGAGAATGGGACATGTTAGTTTGGCTGGCCGAACATTTGGTCAAATATTATTCCGGCTTTAACGTCTTTTCCTATCTGACGTTTCGCGCCATCGTCAGCCTGCTGACCGCGCTGTTCATCTCTTTGTGGATGGGCCCGCGCATGATTGCCCGCTTGCAAAAAATGTCCTTTGGACAGGTTGTACGTAACGACGGTCCTGAATCGCACTTTAGTAAACGTGGTACGCCAACCATGGGCGGGATCATGATCCTCACCGCGATTGTTATCTCCGTTCTGTTGTGGGCATATCCGTCGAACCCGTACGTATGGTGCGTGCTGGTGGTATTGATTGGCTACGGCATTATCGGTTTTGTCGATGACTACCGCAAAGTGGTGCGAAAAGATACCAAGGGCCTGATTGCTCGCTGGAAGTACTTCTGGATGTCGGTGATTGCGCTGGGTGTAGCCTTTGCGCTGTACCTCGCCGGTAAAGATACCCCGGCTACCGAGCTGGTGGTGCCGTTCTTTAAAGATGTCATGCCGCAGTTGGGGCTGTTCTACGTGCTGCTGGCGTACTTCGTGATTGTGGGTACTGGCAACGCGGTAAACCTCACCGATGGCCTGGATGGTCTGGCGATTATGCCGACCGTGTTCGTGGCAGCGGGTTTTGCGCTGGTGGCATGGGCGACCGGTAACATGAACTTTGCCAACTATCTGCACATTCCCTATTTACGCCATGCCGGTGAGTTGGTGATCGTCTGTACGGCGATTGTCGGCGCGGGGTTAGGCTTCCTGTGGTTTAACACCTATCCGGCGCAGGTCTTTATGGGCGACGTCGGTTCGCTGGCGCTGGGCGGCGCGCTGGGCATTATTGCCGTGCTGCTGCGTCAGGAGTTCCTGCTGGTAATCATGGGCGGCGTATTTGTTGTGGAAACGCTGTCGGTCATTTTGCAGGTTGGCTCCTTTAAGCTGCGCGGACAGCGCATCTTCCGTATGGCGCCGATTCACCATCACTATGAACTGAAAGGCTGGCCGGAACCGCGCGTAATTGTGCGCTTCTGGATTATTTCGCTGATGCTGGTGCTGATTGGCCTGGCAACGCTGAAGGTACGTTAATCATGGCTGATTACCAGGGTAAAAAAGTCGTCATTATCGGTCTGGGATTGACCGGGCTGTCCTGCGTGGATTTCTTTCTGGCGCGTGGTGTGACGCCGCGTGTGATGGATACCCGCGCAACGCCACCTGGCCTGGATAAATTGCCGGAAGCGGTTGAGCGTCATGTTGGCAGCCTGAATGATGATTGGCTGCTGGCCGCCGATCTCATCGTCGCCAGCCCTGGTATTGCCCTGGCGCATCCTTCGCTGAGCGCCGCTGCTGATGCAGGGATCGAAATTGTGGGTGACATCGAGCTGTTCTGTCGTGAAGCGCAGGCGCCGATCGTCGCGATCACCGGTTCCAACGGGAAAAGCACCGTCACCACGTTGGTGGGAGAAATGGCGAAAGCGGCTGGTGTGAACGTGGGTGTTGGCGGAAATATCGGCCTGCCCGCGCTGATGCTGCTGGATGACGAACGTGAGCTGTATGTACTGGAGCTGTCGAGCTTCCAGCTGGAGACAACCTCCAGCTTACAGGCTGTAGCCGCCACCATTTTGAACGTCACCGAAGATCATATGGACAGGTATCCGTTTGGCTTGCAGCAGTACCGTGCGGCCAAACTGCGCGTCTATGAGAATGCGAAAGTGTGTGTGGTTAATGCCGATGATGCGCTGACCATGCCGATTCGCGGAGCGGATGAGCGCTGCGTGAGCTTTGGCATCAACATGGGTGACTATCATCTCAATCGTCAGCAGGGTGAAACCTGGCTGCGGGTGAAGGGCGAAAAAGTCCTGAACGTGAAAGAGATGACGCTTACCGGCCAGCATAACTATACCAACGCACTGGCTGCGCTGGCGCTGGCGGATGCTGCGGGTCTGCCGCGGGCATCCAGCCTGAAAGCGCTGACTACCTTTACCGGTCTGGCTCATCGTTTCCAGTTGGTACTGAATCATAACGGTGTGCGTTGGATTAACGATTCAAAAGCCACCAACGTTGGCAGCACAGAAGCGGCACTGAATGGTCTGCACGTTGACGGTACGTTGCACCTGCTGCTGGGCGGCGATGGGAAATCGGCCGACTTTACGCCGCTGCAACGCTACCTGACTGGCAACAACATTCGTCTGTACTGCTTTGGTCGCGATGGCGCGCAGCTTGCCGCTCTGCGTCCTGAGGTTGCGGAACACACTGAAACCATGGAGCAGGCAATGCGTCTGCTCGCACCGCATGTGAAGCCGGGTGATATGGTGCTGCTGTCGCCAGCCTGTGCCAGCCTTGACCAGTTCAAGAGCTTTGAGCAACGCGGTGACGTCTTTACCCGCCTGGCGAAGGAGTTGGGTTGATGCGCTTCTCTCTCCCTCGTCTGAAAATGCCGCGCGTACCGGGACTGGGTGTCCTGGCGTGGATCTTCGCGGCACTTAAAGGCTGGGTGATGGCTTCGCGTGATAAAGACGCGGACAGCCTGATCATGTATGACCGCATGCTGCTGTGGCTGACTTTTGGTCTGGCAGCGATCGGTTTTGTGATGGTGACATCGGCATCAATGCCCGTAGGGCAACGTCTGGCGGGCGATCCCTTCCTGTTTGCTAAGCGTGACGCGCTGTATATCTTCCTCGCGTTCTGTCTGGCGATGGTGACGCTGCGTCTGCCGATGGAGTTCTGGCAGAAGTACAGCACGACGATGCTGATCGCCTCGATCATCATGTTGTTGATCGTTCTGGTGGTGGGGAGCTCCGTTAACGGGGCATCGCGCTGGATCGCGCTGGGGCCGCTGCGTATTCAGCCTGCGGAATTCACCAAGCTGTCGCTGTTCTGTTATCTCGCTAACTACCTGGTGCGTAAAGTCGATGAAGTGCGTAACAACCTGCGCGGCTTCTTAAAACCGATGGGTGTGATTCTGGTGCTGGCAGTCTTACTGCTGGCGCAGCCTGACCTTGGTACGGTAGTGGTGCTGTTTGTCACGACGCTGGCGATGCTGTTTCTCGCTGGTGCGAAACTGTGGCAGTTCATTGCCATTATCGGCATGGGGATTTCGGCGGTGGTGCTGCTGATCCTTGCCGAACCGTATCGTATTCGCCGCGTAACCTCCTTCTGGAACCCATGGGAAGATCCGTTTGGCAGCGGCTACCAGTTAACGCAATCGCTGATGGCTTTTGGTCGCGGTGAGGTTTGGGGTCAGGGGTTAGGTAATTCAGTGCAAAAACTGGAGTATTTACCGGAAGCGCACACCGACTTCATCTTCGCCATCATTGGGGAAGAGCTGGGTTATATCGGTGTGGTATTGGCACTTTTAATGGTATTCTTCGTCGCTTTTCGCGCGATGTCGATCGGTCGCAAAGCACTGGAAATTGACCACCGTTTTTCAGGCTTTTTAGCCTGCTCCATCGGGATTTGGTTCAGCTTCCAGGCCCTGGTAAACGTCGGCGCGGCAGCAGGTATGCTGCCAACAAAAGGTCTGACGTTACCGCTGATCAGTTATGGTGGTTCCAGTTTGTTGATTATGTCGACGGCCATCATGTTTTTGTTACGTATTGATTATGAAACGCGTCTGGAAAAAGCCCAGGCGTTTACACGAGGTGCACGATGAGTGGTCAACCGAAGCGGTTAATGGTGATGGCAGGCGGTACCGGTGGGCATGTGTTCCCGGGGCTGGCGGTCGCGCACCATTTAATGGCCCAGGGCTGGCAGGTTCGTTGGCTGGGCACCGCCGATCGTATGGAAGCGGACTTAGTGCCGAAGCATGGCATTGAAATTGACTTTATTCGCATCTCCGGTTTGCGTGGCAAAGGTGTCAACGCGCTGCTTGCCGCCCCCGTGCGTATTTTTAATGCCTGGCGTCAGGCGCGCGCCATTATGAAGCAGTTTAAGCCTGATGTGGTGCTGGGGATGGGCGGCTATGTGTCCGGCCCTGGCGGTCTGGCTGCCTGGTCATTAGGCATCCCGGTTGTCCTGCATGAGCAGAACGGCATTGCGGGATTAACCAACAAGTGGCTGGCGAAGATTGCAACGAAGGTGATGCAGGCTTTTCCTGGCGCTTTCCCGAATGCGGAAGTGGTGGGTAACCCGGTACGCACCGATGTTCTGGCGCTGCCGTTGCCCGAAGCGCGTCTGGCGGGGCGTGAAGGCCCGGTTCGCGTGCTGGTCGTCGGGGGATCTCAGGGCGCACGCGTATTGAACCAGACGATGCCGCAGGTTGCCGCAAAGCTTGGTGACGCGGTGACTATCTGGCATCAGAGTGGCAAAGGCGCGCAGCAAACCGTTGAACAGGCGTATGCCGACGCGGGACAACCGCAGCACAAGGTCACTGAGTTTATTGATGATATGGCAGCTGCCTACGCGTGGGCGGATGTTGTAGTTTGTCGCTCCGGCGCGCTGACGGTAAGCGAAATTGCCGCTGCGGGTTTGCCTGCGCTGTTTGTGCCTTTCCAGCACAAAGACCGACAGCAGTACTGGAATGCGCTGCCGCTTGAGAAAGCGGGCGCCGCTAAAATTCTTGAGCAGCCGCAGTTTACTGTGGATGCCGTCGCGAACACCCTTTCCGGGTGGTCGCGAGAAACCTTATTAACCATGGCAGAACGTGCGCGCGCCGCATCCATACCGGATGCCACAGAGCGTGTTGCTAATGAAGTGAGCCGGGCTGCCCGGGCGTAATTGTGGTGATGCCTTTTGCATCGCATGAACTAAGAAGTTAATGGCTAAAGAATGAATACACAACAACTGGCAAAACTGCGTTCCATCGTGCCCGAAATGCGTCGCGTTCGGCACATTCACTTTGTCGGCATCGGTGGTGCTGGTATGGGCGGTATTGCCGAAGTTTTGGCCAATGAAGGTTATCAGATCAGCGGTTCTGACTTAGCGCCGAACCCGGTGACGCAGCAGTTGACGAATCTGGGCGCCACGATTTTCTTCAACCATCGCCCTGAAAATGTGCGTGATGCGAGCGTGGTGGTGGTATCCAGCGCGATTTCTGCGGATAACCCGGAAATTGTTGCGGCGCATGAAGCGCGTATTCCGGTGATCCGTCGTGCTGAAATGCTGGCGGAGTTAATGCGTTTTCGTCACGGTATCGCCATTGCCGGGACGCACGGTAAAACCACGACCACAGCGATGGTCTCCAGTATCTACGCAGAAGCGGGGCTGGATCCGACGTTTGTCAACGGCGGTCTGGTGAAGGCCGCAGGCGTCCATGCGCGTCTGGGTCATAGCCGTTATTTAATTGCGGAGGCGGATGAGAGCGATGCGTCGTTCCTGCATTTGCAGCCGATGGTAGCGATTGTTACCAATATCGAAGCCGATCATATGGATACCTACCATGGCGACTTCGAAAATTTAAAGCAGACGTTTATTAATTTCCTGCATAACTTGCCGTTTTATGGTCGTGCGGTTATGTGCGTTGACGACCCGGTGATCCGCGAGTTGTTGCCGCGAGTTGGTCGTCAAACCACAACCTATGGTTTCAGCGATGATGCTGATGTGCGCGTCGAAGATTACCAGCAGATTGGTCCACAAGGACACTTCACGCTGCTGCGTCAGGGGATGGCCGATTTACGCGTGACGTTGAACGCACCGGGCCGTCACAATGCGCTGAACGCGGCGGCGGCGGTGGCAGTGGCAACAGAAGAAGGCATTGAAGACGACGCAATTCTGCGCGCGCTGGAAAGTTTCCAGGGCACCGGACGCCGTTTTGACTTCCTCGGCGAATTCCCGCTGGAGCCGGTAAACGGTAAAGCCGGGACGGCGATGCTGGTGGATGATTATGGTCATCACCCAACGGAAGTGGATGCCACGATTAAAGCTGCTCGCGCGGGCTGGCCGGACAAAAATCTGGTAATGCTGTTCCAGCCGCACCGCTTTACGCGTACACGCGATTTGTATGACGACTTTGCCAACGTGCTGACTCAGGTCGATGCGCTGTTGATGCTGGATGTATACGCCGCGGGTGAAGCTGCGATTCCGGGGGCTGACAGCCGCTCGCTGTGCCGTACGATCCGTGGTCGCGGTAAGATCGACCCGATTCTGGTATCCGATCCGGCTCAGGTGGCAGACATGTTGGCGCCGGTATTAACCGGCAACGATCTGATTTTGGTGCAGGGCGCTGGAAATATCGGCAAAATCGCGCGTTCCTTAGCTGAAATCAAACTGAAGCCGCAAAACCCGGAGGAAGAACAACATGGCTGATAAAATCGCGGTCCTGTTAGGGGGAACCTCCGCAGAGCGTGACGTTTCGCTGAATTCCGGCGCGGCCGTACTGGCAGGGTTACGCGAAGGTGGTGTCGATGCCCATCCGGTTGACCCTAAAGAGGTTGATGTCACTCTTCTGAAATCTATGGGTTTTCAGAAGGTGTTTATTGCGCTGCATGGCCGTGGCGGGGAAGATGGCACGTTGCAGGGCATGCTGGAGCAAATTGGCCTGCCATATACCGGCAGCGGCGTCATGGCTTCCGCAATTTCGATGGACAAACTGCGCAGCAAGTTGCTGTGGCAGGGCGCAGGTTTACCCGTCGCGCCTTGGGTCGCATTGACTCGCGCTGAATTCGAAAAAGGTCTTAGCGATGAGGTGGTTACGGAGATTTCTGCGTTAGGTTTGCCGCTGATTGTGAAGCCAAGCCGTGAAGGCTCAAGCGTAGGGATGTCAAAAGTTGAAGAAGAAAATGCTTTGCATGGTGCATTAGCATTGGCTTTTCAGCATGATGAAGAAGTACTGATCGAAAAATGGCTCAGTGGCCCGGAATTTACAGTTGCGATGCTTGGTGAAGAAATTTTACCGTCAATACGTATCCAACCCGCGGGAACCTTCTATGATTATGAGGCGAAGTATCTCTCTGATGAGACACAATATTTCTGCCCTGCCGGTCTGGAAGTCGAACAAGAGGCACGTTTACAGGAATTAGTCCTGAAAGCGTGGACCGCATTGGGCTGTAAAGGTTGGGGTCGCATTGACGTCATGCTGGACAGCGATGGCCAGTTTTATCTGCTGGAAGCGAATACCTCTCCGGGTATGACCAGCCACAGTCTGGTGCCGATGGCGGCGCGTCAGGCGGGCCTGAGCTTCTCGCAGTTGGTGGTAAGAATTCTGGAGTTGGCGGACTGATATGTCGCAGGCTGCGCTGAACACGCGAAACGGTGATGAAGAAGAAGTAAACTCCTCACGCCGCAATAATGGAACGCGTCTTGCAGGAATATTGTTCCTGCTGACAGTGCTGTGCACCGTGTTTGTCAGCGGCTGGGTAGTGTTGGGATGGATGGAAGATGCGCAACGTTTGCCTTTATCGAAACTGGTGTTAACCGGCGAACGGCATTACACGCGCAATGACGATATTCGTCAGTCCATTCTGGCGCTGGGCGCTCCGGGAACCTTTATGACTCAGGATGTGAACATCATTCAGAGTCAAATTGAACGCCTCCCCTGGATTAAACAGGCGAGCGTCAGAAAGCAATGGCCCGATGAATTGAAGATTCATCTGGTTGAATATGTGCCCATTGCGCGTTGGAATGACCAACATATGGTGGATGCTGAAGGAAATACGTTCAGTGTTCCAACCGGTCGGGCCAATAAGCAGGTATTACCCATGTTGTATGGACCGGAAGGCAGCGCAAGTGAAGTGTTGCAAGGGTTCCGCGATATGGGGCAGGTGCTGGCTAAGGATAGATTCACCCTGAAGGAAGCGGCGATGACCGCTCGTCGTTCCTGGCAGTTGACGCTGAATAACGATATTAAGCTGAACCTGGGCAGGGGCGATACGATAAAACGTTTGGCTCGCTTTGTGGAACTCTACCCGGTTTTACAGCAGCAGGCGCAAACCGATGGCAAACGGATTAGCTACGTTGATTTGCGTTATGACTCAGGAGCGGCAGTAGGCTGGGTTCCCTTGCCTCCTGAGGAATCTAATCAGCAACAGAATCAGGCACAGGCAGAACAACAATGATCAAGGCGACGGACAGAAAACTGGTAGTTGGACTGGAGATTGGCACCGCGAAGGTAGCCGCTTTAGTAGGGGAAGTTCTGCCCGACGGTATGGTCAATATCATTGGCGTGGGCAGTTGCCCATCGCGAGGTATGGATAAAGGCGGGGTGAATGACCTTGAGTCAGTGGTGAAGTGCGTACAGCGCGCCATTGACCAGGCTGAACTGATGGCAGATTGCCAGATTTCCTCGGTGTATCTGGCTCTTTCCGGTAAACATATTAGCTGTCAAAATGAAATTGGTATGGTGCCCATTTCCGAAGAGGAAGTGACGCAGGAAGATGTGGAAAACGTAGTACATACGGCAAAATCCGTACGCGTTCGCGATGAACATCGTGTTCTGCACGTTATTCCGCAGGAATACGCCATCGACTACCAGGAAGGCATTAAAAATCCGGTCGGTCTTTCCGGCGTGCGTATGCAGGCAAAAGTCCATCTTATTACCTGCCACAACGACATGGCGAAGAACATTGTCAAAGCCGTTGAACGTTGTGGTCTGAAAGTTGACCAACTGATTTTTGCCGGGTTGGCAGCCAGTTATTCCGTGTTGACGGAAGATGAACGTGAGCTGGGTGTCTGCGTGGTGGATATTGGTGGTGGTACAATGGACATCGCTGTTTATACTGGCGGGGCGTTGCGCCACACTAAAGTGATCCCTTATGCAGGGAATGTAGTGACCAGCGATATCGCGTATGCCTTTGGTACGCCGCCGAGCGATGCTGAAGCCATCAAAGTGCGTCATGGATGCGCGCTGGGCTCCATCGTGGGTAAAGACGAAAGCGTTGAAGTGCCAAGCGTAGGTGGTCGTCCACCGCGTAGCCTGCAACGTCAGACCCTGGCAGAGGTCATTGAGCCGCGTTATACCGAGCTGCTCAACCTGGTCAACGAAGAAATTTTGCAATTACAAGAACAGCTTCGCCAGCAGGGTGTGAAACATCATCTGGCGGCGGGGATTGTGTTAACCGGTGGCGCTGCGCAAATTGAAGGTCTTGCGGCCTGCGCACAGCGCGTGTTCCATACGCAAGTACGTATTGGCGCACCGCTGAATATCACTGGTCTGACGGATTATGCCCAGGAGCCTTATTATTCAACGGCAGTGGGGCTGCTTCACTACGGGAAAGAATCCCATTTGAGTGGTGAGGCTGAAGTTGAAAAACGCGTTACGGCATCAGTTGGCTCGTGGATCAAACGACTCAATAGCTGGCTGCGAAAAGAGTTTTAATTTTTAAAGAGACCAACGCACATTAACGGTCTCAGGCGACAGGCACAACGGAGAGAGAAACTATGTTTGAACCTATGGAACTAACCAATGACGCGGTGATTAAAGTCATCGGCGTCGGCGGCGGCGGCGGTAATGCCGTTGAACACATGGTGCGCGAGCGCATCGAAGGTGTTGAATTCTTCGCGGTGAATACCGACGCTCAGGCGTTGCGTAAAACGGCGGTTGGACAGACCATTCAGATTGGTAGCGGCATCACCAAAGGTCTGGGCGCGGGTGCAAACCCGGAAGTCGGCCGTAATGCGGCAGACGAAGACCGTGAAGCTCTGCGTGCAGCGCTTGACGGCGCAGACATGGTGTTTATCGCAGCAGGCATGGGCGGCGGTACCGGTACCGGTGCAGCGCCAGTGGTTGCTGAAGTAGCAAAAGATTTAGGTATTCTGACCGTAGCTGTCGTGACTAAGCCTTTCAACTTTGAAGGCAAGAAGCGTATGGCATTCGCGGAGCAGGGTATCACCGAGCTGTCCAAACATGTGGACTCTCTGATCACTATTCCGAATGACAAGCTGCTGAAAGTGCTGGGTCGCGGAATCTCCCTGCTGGATGCGTTTGGCGCAGCGAACGACGTGCTGAAAGGCGCAGTCCAGGGTATCGCTGAACTGATTACTCGTCCGGGCCTGATGAACGTCGACTTTGCAGACGTGCGCACCGTGATGTCCGAAATGGGCTACGCGATGATGGGTTCAGGCGTGGCAAGCGGTGAAGACCGTGCAGAAGAAGCGGCTGAAATGGCTATCTCTTCTCCGCTGCTGGAAGACATCGATCTGTCTGGCGCGCGCGGCGTGCTGGTCAACATTACTGCGGGCTTCGACCTGCGTCTGGATGAGTTCGAAACCGTCGGTAACACGATTCGTGCCTTTGCATCGGATAATGCGACCGTGGTTATCGGTACCTCCCTGGACCCGGATATGAACGACGAACTGCGCGTCACCGTTGTTGCGACTGGAATTGGTATGGACAAACGTCCTGAAATCACTCTGGTGACCAACAAGCAGGTACAGCAGCCGGTAATGGATCGTTACCAGCAGCACGGCATGGCGCCGTTGACGCAAGAGCAGAAACCGGTAGCGAAAGTGGTTAACGACAATACGCCGCAAACCACCAAAGAGCCGGATTATCTGGATATCCCAGCATTCCTGCGTAAGCAAGCTGATTAAGAATTAGCTGGAATTTGGGAATTGTGGCTCTTTGTGCTAAACTGGCCCACCGAATGTATAGTACACTTCGGTTGGATAGGTAATTTGGCGAGATTATACGATGATCAAACAAAGGACTCTTAAACGTATCGTTCAGGCGACTGGCGTCGGTTTGCATACCGGCAAAAAAGTCACCCTGACATTACGCCCTGCGCCGGCCAACACCGGGGTCATCTATCGTCGCACCGACTTGAATCCTCCGGTAGATTTCCCGGCCGATGCCAAATCTGTGCGTGATACCATGCTCTGTACGTGTCTGGTCAATGAGCATGATGTACGGATTTCAACCGTAGAGCACCTTAATGCTGCTCTGGCGGGTTTAGGTATCGATAACATCGTTATTGAAGTTAACGCACCGGAAATCCCGATCATGGATGGCAGTGCCGCTCCGTTCGTTTATCTGCTGCTTGATGCAGGTATTGAAGAACTGAGCAGCGCCAAAAAATTTGTTCGCATCAAAGAGACCGTTCGTGT
Source organism: Citrobacter sp. Cpo030 (assembly GCF_030333005.1). Taxonomy (NCBI): domain Bacteria; kingdom Pseudomonadati; phylum Pseudomonadota; class Gammaproteobacteria; order Enterobacterales; family Enterobacteriaceae; genus Citrobacter; species Citrobacter sp. Cpo030. The sequence goes on along the minus strand of NZ_JAOWGT010000075.1, from coordinate 241,147 downwards.
CGAAGATGGCGATAAGTGGGCTGAGTTTAAGCCGTATAATGGTTTTACGTTGGATTTCACCATCGACTTTAACCATCCGGCGATCGACTCCAGCACGCAGCGCTACGCGATGAACTTCTCTGCGGATGCGTTCATGCGTCAGATCAGCCGTGCGCGTACTTTCGGCTTCATGCGTGATATCGAATATCTGCAGTCCCGCGGCCTGTGCCTGGGCGGCAGCTTCGATTGTGCCATCGTTGTTGACGATTATCGCGTATTGAACGAAGACGGCCTGCGTTTTGAAGATGAATTCGTTCGTCACAAAATGCTCGACGCGATCGGTGACTTGTTCATGTGTGGTCACAACATTATTGGTGCATTTACCGCGTATAAATCCGGTCATGCATTGAATAACAAACTGCTGCAGGCGGTCCTGGCAAAACAGGAAGCCTGGGAATATGTGACCTTCCAGGACGATGCAGAACTGCCGTTGGCGTTCAAAGCACCATCGACCGTACTGGCATAACGACATACGCTGTCGCATAAATTCGACTGGTAAATCTGGCACTCTCTCCGGCCAGGTGAGCCAGTCGTTTTTTTATCTTCCGAGTGCAAACCACCTTATCTGAAGCGACTTTTTCCCCACAGGTAGATTAAAATACCGTTCGATCGCTGCTTTCTTAAGCATATTTACCCGCGACTTGCTGTCATTACTGCTGTGGTGCGAACGCATTAATGGTAAGATTTGTGCGCAAAAAATGGTTTTGCATTTGTAACCCCAAACGCAGGGTATATCAGGTGGCAATAACGTGAGTGGAATACTGACGCGCTGGCGACAGTTAGGCAGACGGTACTTCTGGCCGCATCTCCTGTTGGGGATGGTCGCGGCTAGTTTTGGCCTGCCCGCGCTCGGTAATGCTGCTGAACCTAATACTCCCGCGAAGGCGACCGCCAGCAATCACGATCAAGGTGCTAAAGTTAACTTTAGCCAGCTTGCTTTGCTGGAAGCGACCAATCGGCGCCCAAATTTTACCGTCGATTACTGGCATCAACATGCTATTCGTACGGTTATCCGCCATCTTTCTTTTGCCATGGCACCTCAGGCGTTGCCCGTTGCCGAAGAGCCATTGCCAATCCAGGCGCACCATCTTGCGTTACTGAATACGCTCAGCGCGATGCTGACGCAAGAAGGCACTCCGCCCGCGACAGTAAGTCGCGTGACATACGCACACTTTACCTCTCAGGCCGCGTTTAGCGTTCCGGTCTGGATCAGCCAGCTGCAGGGTATCCGCGCTGGTCCTCAACGCCTCAGCTAAAAAAGAACCTTCCAACTTATAATTTTTGACTCCGCACCGCGGGGCGTTTGAGATTTTATTATGCTAATCAAATTATTAACGAAAGTATTCGGTAGCCGTAACGAGCGTACGCTGCGTCGTATGCGTAAAGTGGTCAATGTCATCAACGCGATGGAACCGGAGATGGAAAAACTCTCCGATGATGAACTGAAAGCGAAGACCGCTGAATTCCGCGCTCGTCTGGAAAAAGGTGCCAGCGTTGAGAGCCTGATCCCGGAAGCGTTCGCAGTAGTGCGTGAAGCGAGTAAGCGCGTGTTCGGTATGCGTCACTTCGACGTTCAGCTGCTGGGCGGTATGGTGCTTAACGATCGCTGCATCGCGGAAATGCGTACTGGTGAAGGTAAAACCCTGACCGCGACGCTGCCAGCCTACCTGAACGCATTAAGCGGGAAGGGCGTACACGTGGTTACCGTGAACGACTATCTGGCTCAGCGTGATGCCGAAAATAACCGCCCGCTGTTTGAATTCCTCGGCATGACCGTTGGTATCAACATGTCTGGCCTGCCTGCGCCAGCCAAGCGTGAAGCCTATAACGCCGATATTACTTACGGTACCAATAACGAATACGGCTTTGACTACCTGCGTGACAACATGGCGTTTAGTCCGGAAGAGCGTGTTCAACGTAAACTGCACTATGCGCTGGTCGATGAAGTCGACTCCATCCTGATCGATGAAGCGCGTACGCCGCTGATCATTTCCGGCCCGGCTGAAGACAGCTCGGAAATGTACAAAAAAGTTAATAAAATCATCCCGCACCTGATCCGTCAGGAGAAGGAAGATTCCGACACGTTCCAGGGCGAAGGCCACTTCTCTGTTGATGAGAAAGCGCGCCAGGTTAACCTGACCGAGCGTGGTCTGGTACTGATTGAAGAGCTGCTGGTTAACGAAGGCATTATGGACGAGGGCGAGTCACTGTACTCTCCTGGTAACATTATGCTGATGCACCACGTGACTGCCGCACTGCGTGCACACGTGCTGTTTACCCGCGACGTAGATTACATCGTGAAAGACGGCGAAGTTATCATCGTCGATGAACACACCGGTCGTACCATGCAGGGGCGTCGCTGGTCCGATGGTCTGCACCAGGCTGTTGAAGCTAAAGAAGGCGTAGAGATCCAGAACGAGAACCAGACGCTGGCATCTATTACCTTCCAGAACTACTTCCGTTTGTACGAAAAACTGGCCGGTATGACCGGTACAGCCGACACTGAAGCGTTTGAATTTAGCTCCATCTACAAACTGGATACCGTGGTTGTGCCGACCAACCGTCCGATGATCCGTAAGGATTTACCGGATCTGGTGTACATGACCGAAGCGGAAAAAATTCAGGCGATCATTGAAGATATTAAAGAGCGTACTGCAAATGGCCAGCCGGTACTGGTAGGTACTATCTCCATTGAAAAATCGGAAGTAGTGTCTAACGAGCTGAGCAAAGCGGGTATCAAACACAACGTTCTGAACGCCAAGTTCCACGCCAACGAAGCTGCAATCGTCGCCCAGGCGGGTTATCCGTCAGCCGTGACTATCGCGACGAACATGGCAGGTCGTGGTACCGATATCGTGCTGGGCGGTAGCTGGCAGGCGGAAGTTGCCGAGCTGGAAAACCCAACTCCGGAACAAATCGCGCAGATTAAAGCCGAGTGGCAGGTTCGCCATGACGCGGTATTAGCAGCCGGTGGCTTGCATATTATCGGTACCGAGCGTCACGAATCTCGCCGTATCGATAACCAGCTGCGTGGTCGTTCGGGCCGTCAGGGTGATGCGGGCTCTTCCCGTTTCTATCTGTCGATGGAAGATGCGCTGATGCGTATTTTTGCCTCTGACCGCGTGTCAGGCATGATGCGTAAACTGGGTATGAAGCCTGGCGAAGCCATTGAACACCCATGGGTGACCAAAGCAATTGCTAACGCGCAGCGTAAAGTGGAAAGCCGCAACTTCGATATTCGTAAGCAGTTGCTGGAATATGATGATGTCGCCAACGACCAGCGTCGTGCTATCTACACCCAGCGTAACGAACTGCTGGACGTAACTGATGTTAGCGAAACCATCAACAGCATCCGCGAAGATGTCTTCAAAGCAACTATTGATGCCTATATTCCGCCGCAGTCTCTGGAGGAAATGTGGGATATCCCGGGTCTGCAGGAACGTCTGAAAAACGACTTCGATCTTGAGATGCCGATTTCAGAGTGGCTGGATAAAGAGCCTGAGCTGCACGAAGAAACGCTGCGTGAACGTATCCTGGCAAACGCCATCGAAGTTTATCAGCGTAAAGAGGAAGTTGTGGGCGCGGAGATGATGCGTCACTTCGAAAAAGGCGTGATGCTGCAAACTCTCGACTCCCTGTGGAAAGAGCACCTTGCTGCGATGGACTATCTGCGCCAGGGTATCCACCTGCGTGGTTATGCGCAAAAAGATCCGAAGCAGGAATACAAGCGTGAATCTTTCTCTATGTTTGCGTCAATGCTGGAATCACTGAAATACGAAGTGATCAGCACCCTGAGCAAAGTTCAGGTGCGTATGCCTGAAGAAGTCGAAGCTATGGAGCAGCAGCGTCGTGAAGAAGCTGAGCGCTTAGCGCAGATGCAGCAATTGAGCCATAAAGGCGACGATTCTGCCGCGGCAGAAGAGCTGGCAGCACAAACTGGCGATCGTAAAGTGGGTCGTAACGATCCGTGTCCTTGCGGCTCTGGCAAAAAATACAAACAGTGCCACGGCCGTCTGAGCTAAGAAAATAACTTACTGAAAAGGCGCAGAATTCTGCGCCTTTTTTATGGACGATAAAGATGAAAATACTGCAAATCGCCGTCGGGATTATTCGTAATCATCAACATGAAATTTTTATCACCCAGCGTGCGGCTGATGCCCACATGGCCAATAAGCTGGAGTTCCCCGGCGGGAAAATTGAAGCGGGCGAAACACCGGAGCAGGCGCTGATTCGCGAGCTACAGGAAGAAGTGGGGATCACGCCGACTCAAAGCTCATTGTTCGAAAAGCTGGAGTATCAGTTTCCGGACAGGCATATCACTCTGTGGTTCTGGCTGGTTGAAAGCTGGGAAGGCGAGCCGTGGGGAAAAGAGGGGCAACCGGCGCAGTGGATTGCGCAAGATGCTCTGAATGCGCAGGATTTCCCGCCCGCGAATGCACCGGTCATTGAAAAGCTGATAGCTGGCTAATGGTGCTGTAGGCCGGATAAGGCAACGCCGCATCCGGCAAATTATGGCGGGGGCGCTACGCATGCCCGCCCAACGTTTTAGTTCGTAGGCCTGATAAGCGCAGCGCCATCAGGCAAAACAACATAAAATGCCGGATGCGGCGTTGCCTAATCCGACCCACCGTTTTAGCAGAATTACTTCTGTTCTTCACTCCAGTCGTCGCTTTCTGACAGATCGCCAGAGCTTGGGATGCGTTTCTCTTCTGCGGCCCACTCTCCCAGATCGATTAACTGGCAGCGCTTGCTGCAGAATGGGCGAAACGGACTGACCTCAGCCCATACTACAGGCTTGCCGCAGGTTGGGCAGTTGACGATGGTTTGTTCAGACATGTTGACTCCTTAACAGCACGCCAGTTCAAAATCGAGGCGCTCAGGCACCTGACCATTCTCGCTATCCAGCGGCATAAAACGGATGGCAAAACGGCTCTTATGACCAGAAATTTGCGGATAAAGTAGCGAATCAAGCGGCAGCTGCAAGCGTAGCAGATCTGCATCTTCGCCGTTGTCCTGATAAAAACCATTCAGGCTGGTTTGCTTACGAAACGGCGCTGAGTTGCGAATTAAATCCAGTACCAGCGACAGCGCCTGATTGAGCGGATTCAGGCTGGCAAGCCAGGTTTCAACCTGCGCGTCACGATGCGACTGTGCCAGGTGTAACCAGATATGCAGGGTCGGCAGATCGAAACTGCAGCACCCGCCAGGAATACTTAAACGCTGACGGACGAGACCAATCAGACGATCTTCGCGCAGCGTCTGTCCAATACGCGGGGCAGAAATCAGAATGCTACCTGCACTTTTTAACTGCTGACGCAAAGAGTCGATTCTGCTTTGATCAACGCCGGGAACTTCGACCCAGGCCTGGAGTTTACGCTGCTGTCGTTCCAGTTCCTTGAGGAGTTCGGTGCGGACTTCGCCGCGTTCAAATACATCCAGTAAATCTCCGATATTGCGGAAAAAATGCAGAGCGCCGGCATGGTCAGCAATGGGCAAATTAACGGAGAGCTGTTGGATTAAAAACTCAATGCGCAGCCATGTGCGCATCTTCTCATTGAGAGGGTGTTCAAAAAGGACCTGGGTGTGCATTACGGTTTTTCCTGTGAGACAAACTGCGACGCGCATTGCAAATAGAGCGCGTGCAGGCGGGCGACATCCGAGGCGATGGCTTCCGGTGCGCCATTATTATCAATAACATCGTCTGCCACGGCCAGCCGCGCTTCACGCGTTGCCTGGGCAGCAAGAATTTGTTCAACATGCTCACGCGTGACGTCATCACGCTGCATGGTGCGTCTGAGCTGGGTTTCGGGGGTGACATCCACCACGAGTACGCGGTCGGCTTTTTTATACAGCGAATTTTCCACCAGCAAAGGGACAACCCATAGCAGATAAGGAGAGGTTGCTTGCTGAAACTGACGCTGCGTTTCCTGCTGAATAAGCGGATGGAGCAGGGCATTCAGCCAGCTTTTCTCCTCAGGATTGGAAAAAATGCGTTCGCGTAAAATGCGTCGCTGCAACGATCCGTCTGCGGCTATAACGTCGGAACCAAAATGTTCTTCGATCGCCTTAAGAGCAGGTGTGCCGGGTTCAACCACCTGGCGCGCAATAATATCTGCATCAATGACGTTTATTCCGAGGTCAGCGAACGCATTTGCAACGGTGCTTTTACCACTGCCAATGCCGCCGGTTAAGGCTACCGTATACCTCATAGATGCCGATCCTGGAGTTTAAGTTTGATTATCAAACAGTTAAAAGTTATGCGTGCGAAGGCGAGGCTGCTGCAGGATTAACCTACTATTCGCCAGGTAAATTTATGGGATTGTAGCGTAAAAAAAGAGAATTTCGCAGTCTTGCGCGGCATTGATTAGTGCGTATGATAGCGTCACTGGAGTTGTGAGTTTCGATTTTTCGCCATTAACCCCAGGAATCCGCACATGCGTATCGAAGAAGATCTGAAGTTAGGTTTCAAAGACGTTCTTATCCGCCCTAAGCGTTCTACTCTCAAAAGCCGTTCCGATGTTGAGCTGGAACGTCAATTTACCTTTAAGCATTCAGGTCAGACCTGGTCCGGCGTACCTATTATTGCTGCGAACATGGACACTGTCGGGACGTTTGCCATGGCAACGGCACTGGCATCCTTCGACATCCTGACCGCTGTGCACAAACACTATTCTGTTGAAGACTGGGCCGCCTTCATCGCAGAGAGCTCTGCCGATGTGCTCAAACACGTAATGGTTTCAACCGGTACGTCTGATGCAGATTTCGAAAAAACTAAACAGATTCTGGCGCTCAACCCCGCGCTGAACTTTATCTGCATTGATGTGGCCAATGGCTACTCAGAGCATTTTGTTCAGTTCGTGTCGAAAGCGCGTGAAGCATGGCCGACAAAAACGATCTGTGCGGGCAATGTGGTCACCGGTGAAATGTGTGAAGAGCTGGTGCTCTCCGGTGCTGATATTGTCAAAGTCGGCATTGGCCCAGGTTCAGTATGTACCACACGTGTAAAAACCGGCGTTGGCTATCCACAGCTTTCTGCAGTTATTGAATGCGCCGATGCAGCCCACGGTCTGGGAGGCATGATTGTCAGCGACGGCGGTTGCACAATGCCGGGTGACGTGGCAAAAGCGTTCGGTGGCGGCGCAGACTTCGTGATGCTCGGCGGCATGCTGGCTGGTCATGAAGAAAGTGGCGGCAAAATTGTTGAAGAGAACGGTGAGAAATTCATGCTGTTCTACGGTATGAGCTCTGAATCTGCAATGACGCGTCACGTAGGTGGTGTTGCACAGTACCGCGCTGCAGAAGGTAAGACCGTCAAGCTGCCACTGCGCGGCCCGGTTGATAATACCGCTCGCGATATCCTCGGCGGTTTGCGTTCTGCTTGTACCTATGTGGGCGCATCCCGTCTGAAAGAGCTGACCAAACGTACAACGTTTATTCGTGTACAGGAACAAGAAAACCGTGTTTTCAATAGCCTGTAAGAACAGCTAGTTCTGTGAAATGCCTGATGGCGTTACGCCGCCATCCGGCATTTGAATTTATCCTACTCCGCTCATCGCATCTCCCAAATGGAAAATCGGTAAATACATCGCGACGACTAGGGTACCGATGATAAGCCCCGTAATGATCAGCAACGCAGGCTCAAGTAATGCAGCCAAATTCTCAGCCTGAGCCAGGGTTTTCTCGCCATGGTGATGCGCAAGATTGCGCAGCATTGCATCCAGCGAGCCGGAAGCTTCACCAGTTCTGACCAGCTGTATACACAATGGGCTGAATTCACCACTATTTTTAAGCGCTAACCAGATCGGTTTTCCAGCGCTGATATCCTGCTGAACCAGTGCTAAACGTTGCGACCAGAAAGGGTTAGCCAGCGTTTCGGTAACGCTCTCAAGACCCTGCAAAAAGGGAATGCCCGCATTTTGCGTTAACGCCAGAACAGTGAATATCTGCGTGAGTTTTTGCCCTCTCACCATCGGCCCTATGACCGGGAGGCTGAGCAGCAATTTCTGGCGCAGAATGAGCCAGTACGGTTTCTGCTTTATCAAATGATGTGTGGCAACTGCTACCAGGCCAAGTGCTACCGCCAGCCATCCCCATTGGCTGCTACAGTGTGCGATGGTAATAATCCACTGAGTGAGCGCCGGTAGCGGGGTGTTGAACGTCTGGTAAATAGCGGCAAACTCAGGGAGTACAAACTGCAGCATCGCAAATACGACCATTACCGCCATGGTGATAATGATAATCGGATAGCGCAGGGCTTTTTTAACTTTATCAGCAAGTTGCTGTTGTTTCTTTTGCTGGTGTGCGAGTTCAAAACAGCAGTCGTCCAGCTTACCCGTAAGCTCTCCGGTGCGGATCATTGCCTGGTAAAGGGGCGGAAAAACGTGTTGCCATTGTGATAGCGAGGTGGAGAGGGTAATGCCCTGTTCCATATCGTAAGCCAGCGTACGCAGTAGCGCCTGCCATTGACTGCTGGGATGCTGTTCAGCAAGCAGAGCCAGCCCTGTTGAGAGCGTTAACCCTGCTTTTAGCAATGTCGCCAACTGGTGTATGGTTTCGGCACTTCTTGTGCGGCTCCAGTGCGAGGTTTTGACACGCATACGTTTAATGCGCAGTGGCGTAATCTGTTGTTCCTCAAGAGCCAGTATCAATGACGGTCGGGTATCGGCCCATAGCGTTCCTTCCAGCGATTTACCTTCGTTGTTAATGCCTTGCCAGCGCCAAAGCTGTTTAGCGGACATGAGGCATGCCCAGTACACGAATCAGCTCTTCAAATGTCGTTAATCCTTGCTCGACGGCCTGACAGCCATTCTCGAAAAGCGTTCTCATTCCTGATTGCTGAGCATCAGATTCCACTTCGTCTACGGATGTGCCACTGGCAATACTCTGACGTAATGCCGGAGTAACAGGGAGCACTTCAAACAATGCCGCACGACCATAAAATCCGTGATAACAATGTTTGCAGCCAGGGGCCTGCCAATTCGGTAGTGGTGTAGGCCAGACAGCTTTCGGGAGCGTGATAGGCGTACTCTGACGTTGTCGGCAATGGGGGCACAACTTTCTGACCAACCGCTGTGCAATAACGAGCGTCAGCGCGGAGGCGATCATCCAGCGTGCGACACCCATTTGTTGCAGGCGCACCAGCGTTTCACTGGTGGAATTGGTATGCAGCGTAGAAAGAACCAGATGGCCGGTTTGCGCGGCTTTAAGGGCTATTTCGGCCGTTTCGCCATCGCGGATTTCACCCACCATGATAATGTCGGGATCCTGGCGCAGCAGAGCACGTAAGACTCCCTGAAAAGTCAGGCCGGCACGTGGGTGAATTTGCGTCTGGTTGAGACCTGCGATCGGGATCTCTACCGGATCTTCCACGCTACAAAGATTCACATCCGGGGTGTTTCGGGTTTGCAGCGCACTGTACAGCGTGACCGTTTTGCCGCTTCCGGTAGGCCCGGTAACCAGAATCAGCCCCTGAGGCTGCTGCAAGGCTTGCGAAAATGCGGTCAGCTGCGCGTCTTGCATTCCCAGCGCGGCGATCTCCAGTGACTGATCGACCTGATGAAGTAGCCGCAACACGACCTTTTCGCCGTAGCGACAGGGCAGGGTGGCGATGCGAAACGAGACCGGCTCTCCTGAAATCTCAACGGTAAATTGTCCGTCTTGTGGAAGCCGATGCTCGGCGATATCCAGGCTGCCTAATACTTTTAACCTTGCGGTGATGGCAATGCCCATCTCGGTCGTGACTTCCGGTAAAGCGTGAAGCACGCCATCTACGCGTAATCTGATTCGATAGTGATTTTCCTCGGGTTCAAAATGAATATCAGAAGCCCGTTGCGTCAGAGCGGAATGAAACGTCTGATTCAGCAAGTCTGCTGCGCTGGCGCTGCTTTTCGTGACCACTGCCGGGAGCATTGTCTGCGGTGTATGTGTGTGGCCTTCCATTTGCTGACGTGTCCAGCAGACAATGTCGATGCGCCGGGTGGTGGCAAAATGCAGCGCATCCAGCAGCTCGTGTGATGGGGCGTCTACGACGGCGATATGCACTACTTCATTGTCTGCATCCAGTAATATTGCCTGATAACGTTGGCATAGCGCCGTAAGTTGGGTGGTGTTCATCTCTGTTCCTTAGTGGGTATCAAAGCGGAAAACGTCTTCACAGGCCTGCTGCAATGCGCTGTCGTTCTGGATGACGCAGTTTCGGTTCCAACCGGTAATGCCGTTGGCATTGTCCCAACCTGGCGTCATGGTGATGCTTAGCCCGTTCAGGCTTTCCTGCCCACTAAGACTGACAACTCCCTTTTCAACGCTCATGGCTGAGACGTAACGGGTAGTTGTTGGAGAGGGAATACCATTCGTTCCGGCATCGCAGGTATCTGTTCCGCCATGCTCCAGTGCACAGAGCTCAACCGCCGTGCGATAGGGGACAAAGGTTTGCAGCATGTCTGTCAGCGCGGCTTTGCGCAGATAGTTTTGATATGCCGGAATGCCGATGGCGCTAAGGATGGCAATAATGCCAATTACCACCATGAGTTCGATAAGTGTAAAGCCTCGTTGCTTGTTCATCGTTCGCTCCTTGAGTTTGCTGGCGCTACTTTGGCAAACCGACTGGAGGACGACGAGAGACAAAAAACAAAACGGGAAAGCGGGTTCAGAGGATTTTTACGAAATTACAGAGTCAGACAATGTATTTGCGAAGAGACTCGAAGAAACTGCCGGATGGTGGTGTAAATGCCGTATCCGGCTTACAGAATAAACTTGTGTAGTAGGCCCGATAAGCGAAGCGTCATCGGGCAATACAATCAGCAATTAGCGAAATCGCATGGAGAGATCGAGTGCGCGAACATGTTTGGTCAGTGCGCCAACGGAGATAAAGTCGACACCGGTTTCGGCAAATTCTCGCAGCGTTTCATGGGTGACGTTGCCCGACACTTCCAGACGCGCCTGGCCGTTGGTGCGTTTTACCGCTTCGCGCATTTGGTCAGTTTCGAAGTTATCGAGCATGATGATGTCGGCCCCGGCTTTCAGCGCGTCGTCCAGCTCATCCAGGCTTTCTACTTCGACTTCAACCGGCACATCCGGGTGCAACCAGAAGGCTTTTTCGACGGCCTGACGTACCGAGCCGGAAGCAATAATGTGGTTTTCTTTTATCAGGAAGGCGTCGGACAGCCCCAAACGATGATTCGCGCCGCCGCCGCACAATACGGCGTATTTTAGCGCGGTACGCAGTCCCGGCAGTGTTTTACGCGTATCCAGCAGTTGGGTCTTGGTTCCCACTAACAGGTCGACGTATTTACGCACTTCGCTCGCTACACCTGAAAGCGTCTGCACAAAATTCAGCGCAGTACGTTCACCGGTCAGTAAAACGCGGGAAGGGCCGTCCAGTTCAAACAGCGGCTGATTGGCCTTTATGCTGTCGCCATCTTCGACATGCCAGGTGATGTTGACATCATCGCCAGCCAGCTGAATAAAGACCTCTTCCACCCAACGTTTTCCACAAAAAACGCCATCTTCGCGGGTGATTACGGTGGCATGGGAGCGCATGTCTTCGGGTAAAAGCTGCGCGGTGATATCGTTATTGGCATCAACTTCTCCGCCTAAATCTTCACGCAGCGCCTGAGCTACAGCGGCAGGGATATCCAGATTTATGCGTTCCAACAGCGCGTCACGTCGGTAGTCAGGGTTATAGCGGCGAGGCGGCATGATAAAACTCCAAATAGCTAACGAATCATAAGGTGGAAACATGCTACCCTGAACCAGATATGAGCACCACCAATAAGGAGATTCTGCATGTTGTTAGACGAGGGCTGGCTGGCAGAGGCGCGACGCGTTCCCTCTCCGCATTACGATTGCCGCCCGGATGACGAAAACCCTTCTCTGCTGGTGGTGCATAATATCAGCTTGCCGCCCGGCGAGTTTGGCGGCCCGTGGATAGACGCGCTGTTTACGGGCACGATTGATCCCAACGCCCATCCTTATTTTGCCGGGATCGCCCATCTGCGTGTTTCGGCCCATTGTTTGATTCGCCGTGACGGTGAAATCGTGCAATATGTGCCTTTTGATAAACGCGCCTGGCATGCGGGTGTGTCGAGCTATCAAGGGCGAGAACGCTGTAATGATTTTTCAATTGGTATTGAGTTGGAAGGGACGGATACGCTGGCCTATACCGATGCGCAGTATCAGCAACTGGCTGCCGTGACGAATACTCTGGTTACGCGTTATCCGGCCATTGCTAACAACATGACAGAACATTGCAATATTGCGCCCGAGCGTAAGACCGATCCCGGGCCGTCCTTTGACTGGGCAAGGTTCCGCGCCCTGGTCACCCCCTCGTCGCACAAGGAGATGACATGACGCTGTTTACAACATTATTGGTGTTGATTGTTGAACGCCTGTTTAAGCTGGGTGAGCATTGGCAGCTTGATCACCGGATTGAAGCTTTTTTCCGCCGGACTAAGCATTTCTCGATGATGCGTACGGTAGGCATGACTCTTATTGCGATGGGAGTGACATTTCTGCTACTGCGCGCACTTCATGGGCTGTTGTTTAATGTTCCGTTGCTGGTGGCGTGGATCTTAATTGGCTTGCTGTGCATCGGTGCTGGCAAGGCGCGCCTTCACTATCACGCTTACCTGAACGCTGCTGCTCGCGATGATGCTCACGCCCGTGATGCGATGGCCAGCGAGCTGACGCTTATCCATGGGGTTCCGCCGGACTGCGATGAGCGTGAATTCTTGCGCGAACTGCAGAACGCGCTGTTATGGAACAACTTCCGCTTTTATCTGGCACCGTTATTTTGGCTGATTGTCGGTGGTCCGTGGGGACCTGTGACGCTGGTTGGTTATGCTTTTTTACGTGCCTGGCAGTCCTGGCTGGCGCGCTATCAGACACCGCACCAGCGTCTGCAATCAGGTATTGATGCGATCCTGCATGTGCTGGATTGGATCCCGGTGCGTCTGGCAGGCGTGGTCTATGCGCTGCTGGGACACGGCGAGAAAGCACTTCCGGCCTGGTTTGCGTCGCTTGCGGATCTGCACACGTCGCAATATCAAGTGCTTACTCGTCTGGCGCAGTTCTCGCTGGCGCGTGAACCGCATACTGATAAAGTCGAAACGCCAAAAGCGGCTGTCTCAATGGCGAAGAAGACCTCGTTTGTGGTGGTGGTGGTTATTGCGGTGCTCACCATTTATGGGGCATTAGTATAGCGTTGTGCCGGATGGCGCTAACGCTTATCCGGCCTACAATGAAAAAACGTGTAGGCCCGGTAAGCGTTAGCGCCACCGGGCAGTGCAACGGTTTAGTTCGTATCAGCAGGCGGCACGCCAAAATCTGGCATGCCGTTTTCGTCCCAACGCACGAGCTTCAGACGAGTGTGGCGGTTTGGGTCGTACAGCGGATCGCCCTCGATTTCGGTGTAGTTTCTCGCGTGATACACCAGCACATCTTCACCTTCCGGCGTTTGTGTAAAGCTGTTGTGTCCTGGCCCAAACTGGCGGTTTTCATAACTGGTGGTAAAGACCGGGCGCGGTGATTTGTGCCAGTTCTGTGGGTTGAGCGGATCGGCGTTGAGGTCAATCCACAATAATCCCATACAGTAGTTCTCATCGGTGGCGCTGGCGGAATAGCTGATAAACAGCTTATCGCCATGAACCATGACGGCAGGACCTTCGTTGACCCAAAAACCCCGGCATTCCCAGTCATACTCAGGGTGGCTTAGCATGATCGGCTCGCCTTTAATCGTCCAGGGATTTTCCAGCTCTGCGAGATAGATATTGGAGTTTCCGGCGATATCGGGAGACTTCTGCGCCCAGAGGTACCACTGTTTTCCCTGATGGTTAAAGGTGGTGGCATCAAGCGCAAAGGTATCAAACTGCGTTTTAATCTGACCTTTCTCAGTCCACTGGCCGGTCAGCGGATCGGCGTCGGCACATTCGAGCGCAAACATGCGATGCTGGAACATCCCCAGCTTGTCGAGCGACTGTGTATGGGTGGCAGCAAAATAGATGTACCACTTGCCTGCCAGATGATGGATTTCGGGCGCCCAGATGAGTTGGCTCATGGGGCCGCTTTCTGGTTTGCGCCAGACGACAACCTGGGCGGCGGTGCGCAACCCTTCCAGCGAGTCGGCCCGGCGTATCTCCAGGCGGTCATATTCGGGTACTGAAGCAATGAAATAATAGTGGCTACCGTCACGTAAGATAAACGGATCGGCACGCTGTTCAATAAAGGGATTTGGCCACTGATTCATTAGGCTTTCCTTACGGTTTCAGTCGTTTTTATATCGTGGTATTCATTCAGTTCACGGTAGTTGGCGCGGCGCTTTTCTAAATCTGTCTGGATTTGTTGCATAAACTCGCGGTCAACTTTCAGCAGACGAACCACGCCTGCGGTAATCAGGTAGCCTACGCCCGGTATGATGGTAAACAGCAGCATAATACCGTTAATGGCAGAGTCGCTTTGCGCTTTCGCCCCAGCGTCGTAGCCGTACCAGGAGAGCAGGAAGCCGACCATCGCTCCGGCAATCGCCAGGCCTAGTTTCAGGAAGAACAGGTTACCGGAGAAGCTGATTCCGGTGATGCGTTTACCGGTTTTCCACTCGCCATAGTCATCGACATCCGCCATCAGCGACCAGTGCAGCGGAGAAGGAATTTGGTGCAGGATGTTGAGCAGGAAGTAGAGCACCATAATCATCATGGTTGCTTTCGGATCGAAGAAGTAAAACGCGGCAGAGAAAATCGCCAGGATAATATTGGTCCAGAAGAAGACTTTCAGTTTGCACCAGCGATCGGTTAATACCTTCGCCAGCATACTGCCGATCATCATGCCGACCACACCAAGACTGATAAACAGCGTTGCGAACTGCGTGCTTTGCTGCATAACCCAGGTCACGTAGTACATGGTGGCAGCCATGCGAATAAAGCCCGGACAGACGTTGCACAGTGTTAACAGCAGAATTTTTACCCACTGATCGTTCTTCCACACGTCTTTCAGATCGGCTTTTAAATCATCATTGGTCTGGACAGCAGGGCGTACGCGTTCACGGACCGTAGCGAAGCAAAACAGGAACATACACATGCCGATGAAAGCCAGAACCGCCATCGCCATCTGATATCCTTTGGCTTTGTCTTCCCCGCCGAACCAGTCGGCCATTGGCAGCAAGGTGAGAGACAGAAGCAGGGTTGCAATGCCTACCAACACAAAGCGATATGACTGGCAGGCGACGCGTTCCTTCGGATCGTTGGTGATGACGCTACCGAGCGAGCAGTAGGGAATGTTGATCGCTGTATAAGTAATAGATAGCAGGAAGTAGGTAACGAACGCATAGATAACTTTGCTGTTATAGGTCCACTCAGGGGTGGTAAACATTAGTACGCTGAATAATGCGTACGGGAAAGCCATCCATAAAAGCCATGGACGAAATCGACCATATTTACTACGGGTGCGGTCGGCCATCGCGCCCATTATAGGGTCGGTAACGGCGTCGATAACGCGTACTGAGAGCAGTAATACGCCGACCAGTGCAGGTGCCAGACCAAAAATGTCTGTGTAAAAATAGTTAACAAACAACATGATGGCGCCAAAGATGATGTTGCATCCGGCGTCGCCCATTCCATAGCCGATCTTTTCTTTCACCGTGAGCTTACTGGTTTCCATCAACTGCTCTCCATTAATGAGATATGGAGAGAATTATTGTCCGGCACTGGTGTTTTTGCGTTGCAGGATAACGCCGCTGATATGGACTAAACAGTCGTGAGTGGGAAAGTGTGAGACAGGTAACAACCCCCACCTGACGCAGGTGGGGGGAGGGGGGATTAATGCGTTTTAACCGCGCCGGCCGTTTTCTGTTTACACAGGTAGCCGATGCCAAGAATGGCAATCCATACAGGGATTAAGTATACCGAGATCGCCATGCCCGGCGTCATCAGCATAATCACCAGTACTGCAGCCATGAAAATCAGGCACACCCAGTTACCCAGCGGATAGAGCAGCGCCGGGAAGCGGGTGGTAACACCCTGCTGCTGTTTGGCTTTGCGGAACTTCATGTGCGCCAGGCTAATCATTGCCCAGTTGATCACCAGTGCGGAAACCACCAGCGCCATCAGCAGGCCAAAGGCGGATTCCGGTGCCAGGTAGTTGATCAGCACACAAAGAGCCGTCACCAGTGCGGAAACCAGAATGGTGTTCACCGGTACACCGCGTTTATCTACGTTCATCAGCGCTTTCGGCGCATTGCCCTGTTGTGCCAGACCGAACAGCATACGGCTGTTGCAGTATACGCAGCTGTTATAGACAGAAAGGGCGGCAGTCAGCACTACGATGTTCAGGGCATTAGCAACAAAGGTGTCGCCCAGCTCGTGGAAAATAAGGACAAACGGGCTGGTATCGGCCGTGACACGCGTCCACGGCATCAGGGAAAGCAGAACCGCCAGCGAACCCACATAGAAAATCAGGATACGGTAGATAACCTGGTTGGTCGCTTTGGGAATGCTTTGCTCCGGGTTATCCGCTTCTGCTGCGGTGATCCCGACCAGCTCCAGCCCACCGAAAGAGAACATAATAATAGCCATCATCATCACCAGACCGGTGAAGCCATGCGGCAGGAAGCCTCCCTGGTCCCACAGGTTGCTGACGCTGGCCTGCGGGCCGCCGTTACCGCTAAACAGTAACCAGCCGCCGAACAGGATCATCGCTACGACGGCAATGACTTTAATAATGGCGAACCAGAACTCCATCTCACCAAACACTTTCACGTTGGTCAGGTTGATGGCGTTGATCAACACAAAGAAGGCAGCCGCAGACACCCATGTTGGGATCTCCGGGTACCAGAACTGGATGTATTTACCCACGGCAGTTAGCTCAGCCATGGCAACCAGCACGTACAGCACCCAATAGTTCCAGCCGGAAGAGAACCCCGCGAAACCGCCCCAGTATTTATAAGCAAAGTGACTAAATGAGCCTGCAACGGGCTCTTCAACCACCATTTCACCTAACTGACGCATAATCAAAAAGGCGATAAAGCCGGCAATAGCGTAACCCAGAATAATACCCGGCCCTGCAGACTGGATAACGGATGCGCTACCAAGGAATAACCCGGTACCAATCGCGCCACCCAGCGCGATTAGCTGTATATGGCGGTTCTTAAGGCCGCGCTTGAGCTGATCGCCATGCTGTTGACTTTCCATCATGAAACCTCGTGTGTGGTTTTACTCTTCATATTTCGAGTGCTTATTTTTTGAACTACGCAGCAATGCGTGTGTAAGTTTGCAATTCCGTTTGTTGTATTAATTTGTTTACAGATGCTTTTGATGAAATGTTGCCTTAATACTTTTGTCTTGATCAGAATAATGATATGCGAGCGCGAATGCACCTGCTTTATGCGGGGAAGATGACGAGTTGAATAAAAAGAAACCATTTGTAAATGCGAGTTTATCTACCACAAAATTTCCATTTTGAATTTCTATTCAATAATAGTGGTTGATATATCGATAAATAAGCAGGTGAATCGGTTCAGATGAGATAATCTTTCGTTTCAATTCCGTTAAAACTACCCCGGGGTGGGTAAATTTAACATTTGTGCATAGTTACATGTTTGAAACGTTATTTCTGTAATGTTGTTAAAATATGCCTCCTTTACTGATTTCAATCAAAACCTGTATGGACAGAAGGTGAATACTTTGTTACTTTAGCGTCAAGAACATGAAATTGGTAAGACCAATTGACTCCGGGCAAATGGCTTAAGACAGGAAATCATGGCCTACAGCAAAATCCGCCAACCAAAACTCTCCGATGTGATTGAGCAGCAGCTGGAGTTTTTAATTCTTGAGGGGACACTTCGCCCCGGAGAAAAACTCCCACCGGAACGCGAGCTGGCAAAACAGTTCGACGTCTCCCGCCCCTCCTTACGCGAGGCGATCCAACGCCTTGAAGCGAAGGGCTTACTGCTTCGTCGTCAGGGCGGTGGCACTTTTGTTCAGAGCAGCCTGTGGCAGAGCTTTAGCGACCCACTGGTAGAGCTGCTCTCCGACCATCCTGAATCCCAGTTTGACCTGCTTGAGACGCGCCATGCGCTGGAAGGTATTGCGGCTTATTACGCTGCACTGCGCAGCACGGATGAAGACAAAACGCGTATCCGTGAACTCCACCATGCGATCGAGCTTGCTCAACAGTCCGGCGATCTTGACGGCGAATCTGATGCGGTACTCCAGTATCAAATTGCTGTCACCGAAGCGGCACACAATGTGGTGCTGCTCCATTTGCTAAGGTGTATGGAGCCGATGCTGGCCCAGAACGTTCGGCAAAACTTCGAATTGCTGTATGCGCGTCGTGAAATGCTGCCACTGGTTAGCAGTCACCGTACCCGTATTTTTGAAGCAATTATTGCCGGGAAGCCGGAAGAGGCGCGTGAAGCGTCCCACCGTCACCTGGCGTTTATCGAAGAGATCCTGCTGGACAGAAGCCGTGAGGAAAGCCGTCGTGAACGCGCCTTACGCCGTCTGGAGCAACGAAAGAATTAGTGATTTTTCTGGTAGAACGTTAACCAGAAGATGTTGTAAATCAAGCGCCATATAAAGTGCGCGGCAACTAAACGCAGAACCTGTCTTATTACGCTCTCTGGCGAGAACGTAATGGGACAGGTTCCAGATAACTCAACGTATTAGATAGATAAGGAATACCCCCATGTCAGAACGTTTCCCAAATGACGTGGATCCGATC
The DNA here is from genome assembly GCF_030333005.1 of Citrobacter sp. Cpo030. Taxonomy (NCBI): domain Bacteria; kingdom Pseudomonadati; phylum Pseudomonadota; class Gammaproteobacteria; order Enterobacterales; family Enterobacteriaceae; genus Citrobacter; species Citrobacter sp. Cpo030. The sequence continues at coordinate 222,400 of NZ_JAOWGT010000075.1, read as the reverse complement.
GAAACTCGCGACTGGCTACAGGCGATCGAATCGGTCATCCGTGAAGAAGGTGTTGAGCGTGCTCAGTATCTGATCGACCAACTGCTTTCAGAAGCTCGCAAAGGCGGCGTGAAAGTAGCGGCAGGTGCAGGGGCCAGCAATTATGTAAACACTATTGCCGTTGAAGATGAACCGGAATACCCGGGCAATCTGGAGCTGGAACGTCGTATTCGTTCTGCTATCCGCTGGAACGCCATCATGACCGTACTGCGCGCGTCTAAAAAGGACCTCGAGCTGGGTGGCCACATGGCATCCTTCCAGTCCTCCGCAACGGTATATGATGTTTGCTTCAACCACTTCTTCCGTGCACGCAACGAGCAAGATGGCGGCGATCTGGTGTATTTCCAGGGTCACATCTCTCCGGGCATCTATGCACGCGCATTCCTGGAAGGTCGTCTGACTGAAGAGCAGATGAACAACTTCCGTCAGGAAGTACATGGCAAAGGCCTGTCTTCCTACCCGCACCCGAAACTGATGCCAGAATTCTGGCAGTTCCCGACCGTATCTATGGGTCTGGGCCCAATCGGTGCTATCTACCAGGCTAAATTCCTGAAATATCTGGAACACCGTGGCCTGAAAGATACCTCTAAACAGACCGTTTACGCCTTCCTGGGCGACGGCGAGATGGATGAGCCAGAATCTAAAGGTGCGATCACCATCGCGACCCGTGAAAAACTGGACAACCTGGTCTTTGTTATCAACTGTAACCTGCAGCGTCTTGACGGCCCGGTAACCGGTAACGGCAAGATTGTTAACGAACTGGAAGGCATCTTCGCGGGCGCTGGCTGGAACGTTATCAAAGTCATGTGGGGCGGTCGTTGGGATGAGTTGCTGCGTAAAGACACCAGCGGTAAACTGATCCAGCTGATGAACGAAACCGTTGACGGCGACTACCAGACCTTCAAATCCAAAGATGGCGCATACGTACGTGAGCACTTCTTCGGTAAATACCCGGAAACCGCAGCACTGGTTGCTGACTGGACTGACGAGCAGATTTGGGCTCTGAACCGTGGTGGTCACGATCCGAAGAAAGTCTATGCTGCACTGAAAAAAGCGCAGGAAACCAAAGGCAGAGCAACTGTAATCCTGGCCCATACCATCAAAGGTTACGGCATGGGTGACACTGCTGAAGGTAAAAACATCGCTCACCAGGTTAAGAAAATGAACATGGACGGCGTGCGTTATATCCGCGACCGTTTCAACGTTCCTGTGACCGATGAGCAGGTTGAAAACCTGTCTTACATCACCTTCCCGGAAGGTTCTGAAGAGCACACTTATCTGCACGCTCAGCGTCAGAAACTGCATGGCTACCTGCCAGCTCGTCAGCCGAACTTCACCGAGAAGCTGGAACTGCCAGCTCTGGAAGACTTCGGTGCGCTGCTGGAAGAGCAGAACAAAGAAATCTCCACCACTATCGCTTTCGTTCGTGCCCTGAACGTGATGCTGAAGAACAAGTCGATCAAAGATCGTCTGGTTCCGATCATCGCTGACGAAGCGCGTACTTTCGGTATGGAAGGTCTGTTCCGTCAGATTGGTATCTACAGCCCGAACGGTCAGCAGTACACCCCGCAGGACCGTGAGCAGGTTGCTTACTATAAAGAAGACGAGAAAGGTCAGATCCTGCAGGAAGGTATCAACGAACTGGGTGCAGGCGCATCCTGGCTGGCTGCTGCGACTTCTTACAGCACCAACGATCTGCCGATGATCCCGTTCTACATCTACTACTCCATGTTCGGGTTCCAGCGTATTGGTGACCTGTGCTGGCAGGCAGGCGACCAACAGGCTCGTGGCTTCCTGATTGGTGGTACTTCTGGTCGTACTACGCTGAACGGTGAAGGTCTGCAGCACGAAGATGGTCACAGCCATATTCAGTCTCTGACTATCCCGAACTGTATCTCTTACGATCCGTCTTACGCGTACGAAGTTGCGGTCATCATGCACGATGGTCTGGAGCGTATGTACGGTGAGAAACAAGAGAACGTTTACTACTACATCACCACGCTGAACGAAAACTACCACATGCCGGCAATGCCAGCAGGTGCCGAGGAAGGTATCCGTAAAGGTATCTACAAACTCGAAACCCTCGAAGGTAAGAAAGGTAAAGTTCAGCTGCTGGGCTCCGGTTCTATCCTGCGTCACGTGCGTGAAGCAGCACAGATCCTGGCGAACGACTACGGTGTAGGTTCTGACGTTTACAGCGTAACCTCCTTCACTGAACTGGCGCGTGATGGCCAGGATTGTGAGCGCTGGAACATGCTGCACCCGATGGAAACTCCGCGCGTTCCGTACATCGCTCAGGTGATGAACGACGCTCCGGCAGTAGCATCTACTGACTATATGAAACTGTTTGCCGAACAGGTTCGTACTTATGTACCGGCTGATGATTATCGCGTACTGGGTACTGACGGTTTCGGTCGCTCTGACAGCCGTGAAAACCTGCGTCACCACTTCGAAGTTGATGCTTCCTACGTGGTTGTAGCGGCCCTGGGCGAACTGGCTAAACGTGGCGAAATCGATAAGAAAGTGGTTGCAGATGCAATCATCAAATTCAACATCGATGCAGATAAAGTTAACCCGCGTCTGGCGTAAGAGGTAAAAGAATAATGGCTATCGAAATCAATGTACCGGACATCGGGGCTGATGAAGTTGAAATCACCGAGATCCTGGTCAAAGTAGGCGACAAAGTTGAAGCTGAACAGTCGCTGATCACCGTAGAAGGCGACAAAGCCTCTATGGAAGTTCCGTCCCCTCAGGCGGGTATCGTTAAAGAGATCAAAGTCTCTGTTGGCGACAAAACTGAGACCGGCAAACTGATCATGATTTTCGATTCCGCCGACGGTGCAGCAGCAGCTGCACCTGCTCAGGCAGAAGAGAAGAAAGAAGCAGCTCCGGCAGCAGCACCTGCTGCCTCTGCGGCGAAAGACGTACACGTACCTGACATCGGCGGTGACGAAGTAGAAGTTACCGAGATCATGGTTAAAGTGGGCGATACCGTTGCGGCTGAACAGTCTCTGATCACCGTTGAAGGTGACAAAGCCTCTATGGAAGTTCCGGCGCCGTTCGCAGGTACCGTTAAAGAGATCAAAATCAACACGGGTGACAAAGTGTCTACCGGTTCCCTGATTATGGTCTTCGAAGTGGCGGGCGCTGCGCCTGCTGCTGCACCGGCTCAGGCGGCTGCTCCGGCAGCAGCGGCGGCTCCGGCTGCTTCCGGCTCGAAAGAAGTTAACGTACCGGATATCGGTGGTGACGAAGTTGAAGTCACTGAAGTGATGGTTAAAGTGGGCGATAAAATTGCCGCTGAGCAGTCACTGATCACCGTTGAAGGCGATAAAGCGTCGATGGAAGTTCCGGCACCGTTCGCAGGTACCGTGAAAGAAATCAAAATCAGCACCGGCGACAAAGTTAAAACCGGTTCTCTGATTATGGTCTTCGAAGTCGAAGGCGCAGCACCTGCAGCCGCTCCTGCACAAGCAGCTGCTCCGGCTCCGGCCGCTGCACCAGCGCCTGCGCAAGCCGCAGCTCCGGCCGCAAAAGCGGAAGGCAAATCTGAGTTTGCTGAAAACGACGCTTATGTTCATGCAACGCCGCTGATTCGTCGCCTGGCGCGTGAATTCGGTGTGAACCTGGCGAAAGTGAAAGGTTCTGGCCGTAAAGGTCGTATCCTGCGTGAAGACGTTCAGGCTTACGTGAAAGACGCTATCAAGCGTGCTGAAGCGGCTCCGGCTGCAGCAGCAGGTGGCAGTATCCCGGGCATGCTGCCTTGGCCGAAAGTGGACTTCAGCAAGTTTGGTGAAATCGAAGAAGTGGAACTGGGCCGTATCCAGAAAATCTCTGGTGCTAACCTGAGCCGTAACTGGGTGATGATCCCGCACGTTACTCACTTCGATAAGACCGATATCACCGATCTGGAAGCGTTCCGTAAACAGCAGAACGCCGAAGCTGAAAAACGTAAACTGGACGTGAAATTCACCCCAGTAGTCTTCATCATGAAAGCCGTTGCCGCAGCTCTGGAACAGATGCCGCGCTTCAACAGCTCCCTGTCTGAAGACGGTCAGCGCCTGACCCTGAAGAAATACATCAACATCGGTGTAGCGGTTGATACTCCGAATGGTCTGGTTGTTCCGGTCTTCAAAGACGTGAACAAGAAGAGCATTACCGAGCTGTCTCGTGAACTGACCGTGATCTCCAAGAAAGCGCGTGATGGCAAGCTGACCGCTGGCGAAATGCAGGGCGGTTGCTTCACCATCTCCAGCATCGGTGGCCTGGGTACTACCCACTTCGCGCCGATTGTGAACGCGCCGGAAGTGGCTATCCTCGGTGTCTCCAAGTCCTCTATGGAGCCAGTGTGGAACGGTAAAGAGTTTATGCCGCGTCTGATGATGCCGATTTCGCTCTCCTTCGACCACCGTGTAATTGACGGTGCGGATGGTGCGCGCTTTATCACCATCATCAACAACATGCTGTCTGACATTCGCCGCCTGGTGATGTAAGCGAAAAAGCCGGCCCGACGGCCGGCTTTTTTCTGGTAATCTCATGAAGTCAGTGAGGTTATTGTGCGAAAGACAAATCGGTTGCCGTTTGTTGTTTCAAAATTGTTAACAATTTTGTAAAATACGGGCGGATAGAACGACCCGCTGGACGACGGGTATAAATTAAGAGGTCATGATGAGCACTGAAATCAAAACTCAGGTCGTGGTACTTGGGGCAGGCCCTGCAGGTTACTCTGCTGCCTTCCGTTGCGCAGATTTAGGTCTGGAGACCGTCATCGTAGAACGTTACAGCACCCTTGGCGGTGTTTGTCTGAACGTCGGCTGTATCCCTTCTAAAGCGCTGCTGCACGTAGCAAAAGTTATCGAAGAAGCCAAAGCACTGGCTGAACACGGTATCGTTTTTGGCGAGCCGAAAACCGATATCGACAAGATTCGTACCTGGAAAGAAAAAGTTATCACTCAGCTGACCGGCGGTCTGGCGGGTATGGCCAAAGGCCGTAAAGTGAAAGTGGTTAACGGTCTGGGTAAATTTACCGGGGCAAACACCCTGGAAGTTGAAGGCGAAAACGGCAAAACCGTGATCAACTTCGACAACGCAATCATCGCGGCGGGTTCCCGTCCGATCGAACTGCCGTTTATTCCGCATGAAGATCCGCGCGTGTGGGATTCCACCGATGCACTGGAACTGAAAACTGTTCCTAAGCGCCTGCTGGTAATGGGCGGCGGTATCATCGGTCTGGAAATGGGTACCGTGTACCATGCGCTGGGTTCAGAGATCGACGTGGTTGAAATGTTCGACCAGGTTATCCCGGCTGCCGACAAAGACGTGGTTAAAGTCTTCACCAAGCGCATCAGCAAGAAATTCAACCTGATGCTGGAAACCAAAGTGACCGCCGTTGAAGCGAAAGAAGACGGTATCTACGTTTCCATGGAAGGTAAAAAAGCCCCTGCCGAAGCTCAGCGTTACGATGCTGTGTTGGTTGCTATCGGTCGTGTACCGAACGGTAAAAACCTCGACGCGGGCAAAGCTGGCGTGGAAGTTGACGACCGTGGCTTCATCCGCGTTGACAAACAGCTGCGCACCAACGTGCCGCACATCTTTGCTATCGGCGATATCGTCGGTCAGCCGATGCTGGCACACAAAGGTGTTCATGAAGGTCATGTTGCCGCTGAAGTTATCGCCGGCAAGAAACACTACTTCGATCCGAAAGTTATCCCATCCATTGCATACACTGAACCAGAAGTTGCATGGGTTGGTCTGACCGAGAAAGAAGCGAAAGAAAAAGGCATTAGCTACGAAACCGCCACCTTCCCGTGGGCTGCTTCTGGCCGTGCTATCGCTTCCGACTGTGCAGACGGTATGACCAAACTGATTTTCGACAAAGAATCTCACCGTGTTATCGGTGGTGCGATTGTCGGTACCAACGGCGGCGAGCTGCTGGGCGAAATCGGTCTGGCGATCGAAATGGGTTGTGACGCTGAAGATATCGCGCTGACCATCCACGCGCACCCGACTCTGCACGAGTCAGTGGGTCTGGCGGCAGAAATCTTTGAAGGCAGCATTACCGACCTGCCAAACCCGAAAGCGAAGAAGAAGTAATCTTCTCCCTTTTGTGAAAACGCCTCTTCGGAGGCGTTTTTTTTTGCCTGAAGCTACCCGTTATTTCGGGCAACATGCCGGGTGGCGCTAGTGCTAACCCGGCCTACGGCTTAACCTCGCTTTACGGTGCTACAGGTTGCCAGTTTTTATCCGGATGGAATGTGGTTAACGCTTGTGCTTTCTGCTGTGATTCAACACCGAGATCGGCCTGATAGACTTTATCATCACCGTTAATCATAAAACTCATCACGCCGGTGTGATCGTAGCTAACGGGCCAGGCCACCATGGCAAAGCCGCTGGTTTTATCGGGAAGGATACGAAAATGATAGCCGTGATAGCCCGTGCCCGGTTCCTGTGGACTAAAGGCCGGGCCAAGCGGGCTTGGCGCTTCGCCGGGCGAAACAGGCCAGTACAGACCATCCTTTTTCCCTTCAGAACTGACAATCTTTTGCGCGTATTTCTGGTTCATCGCAAAATAGCTCTGCTGAGCATCCACATAGGCGTGCAACGCCTCGATGGCAGCAAGTTCGTTGCGTCCAATCTCACGGGTCAGGATCTCTTCGGCCGCTTCCTTGATATCAAATTGCCAGCCTGAAGCGTTTTTGACGACCGGGATTGGCAGTTGCCAGTCGCTGTCCCCAACCACAAGATGCGCCGTATTGCCGTCGATAACGGTGCTATGGCGAACCTTCCAGTCGCGCAGGAAGCGGTCAACCGCATCAGGATCGACGCCTTCTGGCGGCAGAAAATCACGCCAGTTTTCCCCGAGCAGATTGCTCATTGCACTTTCATTTTGCTCACTGATCGCGTTTGCCAGCGCATCGGTTGCCTGGTCTGGTGTACTGAAGGATTGTTGTGCCATCGCGGTGGCCGAAACCATGAACAACACCATTCCACTGAGTAGTTTATTTTTCATGTCGGTTCCCTTAACGATGACGGAATTCACGGTGTTCAGCACGCCCGCCAGAAGGCTGGCGCGATGGCTGATTACGGGCGACCTGCCGGCTCTGGGCACCTCGCTGTTGCTGTGCCTGCCAGTTGGCGGAGCGGCTGTCGTTACCGCTCAGCGCATTGGCGCGCGGCTGATTGGTTCGCTGTTGAAGATTGCGCTGTTGCACATTGCGTTGCTGCGCCGGTTGCGTGACCCGTTTCTCCTGTCGCTGGGCGACTGCCTGGCGATTCTCACGTTGCTGTGTGCTTGTCCGTTTTGCGGTTTGCGGCTTGGTATCGTAACCGCGGTAGTTATTACGCTGTGAAATTTGCTTCAGCTGTTGGCTGGACGCCTGACGCTGAGCGTCTTTCGTGCCCGAGCGCGCTGTCTGTGGGAATGTTTTCCCCGTTGATTTTTCCATTTGGCTCATCGCAGCCTGGCGCTGGCTATCACGATTGACCGGTCTTTGCTGGGTCGAACTTAAGCCCGTAGCTGTGTTAGTGGAGTGGAAGCGGTTATTGAGTTGGTTATTTGGGTATGGCACACCCTCACGATAGGCCGGGTTGTGCTGCCAGGTACGGTTGGCGTCTGTCAGTCGTTGTCCACTGATTTTATTGAAGTTATCAACGTTAATGTTGATGTTGTTATCACCATTACGGTTATAGCCGCCATGGTTATCCCAGTCATCATTATGATGGTGATCGTCGTCATCCCAGTCGATGTTGCTGAAGATGGCATAGGTTGTGGCAACACCGAGGCTGAAGCCTAAACCGTTAACGAAGCTGTTGCCAAACTGCTCGCCGGGCGTTGGTGGCAGATAGGTTGGCGGATAGGCGGTATTCGGCCAGGTACCGTAAACCGTATTCGGGTTATAGGTTGGAACGTACACCACCTGCGGATCGGCGGATTCAATCTTGATAACCGTTGGGCTTGTTGAGGTGGTCGTGGCTGTTGTGGTCGCTGAACTGGTCGTCGACTCGCTGGTGGCGGTTTTAGCTGGCGCTGCTTTGGTCACAGTAGTGACAGTCTGTTGCGGTGTTGATTGCAACGCACCGGTCTGTTGCGCCAGCGCACGCAGACGTTGAACGGAATCCATGACATCTTTCGGTTGTGCGAGGAAAGCATCGCCCAGGCTTTGTACCCACGGCGGATTTTCACCCATCAGCGACATCAACTGAGGAAAGGCGACCAGCGATTTCACGCTGGGATCCCAGGGCTGGCTGGCAACGGCCTGAATGGCGGCATCGCCCTGCATTTTGGGATTGTCTTTTGACCACTGTGCGGCCTGGATGACGTTAGCCGGATAAGTTGAGGCCATCAAAATTTGCGACAGCAGCGAGTCTGGATAGAGCGCAATAGGTGCAACCCACTGATCGATTTGTGCTGCCGAGTAGGTTGGTGCCACAACGGGCGCTGTTTGGTCGGCCGGGGCAGGGGCCGCTACGGGAGCTGGAGCCGGTGCTGACGGTTGCTGTGCAACGGGGGCCGGAGCTGCAGGTTCCGTTGTGCGACTTTTAACGAACATCACGCCAGAGGCGGCAAACAGCCCGGCACTGCACAAAAGGACAAGCAGATGTGGCTTAAGGGGCAACTTCATAAAATGACTCCAACGAGACAAGCGCTGTGCCGTGAGGCGTTCCTGTTGCCGCGAGTATTATTCACCCGTGTTAGACAGTTTTGACTTTTATTGGGGATTCGCCCGGTAAGTCCGGAAAAAGAGTGTGAAGATTTATTACACAATTATATCTGATGGCGGGAAAATCGCTGGAATATTCAGCCGATCGCGCTTAAAAATCAACCGTTTCAGGGAGGTTTCAGGCAGCCTAAATTGCGTTGCGCCTTGTCGCTATACCATTCTTAACGATTCAGCCAATTTTTTATGTTGCTTTTTTGTAAACGGATTAACACTTAGTGAAAATCCTGTTATTGTGCCTTATGCGGTACCGGGCATTTACCCTACTAACTACTGTCTCACAGGAGCGTGAAGAGAATCGCCCATCTACAAAAGCGCCGCATTATGACAATGAGAGCGAGGAGATATCGTCGTGCTAGAAGAATACCGTAAGCACGTAGCTGAGCGTGCTGCCCAGGGGATTGTGCCAAAACCTTTAGACGCAACCCAAATGGCTGCACTTGTCGAGCTGCTGAAGACCCCGCCTGTGGGCGAAGAAGAATTCCTGTTAGACCTGTTGATCAACCGCGTTCCTCCTGGCGTAGATGAAGCCGCTTATGTTAAAGCTGGTTTTCTCGCCGCTGTCGCGAAAGGCGACACCACCTCCCCGTTGGTTACCCCGGAAAAAGCCATTGAACTGCTGGGCACTATGCAGGGTGGTTACAACATTCATCCGCTTATCGACGCGCTGGACGACGCAAAACTGGCGCCAATTGCCGCTAAAGCGCTCTCTTCAACACTGCTGATGTTCGATAACTTCTACGACGTAGAAGAAAAAGCCAAAGCGGGCAACGAATATGCGAAGCAGGTAATGCAATCCTGGGCTGATGCCGAATGGTTCCTGAACCGTCCTGCCCTGGCTGAAAAAATCACCGTTACCGTCTTTAAAGTGACGGGTGAAACCAACACCGATGACCTTTCTCCGGCACCGGATGCATGGTCTCGCCCGGATATCCCTCTGCACGCGCTGGCGATGCTGAAAAACGCCCGTGAAGGTATCGAACCGGATCAACCGGGCGTTGTTGGCCCGATCAAACAGATCGAAGAATTGCAGAAAAAAGGTTACCCGCTGGCTTATGTGGGTGATGTTGTTGGTACCGGTTCTTCGCGTAAATCCGCGACCAACTCCGTGCTGTGGTTCATGGGTGACGACATTCCTCATGTACCGAACAAGCGCGGCGGTGGCCTGTGCCTCGGCGGCAAAATTGCACCTATTTTCTTCAATACCATGGAAGATGCGGGCGCACTGCCGATTGAAGTGGACGTGTCGAACATGAATATGGGCGACGTGATTGACGTTTACCCGTTCAAAGGCGAAGTACGCAACCACGAAACCGGCGAACTGCTGGCAAGCTTTGAGCTGAAAACTGAAGTCCTGATCGACGAAGTTCGCGCCGGTGGCCGTATTCCGCTGATCATTGGTCGCGGCCTGACTACCAAGGCGCGCGAAGCGATGGGTCTGCCACACTCAGACGTATTCCGTCAGGCGAAAGACGTGGCGGAAAGCAGCCGTGGCTTCTCCCTGGCACAGAAAATGGTTGGCCGCGCCTGTGGCGTGAAAGGTATCCGTCCGGGCGCGTACTGCGAACCGAAGATGACCTCCGTCGGTTCTCAGGATACCACTGGCCCAATGACCCGTGACGAGCTGAAAGACCTGGCGTGCCTGGGCTTCTCTGCTGATCTGGTGATGCAGTCCTTCTGCCACACCGCGGCCTATCCGAAGCCGGTGGACGTCAATACGCACCATACGCTGCCAGACTTCATCATGAACCGTGGTGGTGTCTCCCTGCGTCCGGGCGATGGCGTTATCCACTCCTGGCTGAACCGTATGCTGCTGCCGGATACCGTTGGCACCGGTGGTGACTCCCATACCCGTTTCCCTATCGGGATCTCCTTCCCGGCAGGTTCTGGTCTGGTGGCGTTTGCTGCGGCGACCGGCGTGATGCCGCTGGATATGCCGGAATCCGTTCTGGTGCGTTTCAAAGGCAAAATGCAGCCGGGCATCACCCTGCGCGATCTGGTTCACGCCATTCCGCTGTACGCGATCAAACAGGGTCTGCTGACCGTTGAGAAGAAAGGTAAGAAAAACATCTTCTCTGGCCGCATCCTTGAAATCGAAGGTCTGCCGGATCTCAAAGTGGAGCAGGCGTTCGAACTGACCGATGCCTCCGCTGAGCGTTCCGCTGCCGGTTGTACCATCAAGCTGAACAAAGAGCCGATCGTTGAGTATCTGAACTCTAACATCGTTCTACTGAAGTGGATGATCGCAGAAGGTTATGGCGATCGTCGTACGCTGGAACGTCGTGTGCAGGGCATGGAAAAATGGCTGGCGGATCCGCAGCTGCTGGAAGCCGACGCTGACGCAGAATACGCGGCGGTGATCGACATCGATCTGGCGGATATCAAAGAGCCAATCCTGTGTGCACCGAACGATCCGGACGATGCGCGTCTGCTTTCTGACGTACAGGGCGAGAAGATTGACGAAGTGTTCATCGGCTCCTGCATGACTAACATCGGGCACTTCCGTGCCGCTGGTAAGCTTCTGGATGCGCACAAAGGCCAGCTGCCGACGCGTCTGTGGGTGGCTCCGCCAACCCGTATGGACGCCGCTCAGCTGACTGAAGAAGGCTACTACAGCGTATTCGGTAAGAGCGGTGCGCGTATCGAAATTCCAGGCTGCTCTCTGTGCATGGGTAACCAGGCGCGTGTAGCCGACGGCGCAACGGTGGTGTCGACCTCTACCCGTAACTTCCCGAACCGTTTAGGTACCGGGGCAAACGTCTACCTGGCTTCTGCGGAGCTGGCGGCGGTTGCGGCGCTGATCGGCAAACTGCCGACGGCGGAAGAGTACCAGACCTATGTGGCGCAGGTAGATAAAACGGCCGTAGATACTTACCGTTATCTGAACTTCGACCAGCTGTCTCAGTACACCGAGAAAGCCGATGGTGTGATTTTCCAGACCGCGGTGTAATGCGCTAACGCGTTTTGTGTAAAAACACATCAATGCCCGGAGAAGTCTGCTTCTCCGGGCATTTTTATTTCTATTCCTTATACCCGCTACGCTTTTTTTCTGCCGCGCTGCTGCGATAATTACAGCAAGGCGCAATGCGGTATTGGCGCATTGCCGGGAGCAGAGGAAGACATTATGGATTACGAATTTCTGCGCGATATTACCGGAGTGGTAAAAGTGCGTATGTCCATGGGCCACGAGGTGGTGGGGCACTGGTTTAATGAGGAAGTGAAAGAAAACCTGGCCTTACTTGATGAAGTGGAACAGGCAGCGCGTGCGGTTAAGGGCAGTGAGCGCTCCTGGCAGCGAGCAGGGCATGAATACACGCTCTGGCTGGATGGCGAAGAAGTGATGGTCCGCGCTAATCAGCTGGAGTTCTCTGGCGATGAGATGGAAGAGGGGATGAGCTACTACGACGAAGAAAGTTTTTCGCTCTGTGGTGTAGAGGACTTTCTTCAGGTTGTGGCGGCATACCGCGAATTTGTGCAACAGCGTTAATTCATGCGGAGCCTGAGGGCTCCGCAAAACTTTCTATTTAACGTAGGCCAGCAGGCTCAGGGAGTCACGCGCCAGCGCTTTGCATTTCTTTGCCGTTGGGATGCCGATACCGCTGAGATCGCGGTAGCTGTCTTCACCCAGCGCTTTCATATTGAAGGTGTCGTAATTACTCAGGTCCCACTGGTTTTGCTGGGCAAAAAAGACCAGTGCGCGACGAATCTGCCCATTAGGCAAATTCTGGTATCCACAGTCATTTTTCAGAAAAACAAAAACTGCCGTTAAATCGGCCATATCTTCGGCTTCGGACTCGCTGAGCGCGTAGCTATTTGCGCATACGGCCATCAGGCTGCCGAACAAAACTGTTCTGAAAAACGTCTTCATTGCTTCTACCACTGCATCACGGAATTTAAACGTTAGCATACTGCGAGCGAAGCGACGACCTTTATTATTAGCCGTTCACTTGACCTTCCCGTAAGGGGAAGGCTTATGCTTAAAAGATAGCCTGCTTAAGCTGCTGAATATAAGGAAGTGATTATGCAACGTCGTGACTTTTTAAAGTACTCCGTGGCGCTGGGCGTCGCGTCAGCGTTACCTCTGTGGAGCCGGAGCGTATTTGCCGCAGACCGCCCTGCATTGCCCATTCCTGACCTGCTAACCGCGGATGCCTCAAACCGTATGCAATTGGTGGTGCAAGCCGGAAAATCGAGCTTTGCTGGTAAAACAGCGACGACCTGGGGATATAACGGCAATTTACTCGGACCTGCGGTCAAGCTGAACAAAGGGCAATCGGTGACCGTGGATATCCATAACCAGCTTGCCGAAGAGACGACGTTGCACTGGCACGGTCTGGAAATCCCCGGTGAAGTCGACGGTGGGCCGCAAGGCATTATCCCGGCGGGCGGGAAACGTTCAGTGACCTTCACGCCGGATCAGCGGGCGGCAACATGCTGGTTCCACCCGCATCAGCATGGAAAGACCGGCCGTCAGGTAGCGATGGGGCTGGCCGGACTGGTGCTGATTGAAGATGAAGAGATTCGCAAGCTGATGCTGCCTAAGCAGTGGGGCATTGATGATGTACCGGTGATTATTCAGGACAAACAGTTCTCTGCTGATGGGCAGGTTGATTATCAACTGGACATCATGACCGCCGCCGTCGGCTGGTTTGGCGATACGCTGCTGACCAACGGGGCGATTTATCCTCAGCATGCCGCACCGCGCGGCTGGCTGCGTCTGCGTCTGCTGAATGGTTGTAACGCGCGCTCGCTGAACATTGCAGCCAGCGACAATCGTCCTTTGTACGTCATTGCCAGCGACGGTGGACTGTTGGCGGAGCCGGTAAAAGTGACCGAACTTCCTATGCTGATGGGCGAGCGCTTTGAAGTGCTGGTGGATGTCAGTGACGGCAAAGCTTTTGATCTGGTCACTCTGCCAGTCAGCCAGATGGGGATGGCGATCGCGCCATTTGATAAGCCGCACCCGGTGATGCGCGTTCAGCCGCTGCTGATTACCGCTTCCGGCACGCTACCAGATTCGCTGATATCCATGCCATCGCTGCCGTCACTGGAAGGGCTGACGGTGCGCAAACTGCAATTGTCGATGGATCCGATGCTCGACATGATGGGCATGCAAATGCTGATGAAGAAATACGGCGCTCAGGCCATGGCGGGGATGGATCATGGGAAGATGATGGGCCATATGAATAATGACAATATGGGCCACGGCAATATGAATCATGGCAATATGAACCACGGTGAGATGGGGAATATGCAGCATGGCGATATGGGCAATATGAAGCATGGATCATTCGACTTCCATAATGCCAACCGAATTAATGGTCAGGCGTTTGATATGAATAAACCGATGTTTGCCGCGGCGAAAGGGCAGCATGAACGCTGGGTGATTTCCGGTCAGGGCGACATGATGCTGCATCCGTTCCACATTCACGGCACGCAGTTCCGCATTCTGTCTGAGAACGGCAAAGCGCCAGCCGCACACCGCGCGGGATGGAAGGACACGGTGCGGGTAGAAGGCGGCGTGAGCGAGGTGCTGGTGAAGTTTGACCACGACGCGCCAAAAGAGCATGCCTATATGGCGCACTGTCATCTGCTAGAGCATGAAGATACCGGGATGATGCTCGGCTTCACTGTCTAAAAAAATCGCGTTGTGCTTATCCGGCCTGCGGAAATCTCTCGTAGGCCGGATAAAACACAGTCTCTTTACAGCGTTTCATCGCACGACTCCCTCCTCCTGCAAATTCTGCTATTGCACATAAAGTAATCGCCTTTGAAGCCGATAATCATTGGGTACCCAATGTGAGTTCAATGGATGAAATACTATGATTAAAAATGTGCGCGTTATTACCGGCATTCTTCTGGTTCTCGCCATTTTCTGTTTGCTACAGGTCGTGACAGGAAGCTTTTTTTATTCTGCGGTAAACAATGATCGCCATAATTTCCAGAACTCAGGCACCCTGAACGCCCAACAGGAAAATCTGAGTGATAGCGTCAATACGCTGATTAAAACCCGGGTAACGGTAACCCGTGTAGCAATTCGTTTCTTAAAGAACCAACGCGATCCGGCCTCACTGGCGGCAATTGATACTTTGCTGAAAACGGCGAGTGAGTCAATGAAGAAGGCTGAGGGATACTTCGCGCATTATCAGTCATTGCCGCAGGTGTCGGGGCAGAATCCGCAAATTGCATCTGAAATGGAAAAACAGTATCGGCAGATGCACGACGTGATGGCGTTATCGATAGAGTATCTGCGCGCGAATAACTATCAAGCCTATGGCGATCTTGATGCTCAGAAGGCGCAGGATGAGATGGAAGCCAGCTATGACCAGTGGCGTAACGAAAATAACGCGCTGCTTCAGCACGCGGCGGCGGAGAATCAGCACAGCTTTACCCGCATGCAATGGACATTAGGGGCAATTGTCGTCGCTGTGCTCATCGTTCTGGGCATGATCTGGAGCGGGTTGCAGCATATGCTGCTTAAACCCCTGGCGCAGATTATGGAGCATATTCGCATTATTACCCGTGGTGATTTGACCCATCAACTCGACGTCCAGGGACGTAATGAAATGGGGCGTTTGGCGACGGGCTTAGATGAAATGCGACAGTCGCTGATTTCGACAGTCACGTCGGTGCGTAACAGCTCAGAAACGATTCATAGCGGCGCAGCGGAAATCTCATCAGGTAACAACGATTTGTCTTCGCGTACCGAGCAGCAGGCCGCTTCACTTGAAGAGACAGCCGCCAGCATGGAACAGCTTACCGCGACCGTGAAGCAAAATACGGACAATGCGAAACAGGCAACTCAACTGGCTAAGAATGCGTCTGATACTGCCGCACGTGGTGGACGGGTTGTTGATACTGTCGTGCATACAATGAGTGAAATTGCCGGTAGTTCACAGCAAATTGCGCAGATCACCAGCGTCATCGACAGTATTGCTTTCCAGACCAATATCCTGGCGCTCAATGCGGCGGTTGAGGCTGCCAGAGCAGGAGAGCAGGGCCGCGGATTTGCTGTTGTGGCGGGCGAAGTCCGTACCCTGGCAAGCCGTAGCGCTCAGGCAGCCAAAGAGATCAAGGCGTTGATTGATAACTCAACCCACAGCGTGGGGATGGGATCTCAGCAGGTGTCGGACGCGGGTAAAACAATGAAAGAGATTGTCGCTGCGGTTACCCGCGTGACGGACATCATGGGGGAAATCGCCTCAGCCTCGGAAGAACAGAGTCGGGGGATTGAGCAGGTGAGCCTCGCGGTCTCGCAGATGGACAGTGTCACACAACAAAACGCCGCGCTGGTAGAGGAGTCTGCCGCCGCCGCCGCTTCGTTGGAACAACAAGCTGAACAGTTACGCCTGGCCGTGGCGGCATTTCGCATCACTCGCGATGCCTCCAACAGTGAGCATCGAAAACCACCTAAGGATACTCCACGAGCGACCTCCGCGGGGAGTTCGCCACAAGACCCACACTGGGAAACGTTTTAGCCACAGTCTGCCGTGCGCTCCTGGTGTTGATTAATAAGCGTACAAAAAACGCCGCAAACGGGTTCTCCTGTGAACTATCAGAGGAACCCGCTCTCTTTACTGGTATACTTCATCAACTGAATTGTTTGTATGCTGTCGCAAGTTTTGTGGTTAGAGCGGGTCGCCGTCTGTCAGTCGGTGTATCAACGTAAGCGCTTTCTTTCGATCTGCATGATGTGTCAACTGATAAAAATCAGTGAGTTATAGGGTTTATGAAACATACTGTTGAAGTGATGATCCCGGAAGCGGAGATCAAAGCGCGTATTGCTGAACTGGGGCGCCAGATTAACGAACGTTACAAGGACAGCGGCAGCGATATGGTGCTGGTTGGTCTGTTACGTGGCTCATTTATGTTTATGGCGGATCTGTGCCGTGAAGTGCATGTCTCCCACGAAGTCGATTTCATGACGGCATCCAGCTACGGCAGCGGAATGTCTACCACGCGTGATGTTAAAATCCTGAAAGACCTGGATGAAGACATTCGTGGCAAGGACGTGCTGATTGTCGAAGACATCATCGACTCCGGCAACACGCTGTCTAAAGTGCGTGAAATTCTGAGCCTGCGCGAGCCGAAATCCCTGGCTATTTGTACGCTGCTGGATAAACCATCTCGTCGTGAAGTGAATGTTCCGGTCGAGTTTATCGGCTTCTCTATTCCAGATGAGTTTGTGGTCGGTTACGGCATTGACTATGCCCAGCGTTATCGCCATCTGCCGTATGTTGGCAAAGTGGTGCTGCTGGACGAGTAATCCCGCAGGCGTCTGATGGCGCAGGTTTGTAGGCCGGGTAAGGCGTAGCCGCCTCCCGGCAATGTCACATCATTTATGGTTGCTGTGTTTCTGACTCAGGTTAGACAAGCCCTGACGATAGCGCTGCTCCAGCGTTTCACGACTGGTGGCGGTAACGTCCAGATCGCGCAGCAGACCGTCATGAATACCGTAAGCCCAGCCGTGAATAGTGACTTTCTGACCACGCTTCCAGGCTGAACGCATAATGGTTGAGTGGCCCAGGTTATAGACCTGTTCCATCACATTCAGTTCGCACAGGGTGTCCATGCGACGTTCCTGCGGCATTTCACCCAGCAGTGAGCTGTGTTTGAACCAGATATCGCGGATGTGCAGTAACCAGTTATCAATCAGCCCCTGTTCTTTATTTTCAATCGCCGCCTGGACGCCACCGCATCCATAGTGGCCGCATATAATAATATGTTCCACTTCCAGCACATCCACCGCATACTGAACCACTGAGAGACAGTTCAGGTCGGTGTGAATAACCAGATTAGCAACATTACGGTGAACAAATAATTCACCCGGTTCAAGACCGGTTAAACGTTCAGCGGGAACGCGGCTATCGGAACATCCAATCCATAGAAAACGCGGATTCTGGGCATGCGTCAGCGTTTCAAAAAATCCGGGATCCTCTTCTACCAGCATCTTTGACCATAGTGCATTGTTGCTGATGAGTGTATCTATGTCTTTCATGGAGTTGTACGACCCGAAGCCAGATAAATTCGATGGGCTAATATAGGGTAACTCCAGCATTAATTAAACTATATATAAAATGTCAGAACGTAAGGTAAGTAAAAAACCATGACCATTGCTCTGGAACTTCAACAACTTAAAAAAACCTATCCCGGTGGCGTTCAGGCGTTACGCGGCATAGATTTGCAAGTCGAAGCGGGTGATTTTTATGCGCTTTTGGGACCGAATGGCGCAGGAAAATCCACCACCATTGGGATAATCAGCTCGCTGGTGAATAAAACCTCCGGGCGGGTGAGCGTCTTCGGATACGATCTCGAAAAAGATACGGTTAACGCGAAACGCCAGCTTGGTCTGGTACCGCAGGAGTTTAACTTTAACCCGTTTGAAACCGTGCAGCAGATCGTGGTCAACCAGGCGGGTTACTACGGTGTTGAGCATAAAGAAGCGGTCAAACGCAGCGAATTATATTTAAAGCAGCTCGATTTATGGGAAAAGCGTAACGAGCGTGCGCGCATGCTTTCCGGCGGGATGAAGCGCCGTCTGATGATTGCCCGTGCGCTGATGCACGAGCCAAAATTACTCATCCTGGATGAACCAACGGCGGGCGTCGACATTGAGCTGCGTCGTTCAATGTGGGGCTTTTTAAAGGATTTAAACGATAAAGGCACCACCATTATTCTGACCACCCACTATCTCGAAGAAGCGGAAATGCTGTGTCGCAATATCGGCATTATTCAGCACGGCGAGCTGGTGGAAAATACCTCGATGAAGAGTCTGCTCTCCAAGCTGAAATCCGAGACCTTTATCCTCGATTTGGCACCCAAAAGTCCGCTGCCGAAACTGGAAGGTTATCAGTACCGACTGGTCGACACTTCCACACTGGAAGTGGAGGTTCTGCGTGAACAAGGGGTCAACAGCGTCTTCTCTCAGCTGAGCGCACAGGGGGTTCAGGTATTGAGTATGCGTAACAAAGCGAACCGACTGGAAGAACTGTTTGTTTCTCTGGTTCATGAAAAACAAGGAGATCGCGCATGATGCAGCTTTACTGGGTTGCGCTGAAAAGCATCTGGGCGAAAGAGATCCACCGCTTTATGCGGATCTGGATCCAGACGCTGGTTCCTCCCGTCATTACGATGACGCTCTATTTTATTATCTTTGGTAACCTGATCGGCTCGCGTATCGGCGAAATGCATGGTTTTAGCTACATGCAGTTTATTGTGCCGGGGCTGATTATGATGGCGGTGATCACCAACTCGTACGCGAACGTGGCATCGTCATTCTTTAGCGCCAAGTTTCAGCGCAATATCGAAGAGCTGCTGGTTGCCCCGGTGCCGACGCACGTGATTATCGCCGGTTTCGTCGGCGGCGGCGTGGCGCGTGGCCTGTGCGTAGGCATTCTGGTCACGGCTATTTCACTGTTCTTCGTACCGTTCCAGGTGCATTCCTGGGTCTTTGTGGCGCTCACGCTGGTGTTAACGGCGGTGCTGTTTTCGCTGGCTGGCCTGCTGAACGCAGTTTTCGCCAAAACCTTTGACGATATCAGCCTGATCCCAACTTTCGTGCTGACGCCGCTGACCTATCTGGGTGGAGTGTTCTATTCGTTAACGCTGCTGCCGCCGTTCTGGCAGGGACTGTCGCATCTGAACCCGATTGTCTACATGATTAGCGGCTTCCGCTACGGCTTTCTGGGGATTCATGATGTTCCGCTGGTTACCACGTTTGGTGTGCTGGTGGTGTTTATCGCGGCGTTTTACTTGCTGTGCTGGTATCTGATTCAGCGTGGACGCGGTCTGCGTAGCTAATTCTTTCTTCCTCTCCTTGCCCAGGAGAGGAAGACTTTTGATGCTTATCACCATTACCGATTTATCACCCTGATAAACTACTTGCCTGCTAAGGAGGTAGGCAATGTTAGGTTGGGTTATTACCTGTCATGACGATAAGGCACAGGATATGCTACATCGTCTGGAGAAAAAGTACGGCCCGTTGGTCCAATGCCAGTCGGTAAATTTTTGGCGTGGGCTCAGCGCGAATATGCTCAGTCGCATGATGTGCCATGCCCTGCATGCTACAGACTCAGGCGAGGGCGTGATCTTCCTGACGGATATGGCCGGGGCCGCGCCTTACCGTGTAGCGTCGTTAATGAGCCATAAACATCCCAAGTGTGAAGTGATTTCAGGTATCAGCTATCCTTTGCTTGAGCGAATGCTTTCGTCGCGGGAATCGATGAGCAGTTCTGCGTTTCGCGATTGCATCGTCGCGCTTGGCGGCCCCGAAGTCTCCAGCCTCTGGCATCAACAACAAAAAAATCCCCCCTTCGTGTTGAAGCATGATTTGTATGAGTATTAATCATTGGTATTGATGATGCTTTTGCTACAATAACCGAGGTTTCTCGCCTCGGTTATCTCATATGGTTATGCGCGTTCTGCTTGTTGTAGTGCTCCTGTTCTCTGGCAGCGTCGCCGCGGCTTTGCCTGCTCGCTATATGCAAACCACCGAAGCGGCCGCCGTATGGGCGCAGATTGGCAATAAGATGGTGACGGTCGGGAATATTCGCGCCGGGCAGATCCTTGCCGTAGAGCCGATTGCGGCAGACTATTACGAATTCACCTTTGGCTTTGGCACCGGGTTTATTGATAAGGGACATCTGGAGCCGGTTCAGGGGCGGCAGAAAGTTGACGATGGTCTGGGCGATCTCAATAAACCGCTCAGCAATCAAAGCCTGATTACCTGGAAAGATACACCGGTTTATAATGCCCCAGATGTCGGTAGCGCGCCGTTTGGCGTGCTGGCAGATAATCTGCGCTATCCCATTATCAGTAAGCTTAAAGACCGACTCAACCAGACCTGGTACCAGATCCGCATTGGCGGCAGACTGGCTTATGTTAGCGCTCTGGATGCGCAGGAAGACAACGGCATCCCGGTGTTAACGTATCACCATATTCTTCGCGATGAAGAGAATACCCGCTTTCGCCATACCTCCACGACGACCTCCGTACGCGCGTTTAGTAACCAGATGGCCTGGCTACACGATCGCGGCTACACGACGCTGACGATGTATCAACTGGAAGGCTATGTACGCAACAACATGAATCTCCCGGCGCGGGCGGTGGTGCTGACGTTCGACGATGGCCTGAAGTCGGTGAGTCGTTATGCTTATCCGGTGTTGAAACAGAACGGTATGAAGGCGACGGCGTTTATTATCTCGTCACGCATTAAGCGCTACCCGCAGAAGTGGGATCCGAAATCGCTACAGTTTATGAGCGTCTCTGAACTGAATGGGATCAGGGACGTGTTCGACTTCCAGTCGCATACTCATTTCCTGCACCGTGTGGATGCCAATCACCGGCCAATCCTGCTGAGTCGCAGCTATCACAACATTCTGTTTGATTTTGCCCGTTCTCGCCGGGCGCTGTCCCAGTTCAATCCTCACGTCCTGTATCTTTCGTATCCGTTTGGTGGGTATAACGCCACGGCGGTAAAAGCGGCGGGCGATGCGGGATTCCACATGGCGGTGACCACGGTGAGAGGGAAGGTGAAGCCGGGAGATAATCCGATGCTGCTCAAAAGGCTGTATATTTTACGCACGGATTCGCTGGAAACGATGTCGCGGCTGATTAGCAATCAGCCGCAGGGGTAGCTTATTCGTAGGTGACCTGGAAAGTCACCGTGGTGCCGAAAACGCCCGCAGTCACCGGTTCAGAGCCGGTTTTCACCAGTTTCGCCTTCATGGTGTAATCAACGGAATAGACCGGATCGCCAACTATTTCACCCATCGCCAGGGTAAATCTGGAGCCATTGGCGTACAGATGATGGCTTGCTTCCGAACTGAGTTGTACCCCAACGCCACCCGCGGCGGTAATGGCAGAATTGCTGGTGATAGCATTAGTAAAATAGCCTTTATCCGCCGTGGTGTGCGAGGAGCTAATGGTGGAGTATACCGCCTTAGTATTAACGCAGGTGCCGGTAATCTGAAACGACACCTCTTTGGTGCTGTCGTTTTCCAGGTCGGAACGATACCAGTCTCCCAGGTCAACGGTGGTGGGCGCGCGTAACGCGCAGGTCGGCTCGTTTAAGGGAATATTAAACGACATTTCCGAGATGTTGATCAGCGGGCGGGGGTGATCATCGACTGTTCCCGTCATCGGATTGCCCAACGCTATTTCCCCCAGCGGGCCGCCGATGGCGGTTAGCATGGTCGTACCGCTCGGTACGCCTTTAAAATCGGGATACTGGTAAATCTCCATCCGCGCACGCCAGATTTGGTCGTCAACAATGCCTTCATCTTCATGGATGTCACCGGTGACAGTCCACCCACCAGTGCCAGGCGGAAACCAGGCTGCGATGCGGTTATCGTCAGGGTAAATCGCAATGGTATAATAAATGCCCGGGATATTGGTTCTGAAGGTGGCTTTGTTATCCACGTAACCCCACGCTAGCGCGGTATCTGTCTTCTGGTAAACGTTATCGCCGTCATCGCCGACAACACAGTAAGACGTTAACGAAGGCTGTATCTCCATCAGGATTGTGGTGCTTATTTGCGTAGGCGCAGTGATGGTTCCCGGCGGCAGCGGTGTGATCACTGGTTGTACGCCTGGCGTCATAATCTGTCGCGCATTGTTATCATTGAAACGACACTCAAAGGCCGCATGGGCTGCGCCCGATGCGCCCAGGATCACCAGTGCCAGTGATAAACGACTCAATTTCATCATAAATCCTTTTATTCGTATTTGACGTCTACAACGACATTGCTGGTGACGATGCCTGCGGTGACTGCCCCGATATTCTGATAGCGCGCATAGAACTGATAATCCGTTAAATACTGTGCGCTGCTTTTGTTCGAGACATCGTACATCACCGCTGAACTGCCATCGCTGTTCAGTACGTTGGTTTTATAGTCGCTGGAAAATATCACCACGCCGACATTTTCCGCCGCGCCTGCCGTGGCGTCGTTTTTAAATACCTGATTCTGGTTGTTCCAGAACCCGGACTGCGGGCTGAAGCTGAACGTCAGTTGTTTAATGCCGCTACTGACATAGCATTCATCAACGTGGAGTGTAAACGGCGTGCCGCCCGCTTCGTCGGTGGGGGTGTAGCGGTTGCTGCCGTCGGCGTTATAAAACCAGCTGCGCATTACGGTTGGCAGATACACATCATCGCCGTTTTCCACGCTGAATTTACAGGTGGTATCAACAATTGTCGCATTGAGGTTCGCATCTAACTCTCCTGCATGGCTGAAACCTGCCAGGCAAAACAACCCAGCCAGCAGCGTCAGGACTCGTCGGCGTAGAAAAAACGGTAGTGAGTGCATTCGTGTGGTCTCTGGGTTTTATTTATAGGTAATAACAAAGGTGATAGGGGCGGAGACTGCGCCAGGATCCACCTTGGTAATATCTTCTCCTTTGGCGACGACGATACGGGAGCTGAAGAGCATCGAAGATGCTCCTTCGAGAGGAGTCCAGGGCATAATAAAATATTTTCCTGAGCATAACATTTCGACATCTCTGTCAACGTTGCCATACCAGAGTTCAAAGGCGGCATTATTACCAGCTGCATAGGAATTACCGTCGGCATTAACCCCGGAACAGCTCCCGCCAGCACCGGGCTTCGCTTTTATGTCGAGGCCGGAAACGCCAGAACAGTCGGTATAGTTAATTTTAAACTGTACCACCCGTGATTTTTTGGCTATCTCTGATTTAAACACATCACCATAGTTAATGATGCTGGTCGGGGTACCTGCCATATCAATAATTTGAGCGTTACAGGTGGTACTGGTAATTTCAGCGTTAAACGTCATTTCGACGTCATCGGTTCCTGTAATGGCCGCCGTTGTCGTTGCTGAGAATAAAATGGCAGAAAGAGACAGGACGGTTAAAAAGTTAATATTTTTCATCAAAGCGCTCCGTATTCTGCGCAACTTATTCATAACTAAAGTTGAAGGTAGCAATCGTCGTGAACTTGCCGATGGTCATAAGACCGGACTGTGTCTCTCGCAGGGTGGCCGTCAGCGACACTTCTTTTTGATCAATTTCGTCTCGTGTCCACACCAGACCGCCAGTATCCGAGCTATCGCCAATGGTGAAAGGGGCATCTATTGCTATGCTGCGGGCAATCTCAAGGGCCGCATATTCTGCGCCACCCTCGGCTTTCGCAATTTGATTTGCCAGACCGGTGGTTAACCGGCTGTCAGCCGTTCCGTTAATCGTGGTTTTTAATGACGTCAATGACTCCGGGCACTCGACAATCACCAGTTTAAATGTCGCTGAGGCTTTACCCGCTTGCCCATCAGCAAGCGGGATAAAGACGTTAGAACGGCCAGGAATGAATACTGTTATATTTTGTTTGGTGTCACTGCCGAGCCCACCCACCAACTTCATATCACAGGTGGTTTCTCTAATGTTGGCGGTCAGGGTGGCATCCAGGGTGCTTTCTTCTGCGAACGCGGTTCCAGAGGCCGCTATTAACACAAAGGCGGCAACAGGCAGGCTGAGATAGCTTTTATTTCTGTTTACTCTCATGGTTTTTCCCTAAACATAAAATCACAATGAAATGGCTGCTAATACAGCGTCACTCCAGCTTTGGCAGATAATTACGGGTAGGTCACAACAAAGGTGACAGGGGCAGAAACGTTACCCATCTCGACAGTCGCCGCAGTTTGCCCCTCCGCAGCGACAATCCTTGACTGCATCGGGTATTGCCCGCTTCCGTTGGATATCGTCACCACCTGCGCTGCTGGCGGTGTCGTGCAGGAAAGCTGCACGCCGGTATCCACCGCGCCGCTCCAGATTTCAAACGCCGTTTTCAGGCCGCCGTCATACGATTTACCGGAGCACTTACCGCCTGAGCCCGGTTTGGCGGCGACCGTCGCGCTGGTCACGCCGGAGCAGTTGCTCAACTGGATTGAAAGCGGGACGGTGCTTTTGCCGATATCCGAACGATAAATATCGCCATATTTAATTTCGGCAGTGCTGGCACCGCTGCCGTCTACCACTTTTGCCGTGCAGGTTCCGGTGACGACGGTCGAGGTAAATTTCATCTTCGCCGAAGTGGTCCCGGAAATAACGGCGCTGCTGGCTACTCCCGAAAAGAGAACGGCAGAAACGGATAACGCGAGTAAAGCTGGGGTCAATTTCATGATAGTGCTCCGTATTCTGCGCAATTTATTCGTAGCTGAATTCAAAGGTAGCGGTGGCTTCAAAAGTGCCAGTGGTTACCCTGCCATCCTGTGTCGCCTGTAACACGGCAACCAGGGGCACTTCGCCAGCTTTAATTTCATCGTTTGTCCAGATCAGACTCTCGCCTGCGGCCGTTGAGTTGATCACGAACGGTGCGTTTGGCGTTGTCATACGTGCGATAGACACGGCGGTATAGTCGGCTCCGCCATTTTCTTTTTTAATGGCGTTAAGAATGCCCGTGGTTAAATAACCTGATTGACTCCCGGTTATTTTTGTTTTTAACGACGTCAGCGTCGGCGGGCATTCCACGATCATGATTTTGAAATTACCCTGTGCGGCCGCGTTGCCAGCCCGGTTGGCTGATGTGCCAAAGTCGTTAATTCGCACGCCAATATCGTTGCCGATTTTCAGCGTCTGGTCGGTGTCCGAGCCACTGCCGCCCTGTAGCTTCATATTGCAGGTGGTTTCGTTCACGGAGGCAGTAAAGTTGACATCAAGGTTAGTCCCTCCCGCCAGCGCTGCTCCTGAGGCCGCCATCGCGATGAGAGCGACAACAGGCAGTCTGAGCATATTTTTTTTCATATTCCCTCTCACTGATTTTCCCTAAGGTTACATCTGGCAAACATGGTCACTCAGAACCGGCGTTAACCCTGCTTTCGTTGTATTTCCTGTTACCTGATAATGAACGGTACAGGTACTTTCTTTGCCGCTGCCCCAAACCACACGCAGCACGCCCTGATCCTCAACGCCGCGCACATAGGCCTGGCCCGCCTGGCCCACGGTGCCGATAGGCTCGTTCTTTTCATTCAGTACATCTGCACCCAATGGAATAAAACCTTTATCGCTGCGCTGTAATTCCAGAATCAGTGAACGGCCTTCATCGGTTTCAAAATTCACCAGTACCACAGCACCGCTGCGCGGTACGGTCACGGCGCTGGTGTTTTTCACTTCAACGTCAGTTTCCAGTGTGCTGATATCCAGCGATACGCGGTTCTCACGGTAAGCCGACATATACGGCATGATGCCGTAGCCGGATTTGCCTATTTCACTGTTGCCGTAGCCGATGCCAGCCCCCTCTGCGCCGCTGGCCTTCACCAGCGCCAGCGCATCGGCATCACCGATACTGCCCGGTGCGAACGCTACCCCGCCAGAGTGCAGCACCATACCGCCGCTATAGGTGGCTGAATACTGTTTACTATTATCATCGCTATACGATGCTGAAACGCCCAGTGGACCATAACTGCTGTTCAGCGAGGTAAAACCGCTCACCTGATTAAGGTTGCCGTAGTTGCCACCGCCGCTGGAGGAGGCACTCACGGAATAACTGATATCGTTATTTTTCGTATTGCCACTGGCCGTTGAGTTGAAGCTGGCGCCGCCCTTCATATCTGAGTGCAGCCCCATATTGATATTGCTGAACCCGCCTGAACGATCGTAGCTATTCGAGAAGACGTTCAGCGGGATGCTGAGACTCAGATAGATGCTGTCATCTTTGGCTCCGTTTTGATCGTAGGAGCGTTGTAGCGACAGGCTGTAACTACCGTAAGCAAAACTGTTGTTGTAGCCGAGGCTGTAATTGGAGGTAGAGCTGTCGCCATTCCAGTAATCCTGCCAGGTCCCGCTGACGTATACCGATCCGTAAGTAGAGTCGCTGGACTGTAGCGGCTGGTTAATACTGATCTGTACCTGATTTTTAGTGCGCTGGTAATCGGAATAGAGTTCGGCGCTAGACTGGTAAGCCTGGTTTTCATATTTCTGCCGCTTAACGCTATCCCGAAGGGAAGCGGCGTCGTTCAGGCTGAGATAATCTTCGGTTGAAAAACGATAAGCCGCCACGTTAAAGGAGGTATTCGTCGCCTCGACCATTTTACTGTAGGTCAGGCGATAGCTTTGCCCGCTTAACGTCCCCAGCTCGTCAACTTCGGCATGAGATTGGGTAATGTCGAAAGCAAATGCGCCGATGCGGGTGTTCATGGCCAGCCCCAGTAGCCCGGCATAGAAATCCATGTCGGTATACTGCGCGCCGATATAGCCGGTAAAGGTATTATTCAGACCGTAGTAAAACTGGGCGTAACCGACCTGCGGTTTGTCAGCGTAAGAATCGTTGTTCAACTCACCGACGCCGATATCCCAGCGCGTAGCGCCGGGGCGCAGCATTTGAGTCACGGAGGAGAAGGGCACGGTAAACGTGCGCTTGCTGCCATCAGATTCTTCAACGGTAACCAACAGGTCGTTACCGTAGCCGGTGGTGCTGAGGTCGTTTATCTCAAAGGCACCCGGTGGTACGGTAGTTTCGTAGATTTTATTGCCGCTTTGCGTAACGGTAACTTTGGCGTTACTGTTCGCCACACCGCGAATGACCGGCGCATAGTTGCTGGTGCCGATCGGTAACATACGGTCATCGTTATACATCCGTGCGCCACGCAGGCTGAAGGAGTCAAACGCATCGCCACGGGTGTAGGAATCGCCGAGCACCATTTGCGCGCTTAATGGCGTAATATCACGCTGTAAATAGATATCCTGGCTGGTGTATTTGCTGCCGTTGTCTTTATCCCAGTTCAGGTTGCCGCGTGAGCGTAAACGCCACGGCCCCATATTCAGACCATAACGCAAGCCCATATATGCCGTGTCGGATGTACTGCCGTTGCCTTCGCTATGCCAGGCGTTCATATCATAAGAAACGAGGGCGGCAGGGACGCCATCTTCCCACAGGGAGGGATCGACATAGCCCGCAGGGCGTTTCAGGATATAAATCTGGGGGAAGTTCAGATCGAGCGCCTGTTTACCTGTGTCATAATTTGCAGATGCACCGGGGTAATATTTTTTAATATCTATACAAGATGCATTATCGTCAGCAGCGTAATCACTGCTAATTGTTTTTGTATCAACGCCGGCTTGTGCTAATAATAATGGCGTAATACAGGCGCTGGCGCGAGACGTACCATTTTCTTTGAAAGTAACTTCAGAGGTGATTTTTAAATTATTATTAAGGTTAATTTTAACCCGATAAACCCCGGCTAATACCGGGTTGCCATTCGCAAAACGGCTGACATCAATGTTTGTACCGCTGTTGAATAAGAATTGATCGTTAAATTCTACAGTCTCTTCTGTTTCCGGTACGGATTCCACAGCGCAAACAGAAAATGGAAGTGCGGCACTGACGGCAAGACATAATAGCGAACGTTTAAAAAGCATGGCATTCCCGCATAGTTAGCGTGGGTAGTTCCTTACCCACGACATCGACGCAAATAATAATTATTCAGATTAGTTAATTTTGGCTTCGCGTTTCTCAGAACCGCCGTTATCGTTAATGGTGTAATACATAACGGTTCCGCCGGTGTTATTTGTTAAACCTTTAACCGGCATATTGATATTACTAAAAGGCAGTATAGATTTACTTTCTACTTCGTAATTCTTGCCGCCGACTTTAAACGAGACGCTGGAAATAGAAACGTTGTAAGGCGCGTCATTTTGGGCAACCAGAGAAAGGGTATTCCCCTCTTTTTTCTGCGACCATTTGATATGCTCTGCGGCGTCGCCTGGCGTGCCTTTTAAGCTGTCCGGGCGGAAGAAAAGCTTGATGCGAGTACGAAACGCGAGCTGCAGCTGGTTCAGGCTTTCACCTTCTTTAGCTTTAGATTTTGGCGGAATCTCCAGAACGTTAAACCAGAACAGCGATTCACGATCCTGCGGCAAAGCGCCACCCATATAGGTAATACGCACCGACTGACCTTTTTGCGGATCAACACGAGAAACCGGCGGGGTAATGACAAACGGCAGCTTGAGTTCTTGTGGATTGGTTCCGTCACGCCCGTCATCCAGCCAGGTTTGCACCAGCAGCGGCTTATTGCCCCGGTTATCGAGGTTAACAATCACGTCTTTGGAGGATTGCGGATAGATAATACGCGTCCCGGAAATGACGATATCGGCGCTGGCCGGGAGAGAGGCGCAAATTGCTGCGGCAAAGCAGGTGGTTTTTAATCCCTTATAAAATGTCGTGCTGATCATTTTCCACTTCCTGTTGGAATGTTATTAAAAACCCCCTAACAATGTTAAGGGGTTGATTTTATATACTTAAAAAAACAGGACTTAATTATAGATAACGGTAAATGCTACCTGTGCCTGTACGGTACCAGCGGTTACCGGGTTGTTTGTTGTATCCCAGCCCTGACCTTGGGTATAGGCTACGCGGTAGAATAAATTGCCAATGCCGTTGGTGACAGTCGCGATCTGGGTGTTATTGGTCTGGTCAACTTTTACCTGATCTGTGTTGCTATTGCCGTTGTTAGACAATACCAGGTTTACGTTGGCAGCAGCATCTTGCAGGTTTGCCGGTGGCACCAGCATACCTTCAGAAGTGGAGGTGGAACCGCCCCAGGAGTCAAACTGTGCAGAGGCGCTGGTGACAGTTGCGGGATCGCACTCGGTCAGGTTCAGCGTGAAGTTCTTTTCACCTAAGGTGCTGCCGGCGCCCAATGCGTTAGCAAAGTCTTTCACAAACACGGTGTCCAGGTTAACGTCGAAGTCGTTACCGTTCTGGTCGATTTTGTTATCGACGGAAATTTTACAGGTATTGCTAGACACCAGTCCGTGGAAAGTAACAGTACCGGTATCCGATGGTACATCTGCCGCCATTGCAGAACCTGCGCTTATAACTAATGCGACTGCTGCTGCCAGACTATATTTCTTAAAAGACATTTTAATATCCATATTTTTGCTAAATAAAAACAAACGACACATATTGTATCGTGTTGTATTTTGAATTAAATTAATTCGAAGAGAGTTTATCGAATGTCGTTATGAAAAGAAATGACTGGTGTTGTTATAAAAAATAAAATAGATATTAAGTGTCGCTAATACTGTATAGTATACATAAGGTTACATTGGTATCTGGGTTGCATTAAATATAATATATTTATATGGATGCGCTATTTAAAATAAAGGTGAATTTTATTTTGTATTTTTGAAATTCACTTGATAAATGTATTTACCAAGTGAATTCTTAAAAAAAATATCAGGCAACCTGGACCGGAATGGCTTTCGCGGTGCGCTTCATTTCGTTGTCGCCTTCAAAGTAGGCCACTTTCGGCCGCCATGTCCGGGCTTCTGCATCAGACATGGTGACGAAGCTGGCGATAATCACAATATCGCCAACCTCAGCGCAGTGCGCCGCGGCACCGTTGACCGAGATGATTTTAGAGCCGCGTTCAGCCGCAATCGCATAGGTTGAGAAGCGTTTTCCATTGGTCACGTTCCAGATATCAATCGCTTCGTTTTCCAGAATACCGGAGGCATCAAGGAAATCTTGGTCAATGGCACAGGAACCTTCGTAGTGCAGGTCCGCCTGCGTGACTTTTACGCGGTGGAGCTTGCCTTGCAGCATGGTGCGAATCATAACTTCTATACCCTGTCGTTTATCTTGGCTAAGCAGGCGATTGTGGCCTGCTTTGGAAATTATCAGGCAGTATTGCCCGATTTTTAACCCCTGTCTACTGGGCTAATGTAACGCTTTGATTATCGATCAGACGCGCCTGTCCCAGCCATGCGGCGACCAGAATGACCGCGCGTTTGCTGTTTTCGGTGAGTTCAAGCAGCGTGTCGGCATCACGGATCTGAATATCGTCGGCGCGAAAGCCTTTTTCGTTTAGCTCCTGCTCGGCAATGGCAATAATTTCCTCCTGGTCGCGTTCACCAGCCTGTAATTTTTCCCCGATGCGGCTCATTACTTTGTATAAGCCAGGGGCGATTTTACGCTGCTCTGCCGTCAGGTACCCGTTACGCGAGCTGAGTGCCAGACCATCTTTGGCGCGGATAATCGGCACGCCGACAATCTCAATGTCGTAGCCCATATCGGCGACCATTTTACGAATCAGCGCCAGTTGCTGGAAATCCTTCTCGCCGAAGCAGGCGATATCCGGCTGAATTAGGTTAAAAAGTTTGCTGACGATGGTGGAAACGCCGCGGAAGTGGCCTGGGCGGCTCGCACCTTCCAGCATGGTAGAGAGTCCCGGAACATCAACGTACGTCTGGCCTTCCAGTCCCTGCGGGTAGATTTCCTCAACGGCTGGAGCAAAGACATAATCGACTTTGCGTTTGTTCAGCTTTTCGCAATCTTCCTGCAGCGTGCGCGGATAGCGTACCAGATCTTCCGGTCTGTCGAATTGCATCGGGTTGACGAAAATGCTGACGATGACCACATCAGCCCGGGCTTTTGCCTCATCGACCAGTTTCATATGACCGTCGTGCAGATTACCCATGGTGGGAACCAATGCGATGCGTTTGCCTTCCAGACGCAGACGACGAATATGCTGGCGCAGCAGCGGCAGGGTTTCAATAATTAACACAACAAGGCTCCTTAATGGAAACTGTGTTCTTCGCCCGGATAAACGCCGGACTCCACTTCAGCCATATACTGCCGCACGGCGGCGCGCATGTCGCCTGCTTCATTGAGGAAATTCTTGGCAAATTTCGGGATGTGGCCGCCGGTAATGCCAAACGCGTCGTGCATAACGAGAATTTGCCCGTCGGTGACGTTACCGGCACCAATACCAATCACCGGAATCGACAGCGCTTCCGTGACGCGCTTCGCCAGCTCAACCGGCACGCACTCCAGCACCAGCAACTGTGCGCCAGCGGCTTCTAAGGCCAGCGCATCATCCAACAGTACCTGTCCGGCGTCGCCGCGGCCCTGAATTTTATAACCGCCGAAGATATTCACCGACTGGGGCGTTAATCCCAGATGACCACAAACCGGCACGGCGCGTTCAGTGAGCATTTTCACCGTATCGACCAGCCAGGCGCCGCCTTCAATTTTGACCATATTAGCGCCCGCACGCATGACTACAGCAGCGTTTTCAAACGCCTGTTCCGGGGTGGAGTAAGCCATAAACGGCAGGTCGGAGAGCAATAGACAGTTGGGTGCGCCACGACGCACGGCACGAGTGTGGTAAGCGATATCCTCAACAGTCACGGGCAGGGTGGAGTCGTGCCCTTGTACCGTCATGCCCAGCGAGTCGCCAACCAGCATCACATTGATACCTTCGTCGGCAAATAACTTCGCGAAGCTGTAGTCATATGCGGTGATAGTTGCGAAGCGCTTTTTCTCTTGCTTGCATTTCTGCAGCAGTGAAATGGTGGTGGGTTTCATAACATTTCCTGATGATGAAAGTCATATTTATCGGCATTCTAACAGTCACATTCAGGGGGGCAATTGTTTTAAGCAATCGTTTGGCGCTAAAGCAGTAAACGCTAAAGGGGAAAGGATACTTTACCAGTGTGCAGGTTTTGCAACACCAAGTTGGGTGAGGTGCTGATGCAGGCTTGTACCATCCGGAAAAATAAGTTCAGAAGCAATTTCGAATAACGGCCACAGCATAAAACCACGGTTTTTCATGTCGTAGTGCGGTACGGTCAGACGTTCGGTGTTAATCACTTCATCGCCAAACAGCATAATGTCGAGGTCCAGCGTTCGTGGCCCCCAGCGTTCGGCTTTGCGCACCCGACCCTGTTGTAACTCAATGTGTTGGGTGTGATTGAGCAATTCTTCCGGCGCGAGGGTGGTTTCCAGCGCGACGGCGGCGTTCAGGTAATCGGGTTGATCCTGTGGGCCTAATGGTGGCGTACGGTAAAATGAGGAGACAGCCACGATTCGGCTGTCAGGGATTTCACCGATCGCTTTCACGGCAGCATTAACCTGCTCCAGAGGGGAGGCTAAATTACTGCCGAGGGCGATATATACCCGCCGTTTTTCACGCTGCATCTGTGTCACCACCTTGATGCGACTCGAAATTTGTTGGGTATACGTGATGGGTCATGCGGAACCTTCACGGCGTGGCGCGCGTTTACGCGGGCGACGATGGCGCCGACGTGCGTCTGGCTCTTCATCCAGCTCGTTCAGCATACCTTTTTGTTCCGGCGGCGCAGAAACCTGGAATTCACCCCACCATTTCGCCAGTCGCTGCAATTCCGCATTGTGTTCGACTTCGGCACGCAGCGCTAACAGGTCGTAAGCTGCGCGGAACTTTGGATGTTCCATCAGCTTCCAGGCGCGTTTACCCTGGCGACGGGACATCCGTAGCTGCAACTGCCAGATATCGCGGGTCAGCGAGGTCAGACGTTTCGGGATCGCCAGCGAGCGGCAGGCTTCGTCCAGCACGTCGTTCATTGCCAGCGCGAAAGCGTCGTAGTAGGCCAGACCGCTTTCTTGCGCAATTTTCTGTGCGGCTTCCAGTAGCGGATACCAGAACATTGCCGCGAACAAGAAGGCCGGGTTAACGCGCATATCATTGTGAATGCGGTTATCGGTATTCTTCAATACCTGGGCAATGATGCGTTCCATTGGGCTGTCACCGTCTTCGGTGAAGTAGCGCGTAATGGTGGGGAACAGCGGCTGGAACAGGCTGTACTCACGCAGCTTTTTATAGGTTTCGTATCCATAGCCCGCCTGTAATAGTTTGAGTGCTTCTTCAAACAGGCGTGCAGGAGGAATATCGTTAAGCAACGTTGCCAGACGCGGGATAGGCTCCGCGGTTTCCGGGCTGATACGCATGTCGAGCTTGGCGGCAAAGCGTACGGCGCGCAGCATGCGCACGGGATCTTCGCGATAGCGCGTTTCCGGATTACCGATCAGGCGAATGATGCCCTCTTCGAGATCCTGCATTCCCCCGACGTAATCACGTACGGTGAAATCGGCTACGCTGTAATACAGGCTGTTAATCGTGAAGTCGCGACGCTGGGCATCTTCTTCAATGGAGCCGAAGATGTTGTCGCGCAGCAGCATTCCGTTTTGTCCGCGCTGGGATGTTGTGCGATCGGACTCGCTGCCTTCATGATGACCGCGGAACGTCGCCACTTCGATAATTTCAGGGCCGAACATGACATGGGCCAGACGGAAACGGCGACCGACCAGGCGACAGTTACGAAACAGTTTGCGCACCTGATCTGGCGTTGCGTTAGTGGTGACATCAAAATCTTTCGGCTTTTTGCCCAGCAAAAGATCGCGTACACCACCGCCAACCAGCCATGCCTCGTATCCGGCCTTATTGAGCCTGTACATTACCTTCAGGGCATTTTCACTGATATCTTTGCGGGAGATAGAGTGCTGCTCACGCGGAATTACCGTCATATGTGGACGGGCGACGGCGAGCTCAGCCTCGCGCTCCTCGCGGCTTAGCACCTTGCGGCAAAAATTAGCGACTCGGGTAAAAATAGTGCACCTCGGTAGTGTCAAACTTCAATCAGAACAAGTGTTGCTGTGTAAAAATAGCGGCTAATCATAGCTCAGCATGATGCATTTGAGAATGCCGGATTTAAGATCGCCGATTCAGGCACCGCTGTCAGACGCCAGTTCTCAACGGCAAACGCCAGGATCTGGTCGACACGCATCTCCTGCCACGGGATATCGGCACGTTGGCCGAGAAAGCGTAGCGCGGCAATAATCACCGGACGCGGATCGCCTTGTGGCAGCGCAGGTGCATGATTTTGTTTTGAAAGTTTAGCGCCTTGTTCGTTGAGCGCCAGTGGAAGATGAATATAGTCAGGCGCTTGCCAGCCAAACTGCTGATACAAAGAGATTTGCCGCACTGTGGGTTCGATAAGATCGGCACCGCGTACAATCTCCGTTACGCCCTGAAAGTGGTCATCAACCACCACGGCGAGGTTATAGGCAAACAGCCCGTCGCGACGGTGAATGATAAAATCTTCCCTCGCAAGCTGCGGGTCAGCCTGAATCTCACCGCGCAGTTGGTCCGTAAACTGCATTACCGGATGGCGTTGCTTGATGCGCACTGCCGCCTGCTCTGGTCCGTGGCGTAACTCACGGCAGTGACCGTCGTAAATACCGCCGACGCTTTGAATACGCGCCCGCGTGCAGGTGCAGTAATAGCTTAGATCCTGCTGATGCAGCCAGGTGAGCGCCTCGCGGTAGGCGTCATGACGCTGGGATTGCCATAAAATGTCGCCATCCCAGTACAGTCCGTAATGTTCCAGCTGACGCAGAATCGTATTTGCAGCACCGGGAACTTCACGAGGGGGGTCAATATCTTCAATGCGCACTCGCCAGATTCCGCGCCGGGCACGAGCCTGCAGGTAACTGCCGAGGGCGGCAATCAGTGAACCGAAATGCAGTTCGCCGGAGGGGGAAGGGGCGAAGCGGCCAATATAATGTGAATCGCTCATTTTGCGGACTAACAAATAATAAGGCGGGAGATGCTCCCGCCTGTAGTAAACGTGGTAAAAATGACCGGAATTAACCTGCCATTTGTTTTTCGCGGATTTCTGCCAGCGTTTTACAGTCGATGCACAGATCGGCTGTCGGACGCGCTTCCAGACGGCGAATACCAATTTCTACGCCGCATGATTCGCAGTAGCCGAAATCTTCGTCTTCTACTTTCTTCAGCGTCTTCTCGATCTTTTTGATCAGTTTGCGCTCACGGTCACGGTTACGCAGCTCAAGGCTGAATTCTTCTTCCTGTGCGGCGCGGTCCACCGGATCAGGGAAGTTAGCCGCTTCGTCTTGCATATGAGTTACGGTGCGATCGACTTCATCCCTAAGTTGATTGCGCCATGCCTCAAGAATACGCCTGAAGTGCGACAGCTGGGCTTCGTTCATATACTCTTCGCCCGGTTTCTCCTGGTACGGCTCCACCCCAGCGATGGCGAGAATACTCAGGGACGATGTTTTACGGTTTTGCCCTTCTTGCATGTTGCTTCTCCTTAACACGCACTATCGATCCCCATGTTCGGGGGAAAAATCAGGTCGCTATAAATAGCAGATGCTTTTCCGGATAGCAATTATCTAAACGTAACACTTGACAACCCTGTGAGGAAAAGCGTATTTGCCCACGCGCCCGGAATACTAATTGACCAGATATTTACACCATTACAAGGTAATGGGCAACGGCTCTTTAAGAGTCATACCGTGGGCAGAAAGTTCCGCTTTATAAACCAGAATTTCTACCCCCTTAAGCTGTGCTTCAACTAATAATTGCGCATATTTCGCATCGATATGGCGCGCGGGTGAAAACCGTGTAATGGCTGAATGTAGCACGGCGAAAAATATCACTGCCCGCTTGCCTTCAGCCGCTACGCTCATCAATTCCCGAAGATGCTTCTGACCTCGTTCAGTGATGGCATCGGGAAAATAACCCTGCTCTTTTTCCGCCAACGTGACTGATTTCACTTCAATATAGCAGTCAGGTCGGGAATCTGCCTGTAACAAAAAGTCGATGCGGCTCCCTTCGGCGCCGTATTTTACTTCACTTTTCAAGATGCTGTAGCCTGAAACTTCTGAAATTAACGATTGCTGAATCGCCTCTTTCGTTAATCTATTGGCCCACAGCGTGTTAACACAAATAAATGCCCCGGATTGAGTTTGCGTTAATTCCCAGGTATGTGGATATTTGCGTTTAGTATTTTCTGATGTCGAATACCAGACGGTGTCACCCGGGGTGGCGCATCCGGTCATCGCGCCAGTATTTGGGCAGTGTAGCGTTAACGTTGTGCCATCCGGTGTGATCACATCCGCTAAAAAGCGCTTATAGCGCTGAATGAGCGTTGCAGGTTGTAAAGGTGGAGAAAATTGCATAAACAGTCCCTTTGATTATTCAGTCAGCGTCCAGCGTTGCAACTGCGTATAACGCGTGCGTCCTCGTGCAAATGAGGAGGAATAAAGCGCAAACTCCGTGACCGGAAATGACCAGCCAAAGCCCGGTGGCGGGATTGGCACCGCGTGACCGGCATCGCGTAGCAGCGTGATATGCGGATGAAACGGCTGCGGGCTTTGGTAGCATCCACTGCGCGCGGCCTGTGCCCGCAGCATATTCGCCAGTTGCAGCAGCCCGCGCGGCGGCTGACGCATACCCAGCCACACGACCCTGGAGCGCAGCCATTGCCCGGCATCATCGAATTTGAGCGTAAAACCCGGCTGGCGAATACGCCCCGCGAGCTGCGACAGCGCCTGTTGCTTCTCGTCGCTGACGTCGCCTAAAAAGGCCAGTGTCAGATGCAGATTATCGGCGGCGACGGGACGACCCGCTTCAGGGGGGAACTGCGCGGCTCGCCAGTGGATTAGCTGCTCCCGAACCTCGCCTGGCAATTCAATCGCAAAGAACAGCCTTTTTGGCTCAGACATGATGGATACTCGGTTATGAATTAACGCGATGCTACAATGCAGCGCGAAGAATGTTAACCCTCTGGAGCCATTTGTGACGTCGTTGCCCGTTGCCGCCGTAGTGCCTGAACTGCTTACCGCCCTTGATGCCTCGTCGCAGGTTCTGCTGACGGCGCCGACCGGTGCCGGGAAATCGACCTGGTTGCCGTTGCGGCTTCTTGAGCATCGCGGTATCCAGGGGCGGATTATTTTGCTGGAGCCGCGTCGCCTGGCAGCGCGTAATGTGGCGCAGCGATTAGCGGAATTGCTGAACGAAAAGCCGGGTGAAACCGTGGGTTATCGCATGCGCGCACAAAGTTGCGTAGGGCCGCAGACCCGGCTGGAGGTAGTAACAGAGGGCGTCCTGACGCGGATGATCCAACGCGATCCTGAGTTGGCGGGCGTCGGGTTAGTGATTCTCGACGAATTTCACGAACGGAGTTTACAGGCTGACCTGGCGCTGGCGCTATTGCTGGATGTGCAGCAAGGGCTGCGGGACGATCTGAAACTGTTGATCATGTCCGCCACTCTGGATAACGGGCGTTTGCAGCAGATGTTGCCCGATGCGCCGACGATCGTTTCTGAAGGCCGCGCATTTCCCGTTGAGCGACGGTATCAGCCGTTGGCGGCGCATTTGCGTTTTGATGAAGCGGTGGCGATAGCGACGGCGGAGCTATTGCGCCATGAAAGCGGGTCACTGCTGCTATTTTTACCGGGTGTGGGCGAAATCCTGCGCGTACAGGAACAATTGGCTACGCGTGTGGGCAGCGATGTTGTGCTGTGTCCACTGTATGGCGCGTTAACGCTTTCCGAGCAGCGTCAGGCGATTGTGCCGGCGCCACAAGGCAAACGCAAAGTGGTGCTGGCCACCAATATTGCTGAAACCAGCTTGACGATCGAAGGCATCCGGCTGGTGGTGGACTGCGCCCAGGAGCGCGTGGCGCGCTATGACGTGCGTACCGGTCTGACGAGACTGATTACCCAGCGCATCAGCCAGGCTTCGATGACTCAGCGAGCGGGGCGCGCAGGGCGTCTGGAGCCCGGTATTTGCCTGCATCTGCTTGCCAAAGAGCAGGCAGAAAGAGCGGCAGCGCAGGGTGAAGCGGAAATATTGCAGAGCGATCTGTCCGGGCTACTGATGGAGTTGCTGCAATGGGGATGTACCGACCCTGAGCAACTGAACTGGCTGGATACGCCGCCCGCCATCAACCTGCAGGCGGCAAAACGGCTGTTGCAGATGCTGGGCGCGCTTGAGGGCGACAGGCTTAGCGCCACGGGGCAGAAAATGGCGGCGTTGGGTAACGATCCTCGTTTAGCGGCGATGCTGGTCGGTGCCAAAAATAATACCGAAGCGGCTACGGCGGCAAAACTGGCTGCGATTCTGGAAGAGCCGCCGCGCGGTGGCAGTACCGATCTAACCGTGGCATTTTCGCGAAACCAGCCTGCCTGGCAGCAGCGCAGTCAACAGTTGCTGAAACGGCTTAATGTTAGCAGCGGACAGCCGGACAGCACGCTGCTCTCCCCGTTGCTGGCGCGGGTGTTTGCCGATCGGATCGCGCGTCGACGTGGGCAGGAAGGACGCTATCAACTGGCGAATGGCATGGGCGCAATGCTGGATGCCGATGATGCCTCAGGACGCCATGAATGGTTGATAGCGCCACTTTTGTTGCAGGGCAGCGCTTCTCCAGACGCGCGTATCTTGCTGGCTCTGCCGCTGGATATCGAGTCGCTGATGCAGGCATGTCCTGGACTGCTACAACAGTCCGACACCATCGAATGGGATGAGACTCAG
Source organism: Citrobacter sp. Cpo030 (assembly GCF_030333005.1). Classification (NCBI taxonomy): domain Bacteria; kingdom Pseudomonadati; phylum Pseudomonadota; class Gammaproteobacteria; order Enterobacterales; family Enterobacteriaceae; genus Citrobacter; species Citrobacter sp. Cpo030. The sequence continues at coordinate 183,534 of NZ_JAOWGT010000075.1, read as the reverse complement.
GGAACGTTAAAGGCATGGCGTCGGTCGCGCATTGGTCAGCTCACGGTAAAAGTACAGCCATTGGCCAAACCCTCGGAAGAGGAGTTGCATCAGGCGATGTTGAACGGCATTCGCGATAAAGGGCTAAGTGTGCTCAACTGGACGCCGGAAGCCGAGCAGTTTCGACTGCGTCTGCAATGTGCGGCAAACTGGTTGCCAGAGTATGACTGGCCCGCGGTAGATGAGGAGTCTCTGCTGGCGTCGCTGGAGACCTGGCTGCTGCCGCACATGAGCGGTGTACACTCGTTACGTGCATTAAAAGCACTCAATGTGGGACAGGCGTTGCGCGGTTTACTGGACTGGTCAATGTTGCAACGTCTGGATAGTGAGCTGCCTGCGCATTACACTGTGCCGACGGGAAGCCGGATTGCCATTCGCTATCATGAGGATAATCCTCCAGTATTGGCAGTTCGGATGCAGGAAATGTTTGGTGAAGCAAAGACCCCAACCATTGCCCAGGGGCGTGTGCCGCTGGTGCTGGAGCTGCTGTCTCCGGCCCAAAGACCTCTACAGGTGACGAGCGATCTGAGCGCGTTCTGGCAGGGATCGTACCGCGAGGTGCAAAAAGAGATGAAAGGGCGTTATCCCAAACATGTCTGGCCGGACGATCCGGCGAATACCGCGCCAACGCGGCGTACCAAAAAGTATTCGTAATGTAACGGTAGGCCGAATAAGGCGTTATGCCGCATCCGGCGAAAGAGCGGTAATAATTGAGAGATTTCTTCTTCTGTCGCAGGACGGAAGAACAGAGAATCGGGCCCTTGCGCCTGAATGTTGCGGAGAAAAAGCATGGCGGGGAATGACCGCGAGCCAATTGGACGTAAAGGAAAACCCTCGCGTCCGGTGAAACAAAAGGTGAGCCGTCGTCAACTCAGAGATGAAGAGTATGACGACGATTATGATGATGATGACTATGAGGATGAAGAACCGATGCCGCGTAAGGGTAAAGGCAAAGGGCGTAAGCCTCGTGGTAAGCGCGGCTGGTTCTGGCTGCTGGTAAAACTGTCGATTGTCTTTTTGGTGCTGATCGCCATTTATGGCGTTTATCTGGATCAAAAAATTCGTAGCCGTATTGATGGCAAAGTCTGGCAGCTTCCTGCGGCAGTATATGGCCGTATGGTTAACCTTGAGCCAGAAATGCCTATCGGCAAGAACGAGATGGTGAAGCTGCTGGAGGCCACGCAGTACCGTCAGGTGACGAAGATGACGCGTCCGGGTGAATTTACCGTGCAGGCGAAGAGCATCGAGATGATTCGTCGTCCGTTTGACTTCCCGGACAGTAAAGAAGGGCAGGTGCGTGCGCGTCTGACCTTTGACGGCGATCATCTGGATACCATCGAGAATATGGATAACAACCGCCAGTTCGGTTTCTTCCGTCTCGATCCGCGTTTGATCACCATGCTCTCTTCACCTAACGGCGAGCAGCGCCTGTTTGTTCCGCGTAGCGGCTTCCCGGATCTGCTGGTGGACACGCTGCTGGCGACCGAAGACCGTCACTTCTATGAGCATGACGGTATCAGCCTTTATTCCATTGGTCGTGCGGTGCTGGCGAACCTGACGGCAGGCCGTACAGTTCAGGGGGCCAGTACGCTGACTCAGCAACTGGTGAAAAACCTGTTCCTGTCCAGCGAGCGTTCCTACTGGCGTAAGGCCAACGAAGCCTATATGGCGCTGATCATGGATGCGCGTTACAGCAAAGACCGCATTCTTGAGCTGTACATGAACGAAGTCTATCTCGGACAAAGCGGTGATAACGAGATTCGCGGCTTCCCGCTGGCGAGCCTCTATTATTTCGGCCGTCCGGTAGAAGAGCTGAGCCTCGACCAGCAGGCGCTGCTGGTGGGGATGGTTAAAGGGGCATCGATCTACAACCCGTGGCGTAACCCGAAACTGGCGCTGGAGCGTCGTAACCTGGTTCTGCGTTTGCTGCAGCAGCAGCAGATTATCGACCAGGATCTGTACGACATGCTGAGTGCGCGTCCGTTAGGCGTACAGCCGCGTGGTGGGGTTATCTCCCCGCAGCCTGCCTTTATGCAGATGGTGCGTCAGGAGCTACAGGCGAAGCTGGGCGATAAAGTTAAAGATCTCTCTGGCGTGAAGATTTTCACCACCTTTGATTCCGTGGCGCAGGACGCTGCAGAAAAAGCGGCGGTGGAAGGTATTCCGGTGCTGAAGAAACAGCGTAAGCTGAGCGATCTGGAAACGGCAATTGTGGTGGTTGACCGCTTTAGCGGTGAAGTTCGCGCTATGGTCGGTGGAGCCGAACCGCAGTTTGCGGGCTATAACCGTGCGATGCAGGCGCGTCGTTCGATTGGTTCTCTGGCCAAGCCTGCGACCTATCTGACCGCGCTCAGCCAGCCGAAGCTGTACCGCCTGAATACCTGGATTGCCGACGCCCCGATTGCGCTGCGTCAGCCGAACGGCCAGGTGTGGTCGCCGCAGAACGATGACCGTCGCTATAGCGAAAGCGGGAAAGTGATGCTGGTGGATGCGTTAACGCGTTCAATGAACGTGCCAACGGTAAATCTGGGGATGGCGCTGGGTCTGCCTGCGGTAACCGATACCTGGTTGAAGCTGGGCGCGCCGAAAGATCAGCTTAATCCGGTTCCGGCCATGCTGCTGGGGGCGTTGAACCTGACGCCAATCGAAGTTGCTCAGGCGTTCCAGACTATCGCCAGCGGCGGGAACCGTGCGCCGCTGTCGGCGCTGCGTTCGGTGATTGCCGAAGATGGTACCGTGCTGTACCAGAGCTTCCCACAGGCCGAGCGTGCCGTTCCGGCGCAGGCGGCGTATATGACGCTGTGGACCATGCAGCAGGTGGTTCAGCGTGGTACAGGTCGCCAGCTCGGCGCGAAATATCCTGGCTTGCATCTGGCAGGGAAAACCGGGACCACCAACAACAACGTGGATACCTGGTTTGCCGGGATCGACGGCAGCCAGGTGACCATCACCTGGGTAGGCCGTGATAACAACCAGCCAACCAAGCTGTACGGTGCCAGCGGCGCGATGTCGATTTATCAGCGTTATCTGGCAAACCAGACGCCAACACCGCTGGTGCTGACGCCACCGGAGGATGTGGTGGATATGGGCGTAGACTACGACGGTAACTTCGTTTGCAGCGGGGGTATGCGCACGCTTCCAGTATGGACCACCGATCCGGATTCACTGTGCCAACAAGGTGAGATGTTGCAGCAGTCGGGTAATCCGTTCGATCAATCTTCCCAACAGCCGCAGCAACAGCAGCCTCAACAGCAGCAACCGCCGCAGCAGGAGAAGAAGGACGGCGATGGCGTGGCCGGTTGGATTAAAGAGATGTTTGGCGGTAACTAACGCCTGCCTAAAAACCCGCTTCGGCGGGTTTTTCTTTTTTGCGCTATTTGGTTTTAGCTTGCCTTACCTGACGGCGCTGCACTTATCAAGCCTACGGGATTAAGGCAGCCATCCGGTACGTTATCCGTTAAAACATTTCAGCCTAATTTATTAACCCTTTCTTTTCATCTGGTTATTTCTTAACCCCTCAGTTTTAGTAGGGACGCGTATTGCTTGCTATCTCGCCAGAGTTTCGAATATTATGCTGCCGTTATAATAATAATTCTCGTTTACGTTATCATTCACTTTCATCAGAGAAATACCAATGGCGCGTCTTAAAACTGCTCAGCCAAGTTCATCGCTGCGTAAAATCGCAGTAGTGGTAGCCACAGCGGTTAGCGGCATGTCTGTCTATGCACAGGCGGCGGTTGACCCGAAAGAAGAAACCATCACCGTAACTGCTGCACCTGCCGCACAAGAAAGCGCATGGGGGCCTTCGCCGACGATTGCCGCGAAACGTTCCGCCACTGCCACAAAGACTGATACGCCTATCGAAAAAACCCCACAGTCTGTTTCGGTTGTGACGCGTGAAGAGATGGATATGCATCAACCAGGGTCGGTAAAAGAGGCTTTAGCCTATACCCCTGGTGCTGCCGTTTCTACGCGTGGCGCTTCCAGCACTTATGATTTCGTTATTATTCGTGGCTTCTACACGCCAGGCCCAACACCAAACAATTACCTTGATGGCGTCAAGTTACAGGGTGATTACTACAGCTCTGCCGTTGTTGATCCTTACATGCTTGAACGCGTCGAGCTTATGCGCGGGCCAACATCTGTTCTTTACGGGAAAAGTAATCCGGGTGGCTTGATCTCCATGGTTAGCAAAAGCCCGACATCAGAGCCGTTAAAAGAAATTCAATTCAAAATGGGGTCGGATAATCTGTTCCAAACCGGTTTTGATTTCAGCGATTCCCTGGATGACGACGGCGTGTACTCATACCGCCTGACAGGGTTGGCACGTTCTAATGACGAACAACAAGATTTTGCGAAGCAGAAGCGTTATGCCATTGCTCCCGTGTTTAGCTGGAAGCCTGATGACCGAACCAACCTGACTCTGCGAGCAAACATTCAGAATGAGCCTTCAACAGGTTATTACGGCTGGCTGCCGAAAGAAGGTACGGTTGAGCCATTACCTGATGGTTCCCGTTTGCCTGTGAGCTTTACGGATTATGCGCCGAATAATACCTATTCGCGATATGAGCGAATGGTTGGCTACAGCTTTGAACACAGTTTTGATGACACCTTCACTGTGCGCCAAAATTTGCGTTATAGCCAAATCAAAACATCTCAACAGAGTGTGTACGGCTTCGGCGCAGTGGGGAATCAATTGACCCGTCAGATTATCGTCGCCGATGAACGCTATAATGATTTTGGCGTAGATACTCAATTGGAAAGCAAGTTCGCGACGGGAGATGTTGGACATACTCTGCTTACCGGCGTCGACTATTCGCGTCTGCGAAACGATATCGATAACGCCTACGGAAGCGCACCGCCTTTAGATATGAATAATCCGGTGTATGACGATGTTGACTTCCCTGACGCGAAACCGTTCCAGCTTAACACGCAGCACCAAACTGGTGTGTATGTACAGGACCAACTGGAATGGAATAAATGGGTTGCAACGCTGGGAGGCCGCTATGACTGGTCTCAGCAGGCAACAACTATTCGTTCCAGTAATCAGAAAGTTGAACGTAACGATGAGCAGTTCACCTGGCGCGGTGGGATAAACTATCTCTTTGACAATGGTATTACGCCATACTTTAGCTACAGCGAATCGTTCGAGCCGAATCCTTCTAAAGCATGGGCAGCAACACCTGCCGACAACGTTGCTTATGCACCGTCAAAAGGTAAGCAATATGAAGCTGGCGTAAAATATGTTCCAAAAGATCTGCCCGTTGTTGTTACTGCCGCGGTATATGAGCTAACGAAAACGAATAACCTGACTACCGACCCGCTTAATCCGTATGCGCAGGTTCCGGCGGGTGAAATCCGTTCTCGTGGCGTTGAATTAGAAGCAAAAGCCGCAGTGAATGCGAACATTAACCTGACAGCGTCTTATACGTATACCGATGCGGAATATACAGAAGACACGACGCTTAAAGGTAAAACACCTGTGCAAGTACCAAAAAACATGGCTTCTCTGTGGGGGGATTACACCTTCTACGAAGGCCCGCTGTCAGGGTTAACGTTGGGCACAGGCGGTCGTTATGTTGGCTCTAGCTATGGCGATCCGAAGAACACCTTCAAAGTGGGTAGCTCAACCGTGATGGATGCAGTCGTTAAATACGATCTTGCGCGCCTGGGTATGGCAGGTTCTAGTGTTGCCGTTAACGTTACAAACCTGTTTGACCGTGAATATGTTGCCAGCTGCTTCGATACCTATGGCTGCTTCTGGGGCGCAGAACGTCAGGTCGTTGCAACTGCAACCTTCCGTTTCTAATTTCTCTTTGGGCACGCTTTGCGTGCCCGTTTTACAAGTTGGCTGCTATGCAGGAAAACAGATCCCATCCCGACACCACTTTTGCGTTGCGTAATGTCTCCTTTCGTGTGCCTGGCCGCACGCTATTGCATCCTCTCTCATTAACTTTTCCTGTGGGAAAAGTGACTGGTCTTATCGGCCACAACGGTTCCGGTAAATCGACGTTATTGAAAATGCTGGGACGTCATCAGCCGCCGTCAGAAGGTGAAATCCTGCTCGATGAACAGCCGCTGGAGAGCTGGAGCAGCAAAGCGTTTGCCCGCAAGGTCGCCTATCTGCCGCAGCAGTTACCGCAGGCGGAAGGGATGACAGTGCGTGAACTGGTGGCGATTGGTCGTTATCCATGGCACGGGGCGCTGGGGCGTTTTGGCGTTGCCGACAGAGAGAAAGTAGAAGAAGCGATTTCGCTGGTCGGTTTAAAACCGTTGGCGCACCGTCTGGTCGATAGCCTGTCGGGCGGAGAACGCCAACGTGCGTGGATTGCCATGCTGGTAGCGCAGGACAGCCGCTGCCTGCTGCTTGATGAACCAACATCCGCGCTGGATATCGCCCATCAGGTTGACGTGCTGGCGCTGGTGCACCGCTTAAGCCAGCAGCGCGGGCTGACGGTGGTTGCGGTGCTGCATGATATCAACATGGCGGCCCGTTACTGCGATTACTTAGTTGCGTTGCGCGGCGGTGAGATGATTTCTCAAGGAACGCCAGCTGAACTGATGCGCAGTGAAACTCTGGAACAAATTTACGGTATCCCGATGGGCATTTTGCCGCATCCGGCCGGTGCCGCACCCGTGAGTTTTGTCTATTAATGATCGGATTACATCATATTACCCGTCGGCGATTGCTTACGGCGATGGCGCTGTCGCCTCTGCTGTGGCGGATGAATACGGCGCACGCCGCGGCGGTTGATCCACAGCGCATTGTAGCGCTGGAATGGCTGCCGGTAGAGCTGCTGTTGGCGCTGGGGATTACGCCGTACGGCATCGCAGATATCCCTAACTACAAGCTGTGGGTCAGTGAACCTCCTCTGCCTGATTCGGTGATTGACGTCGGGCTACGTACGGAGCCCAATCTCGAACTGTTGACCGAAATGAAGCCCTCATTTCTGCTCTGGTCGGCAGGCTATGGTCCTTCCCCTGAAAAGCTGGCGCGGATTGCACCTGGCCGGGGATTTAACTTCAGCGATGGCAAAAAGCCGCTGGCCGTTGCGCGACAATCGCTGCAGGAAATGGCGCAATTGTTCAATCTGCAAGCCTCTGCTGAACGCCATTTGACTGAGTACGATCGTTTTATCGCCAGCCTGAAACCGCGCTTCATTCAACGTGGCGCGCGCCCCGTATTGCTTACGTCCTTGCTTGATTCGCGACATATGCTGGTGTTTGGCTCAAACAGCCTGTTCCAGGACGTACTGGACGAATATGGGATCCCAAATTCCTGGCAGGGAGAAACAAACTTCTGGGGTAGCACTGCCGTGAGTATTGACCGTCTGGCTGCTTATAAGGATGTCGATGTGCTGTGCTTTGATCACGGCAACGATAAAGAGATGGCTGCGCTGATGTCTACGCCATTATGGCAGGCGATGCCGTTTGTCCGTAGCGGACGTTTTCAACGTGTGCCTGCCGTTTGGTTTTATGGCGCAACGCTATCGGCCATGCATTTTGCCCGTATTCTGGATAATGCGTTGGGAGGCAAAGCGTGAGCAGGAAACTTGAAATGCCGGATGGCGGCGCAAAAAGCGCCTTATCCGACCTACGGTTCGGGCGCTTTCCAGGCCGGATAAGGCGAAGCCGCCATCCGGCGTTGCTGTTGTTGGTGCTGTTTGTTGCGGCCTGCTGGCTGACATGGGTTAACTTCTCCGTTGCGCTACCGCGCAGTCAGTGGCAACAGGCTATCTGGTCACCGGATATCGACATCATTGAGCAGATGGTTTTTCACTATAGCCTGCTGCCGAGGCTGGCGATTTCTCTGCTGGTCGGCGCCGGGCTGGGGCTGGTCGGCGTATTGTTTCAGCAGGTGTTGCGTAACCCTCTGGCGGAGCCAACCACGCTGGGTGTTGCGACCGGGGCGCAGTTGGGTATTACCGTCACGACGCTGTGGGCAATCCCAGGCGCGCTGACCACGCAATTTGCGGCGCTGGCAGGGGCATGTGTTGTTGGGGCGCTGGTGTTTGGCGTTGCCTGGGGCAAGCGCCTTTCTCCGGTGACGTTAATCCTTGCCGGGCTGGTGGTCAGCCTGTACTGCGGGGCGATTAACCAGTTGATGGTTATCTTCCATCACGATCAGCTGCAAAGCATGTTTTTATGGAGCAGTGGCACGCTAACGCAAACCGACTGGAGCGGCGTACAGCGTCTGTGGCCGCAGCTGCTGGGCGGCGTGATGCTGACTCTGTTGTTATTACGCCCAATGACGTTGATGGGACTGGATGACGGCGTGGCGCGTAACCTTGGTCTGGCGTTGTCGCTGGCGCGTCTGGCGGCGTTATCGCTGGCCATTGTCATCAGCGCCTTACTGGTTAACGCGGTTGGGATTATCGGCTTTATTGGTCTGTTTGCACCGCTGCTGGCGAAAATGCTCGGTGCGCGTCGTTTGCTGGCTCGTCTGGTGCTGGCCCCGCTGATTGGTGCGTTGATCCTCTGGCTCTCCGACCAAATGATTCTGTGGTTGACCCGCGTATGGATGGAAGTCTCCACCGGTTCAGTGACGGCGCTGATTGGCGCACCGTTGCTGCTGTGGTTATTGCCGCGCTTAAGGAGTATGAGCGCCCCGGATATGAACGCCAGTAATCGCATCGCCGCTGAGCGTCAGAATGTGCTGATGTTTGCGCTGGCAGGTGGTGCAATCTTATTGTTGACTCTGGTGGTGGCGCTGTCGTTTGGCCGCGACGCACATGGCTGGACTTGGGCCAGCGGTGCGATGCTGGATGAGCTGATGCCCTGGCGCTGGCCTCGCATTCTGGCGGCCCTGATTGCGGGGGTGATGCTGGCGGTAGCGGGCTGTATTATTCAGCGTCTGACCGGCAACCCAATGGCCAGTCCGGAAGTGCTGGGCATTAGCTCCGGTGCGGCATTTGGCGTGGTGCTCATGCTGTTTTTGGTCCCCGGAAATGCTTTTGGCTGGCTGCTGCCTGCCGGAAGCCTCGGGGCCGCGGCTACTCTGCTTATCATTATGATTGCCGCCGGGCGCGGTGGTTTTTCACCGCACCGTATGCTGCTGGCCGGCATGGCGCTCAGTACGGCGTTTACTATGCTGCTGATGATGCTGCAGGCCAGCGGCGATCCGCGCATGGCGGGCGTGCTGACCTGGATCTCCGGTTCAACCTATAACGCGAGCGGAGAGCAGGTACTGCGTACCGGGATTGTGATGGTGATTCTGCTGGCGCTGACGCCGCTGTGCCGCCGTTGGCTGACAATTTTACCGCTCGGCGGCGATACGGCGCGGGCTGTCGGTATGGCTATCACGCCATCACGCGTGGGGTTACTGCTGCTGGCGGCAGGGCTGACGGCGACAGCCACCATGACTATTGGACCGTTGAGCTTTGTCGGGCTGATGGCGCCGCATATTGCCCGTATGATGGGTTTTCGTCGGGCGATGCCGCATATGCTGATTTCTGCGCTGGCGGGTGGCGTGTTGCTGGTCTTTGCTGACTGGTGCGGCAGGATGGTGCTGTTTCCGTATCAGATCCCGGCGGGGTTATTGTCGACGTTTATTGGCGCGCCGTACTTTATCTATCTGCTGAGAAATCAGAGCCGCTGAGGCTGACCCCTTTCATGTAGGCCGGATAAGACGTTTTGCATCGACATCCGGCAATAAAAAAGCCGGGTGGGGGCTTCGCCTTACCCGGCCTACATTTCTGCACGTTCTCTTTTTTACAATTTCGCAAACACCCGGCGCGCGGCGTCGATGGTGTTATTGATATCTTCTTCACTGTGCGCCACGGACATAAAGCCCGCTTCGAATGCGGACGGCGCCAGATAAATTCCTTCATCCAGCATCATGTGGAAGAAACGCTTGAAGCGTTCAACGTCGCATGCCATCACATCCTGATAGCAGGTCACGGTTTCTGCATCGGTGAAGAAAATCCCGAACATCCCGCCCACATGGTTAACTACCAGCGGAACATTCGCTTCTTCGGCTGCTTCCAGCAGACCTTCCGCCAGACGTGTCGTCAGTTCGTTCAGCGTTTCATGAATACCCGGCTGAGCGACTTCGGTCAGACAGGCATAACCTGCCGCCATCGCGATTGGGTTACCGGAAAGCGTCCCCGCCTGGTAAACCGGACCGGTCGGCGCCAGCGCGTCCATCACATCGCGGCGGCCACCGAATGCGCCAACGGGCATTCCGCCACCGATGATTTTACCGAGGCAGGTCAGATCCGGCACGACACCGTAATAATCCTGCGCACCAGCCAGTGCTACGCGGAAACCGGTCATCACTTCATCAATGATTAACAGTGCGCCAAACTCATCGCACAGGGCACGCAGACCCGGCAGGAATTCCGGCAGCGGCGGGATGCAGTTCATGTTGCCCGCAACCGGTTCAACGATGATGCAGGCGATCTCCTGCGGGTACTGTTCAAATGCTGCACGTACTGAAGAGAGATCGTTGTAGGTGCAGGTCAGGGTGTGTTTCGCGAAATCGGCCGGAACGCCCGGAGAGTTCGGCTGACCCAGCGTTAACGCGCCGGAACCGGCTTTAACCAGCAGGCAATCGGCGTGGCCGTGGTAGCAGCCTTCAAATTTGATGATTTTATCGCGACCGGTGAAACCGCGCGCCAGACGGATGGCGCTCATCGTCGCTTCCGTACCGGAGTTCACCATACGCACCATGTCCATGGTCGGCACGAGTTCAGTGACCAGCTCCGCCATTTTGACTTCCATTTCGGTCGGTGCGCCGAAGCTTAAACCGCGCTCCGCTGCTTCAATCACCGCATTACGGATTGCCGGGTGATTATGGCCCAGCACCATCGGTCCCCAGGAACCGACGTAGTCAACATAGGCTTTACCATCGACATCGTACAGATACGCGCCGTCGGCTTTTTCGATAAACAGCGGAGTACCACCCACGCCAGTAAAGGCGCGAACGGGGGAGTTAACGCCGCCTGGGATAAGTTCGCGTGCTGCGCTGTAGAGATTTTCAGACTTACTCATGGATGGGGTCCTGGTTCGTAGAAAAAGTAAATGCCCGCTATTCTAGTTATTCAGAGAAGGTTATGAAAGTTTTACGCATTTGAAACAATACGATTTGCAGGGGATTTTCGTGAAATGTGCGAGTAGAATGCCGATTCCGTATTTGTATTACCAATTAATGATCATCTGATGAAGACAGACACTCCCTCTTTTGAAGCACAACAAATTGTGCGTTTACGCCGCAGGGATCAAATTCGTCGTCTCCTGGAACGAGACAAAACGCCGTTGGCGATCCTGTTGATGGCTGCCGTAGTGGGTACAGTGACAGGGCTTGTTGGCGTGGCATTTGAGAAAGCGGTGACCTGGGTGCAGAATCAGCGCATTGGCGCGCTGGCTCAGGTTGCGGACCATGCCATTCTGCTGTGGCCGCTGGCGTTTATTCTTTCCGCGTTGCTGGCGATGGTCGGCTATTTCCTGGTGCGTAAGTTTGCGCCGGAAGCCGGTGGTTCGGGGATCCCAGAGATTGAAGGCGCGCTGGAAGAGCTGCGACCGGTGCGCTGGTGGCGCGTTCTGCCGGTGAAATTTATTGGCGGCATGGGCACGCTGGGAGCCGGCATGGTGCTTGGGCGAGAAGGACCGACCGTGCAGATTGGTGGTAACCTCGGGCGCATGGTGCTGGATATTTTCCGTATGCGTAGCGCAGAAGCGCGACATACCTTATTGGCTACCGGTGCGGCAGCGGGTCTTTCGGCGGCGTTTAACGCTCCGCTGGCGGGGATCCTGTTCATTATTGAAGAGATGCGCCCGCAGTTTCGCTATAACCTCGTGTCGATCAAAGCCGTGTTTACCGGCGTTATAATGTCGAGCATTGTGTTTCGTATTTTCAACGGCGAAGCCCCGATTATTGAAGTCGGAAAGTTGTCTAATGCGCCAGTAAATACACTGTGGCTGTATCTGGTGCTCGGACTTATTTTTGGCTGTGTCGGGCCGTTGTTCAACACTATGGTGTTGCGTACCCAGGATATGTTCCAGCGCTTTCACGGCGGTGAAATTAAAAAATGGGTGCTGATGGGCGGAGCGATCGGTGGCCTGTGCGGGATCCTCGGATTAATTCAACCTGAAGCGGCAGGCGGTGGCTTTAACCTGATCCCGATTGCCGCAGCAGGCAATTTTAGCGTCGGTCTACTGCTGTTTATTTTTATCACCCGGGTGATCACCACGCTGCTGTGCTTCTCATCCGGCGCGCCCGGTGGGATCTTTGCCCCGATGCTGGCGTTGGGCACGTTGCTTGGTACGGCGTTCGGTATGGCTGCGGCAGCCTCTTTTCCGCAGTATCACCTGGAGGCCGGAACCTTTGCCATTGCCGGAATGGGGGCTTTGTTGGCTGCTTCGGTGCGTGCGCCGCTCACGGGTATTGTGCTGGTGCTGGAGATGACTGATAACTATCAGCTCATTTTGCCAATGATTATTACCTGTCTTGGCGCAACACTATTAGCCCAATTTATGGGCGGAAAGCCGCTATACTCGACTATCCTGGCTCGTACGCTGGCAAAACAGGAAGCGGAGCAGGCGGCGAAAAGCCAGGGGACTGCCGCTGGCGAGAATACTTGAACGAAATACCAGGGTATTAGATAATGGCCCAAAATATTGGGTTGAAATTTACCCAATTGCCGATGTCGTTTGGAGCAAAATATGAGTGATGACGTAGCGCTGCCACTGCAATTTACTGAAGCAGCAGCCAATAAAGTAAAAAGCTTGATCGCTGACGAAGAAAACCCGAATCTGAAATTACGCGTGTATATCACTGGCGGTGGTTGCAGCGGTTTCCAGTACGGTTTCACCTTTGATGACCAGGTGAATGAAGGTGATATGACCATTGAAAAACAAGGTGTTGGTCTGGTCGTTGATCCGATGAGTCTGCAATATTTGGTGGGCGGTGCGGTTGACTATACCGAAGGTCTGGAAGGTTCCCGCTTCGTTGTGACTAACCCGAATGCGAAAAGCACCTGCGGGTGTGGTTCTTCTTTCAGCATCTGATTGCTGTCTGTAATACCGATGGTCTGATGGTGTAGGCCCGGTAAGCGTAGCGCCACCGGGCAATGTGCCGGATGGCGGCGTAAACGCCTTATCCGGCCTACATGTTCTGTATCGTCACATCAACGCCCGTTATCATCCAGCGCAAACGTCGGCAATTTCAGATGCCAGCGAATGGCGGCAAGCCGAATCAGCAGGGTGACAATCATCCCCATCATACTGGCGTTTTCCAGTGAAACATCAAAGGTATAAAACGCCGTTGCATGCACGATCCCGCCGATAATACAGGCTGTGGCATAGATCTCGGTGCGCAAAATCATCGGGACTTCACGTGCTAACACATCGCGAATGATCCCACCACCAACGCCGGTAATCACCCCCATACAAATCGCCACCAGCGGCCCTGTTCCTGCGAGAAATGCCTTGTTGACGCCAATACCCACGAACACCGCCAGGCCAACGGCATCCAGCACCGGAAGGATCCATTTCGGTATGCGTCTTGGTTGACGTACCAACAGGATCGTCAGCATGCTGGTGATCATCGCCACCACCAGATCGGTCGGATCCTTAACCCAAAAAACCGGTCCATTATCCAGCGCCATATCGCGGATCGTACCACCACCAACGGCGGTAACCACGCCGAGTACCAGGACGCCAAACGGATCCATACGTAATTTTCCGGCCAGTAATACGCCAGAGATTGCAAATACCGCGGTGCCGACAATATCAAGCCAATAGACGAGCATTTTTAAATCCTCACAACAGACCTGGTGGGGCAGGCGCTAATTTATCTGTGAAAGCGCATTACAGAGTTGTTTTGCGGCGAGGATAATACGCGGGCTCGCGCGTTCGAACCAGTCACTATTAAGTGTAATAATGGGTATTTTTAGCTGGTTTCCCCAGTATTGCTCAATTTTCAGAGTTTCACCCGGACCGCCTGTTGCAACAATAGCCTGGGGGGCTCGTGCCAGGACCTGCTCACGGCTAACCTGCGGCCAGGGAACCCGACTACCGGCAAAGATGTTTTCTCCGCCGCATACCTCAAGAACTTCGTGCTGAATAGAACCTTTTCCACTGGTAAACAGAGGATTGGCGCCAAACTGGAGAAACACGCGTTTTTTCGGTTTGTTGGCATACTGAGATTTAAGTAAAGCATAGTCATCAAGCATGGTTTGCGCCGCCTGTTTAGCTTGTTCAGGCTTGGGGCTCCATGCCGCCAACTGGCGTAGCGCATCGGCAACCTGCTCAATGGTAACGGCGTCCACCCAGATGACCTTAATACCCAGAGAGGTCAGTTGATTCACCTGCCGCTCAGCATTTCCCCCGCGCCAGGCGACAACCAAATCAGGTTTCAGCGCCACAATACGTTCAAGATTCATCCCTTGCCAGGTTGAGACTTCCTCAATATTTTTGGCTTCTGGCGGGTAGTTTGAATAGCTGCTGACGCCAACGGGGGTAATGCCAGCGGCAAAAGCGAGTTCAGTATTGGCAGGAGAAAGCGTCACAACACGCGGCGCGGCGTAAAGGAACGCCGGGAGAGTGAAAAGCAGGGCGACCAGCGCCCTGGAGAGTAATTTAGCCATGCGCCAGTTTCTGTACCAGCGTTTCAACCATCAGACTTGACTGCTTCGCGGCAACCACCAGGAATTCGTCAAAGCTGAGATGGGACTGCTGATCGGCAACGTCAGAGATAGCGCGAACCACGACAAATGGCACGTTAAAGTTGTGGCAAACGTGCGCAATTGCGGTCGCTTCCATCTCAACGGCAATCGCCTGCGGGAAGTTATGCTTAATTTTAGCCAGTCCCACGGAACCATTAATGAAGGCATCGCCACTGACGATAAGTCCGCGAACGGCGTTCAGATTGAGTTCGGCGATGCAAGACTCTGCGGCAGCAATCAACGCAGGATCGGCTTTAAAACCAGCCGGGCAGCCCGGTAGCTGACCAAATTCATAGCCAAAGGCAGTGACGTCGGCGTCATGATAGCGCGCTTCGTCAGAAACTACGATATCCCCGACTTTCAGCGTAGAGGCCAGGCCACCTGCAGAACCGGTATTAATGATGGCGTCCGGCTTGCAGCGTTCAAGCAGCAGCGTAGCGCCCAGTGCCGCAGCCACTTTACCGATACCCGATTTCAGCAGCGCAACCTCAGTACCGTTCAGTTGCCCGGTGTAAATTTCACAACCGCCGAGCGTGATGGTCTGACGGTTTTCGATTTTGTCACGCAGCAGCGTAACTTCTTCTTCCATTGCACCAATGATGCCGATTTTCATAGATTTACTCGCGATAAGCCAGATTTGAGGGCATAGTCTATCATGCGCTTAAGGGGTAGCGCATTTCTCAGGCGGGAGAGGACATGGCACAGATCGATTTCCGAAAAAAAATAAACTGGCATCGTCGTTACCGTTCGCCGCAGGGCGTGAAGACTGAGCATGAGATCCTGCGTATTTTCGAAAGCGATCGCGGACGTATTATCAATTCACCGGCCATTCGCCGACTGCAACAAAAAACGCAGGTCTTTCCGCTGGAGCGTAATGCGGCAGTACGCACGCGCTTGACGCACTCGATGGAAGTTCAGCAGGTTGGGCGCTATATCGCGAAAGAGATCCTCAGCCGACTGAAAGAACTAAAGCTGCTGGAGCAGTATGGCCTGGATGAACTGACAGGGCCATTTGAGAGTATTGTCGAAATGTCCTGCCTGATGCATGACATTGGCAATCCGCCGTTTGGCCATTTCGGGGAGGCGGCAATTAATGACTGGTTTCGCCAGCGACTGTATCCCGCAGACGCAGAAAGCCAGCCCCTAAGTGATGACCGTTGCCAGGTGACGGCATTACGATTGCGTGAAGGCGAGGAGTCGCTGAATGATATTCGCCGCAAGGTGCGCCAGGACCTGTGCCATTTTGAAGGCAATGCACAGGGTATTCGCCTTGTGCATACGTTGATGCGTATGAACCTTACCTGGGCGCAGGTCGGCGGTATTTTAAAATATACCCGTCCGGCGTGGTGGCGCGGCAGTGCACCCGAGACGCACAACTATTTAATGAAGAAACCGGGTTATTACCTTTCTGAAGAACCGTATATTGAGCGGTTGCGTAAAGAATTATCATTAGCGCCTTACAGTCGCTTTCCATTAACCTGGATTATGGAAGCTGCCGATGATATCTCTTATTGCGTGGCGGATCTGGAAGATGCCGTTGAGAAAAGAATCTTTAGCGTCGAGCAACTTTATCACCACCTGCATGAGGCGTGGGGGCAGCATGATAAAGGTTCCCTGTTTAGCCAGGTTGTTGAGAACGCCTGGGAGAAGTCACGTTCAAATACATTAAGCCGGAGTACCGAAGATCAGTTCTTTATGTATTTACGCGTCAATACGCTGAATAAACTGGTGCCATATGCGGCCCAGCGGTTTATTGATAATTTGCCGCAGATTTATGAAGGCAGCTTTAATCATGCGCTGCTAGAAGATGCCAGTAGCTTCAGCCAGTTACTGGGTGTTTATAAAAATGTGGCGGTAAAACATGTATTTAGCCATCCGGATGTTGAGCAACTGGAATTACAGGGCTATCGGGTGATCAGCGGGTTGCTGGAGATCTATCAACCGTTATTGAAAATGTCTCAGTCAGATTTTTCTGAACTGGTCGACAATGAAAGAGTAAAACGTTTTCCTATCGAGTCCCGTTTATTTCAGAAGTTGTCTACCCGCCATCGTCTTGCGTATGTTGAGGCGGTTAGTAAAATATCGACGGGGTGCGCCGAGTCTTCGGTTCTGGAATATTATTATCGCTGCCGGTTGATCCAGGATTATATCAGCGGGATGACAGATTTGTATGCCTGGGATGAATATCGTCGCTTGATGGCCGTAGAACAATAAATACTCATTTGTAAAGACGGCCAATAAAATTTTACTTTTTCCTTAAACTCAATTCCGGAACTTAGCGTTATAAAACGACTCTGACGTATACAGCAATTTTGCGTTACCTGTTAATCGAGAACGAAACACATGAAAAAAACCACATTAGCAATGAGTGCACTGGCTCTGAGTTTAGGTTTGGCGTTGTCCCCCCTGTCTGCTACAGCGGCTGAGACGTCGTCTTCAGCAATGACCGCCCAACAGATGCCAAGCCTGGCCCCGATGCTCGAAAAAGTGATGCCATCGGTGGTAAGTATTAACGTCGAGGGGAGCACGACGGTAAATACGCCGCGCATGCCGCGTAATTTCCAGCAGTTCTTCGGTGATAATTCACCGTTCTGCCAGGACGGTTCTCCGTTCCAGAGTTCACCGTTCTGCCAGGGCGGCGCACCGGGCGCTGGCAACGGCGGCGGCCAGCAGCAGAAATTTATGGCGCTCGGTTCCGGCGTAATTATTGATGCTGCGAAAGGGTATGTCGTGACCAACAATCACGTGGTGGATAACGCCACGGTGATCAAAGTTCAGTTGAGCGATGGTCGTAAATTTGATGCGAAGATCGTGGGTAAAGATCCGCGCTCCGATATCGCGCTGATCCAAATTCAGGATCCGAAAAACCTGACGGCGATTAAGCTGGCAGATTCCGACGCGCTGCGCGTGGGTGATTACACCGTGGCAATTGGTAACCCGTTTGGCCTCGGTGAAACGGTGACTTCCGGTATTGTTTCTGCGCTGGGACGTAGTGGCCTGAATGCGGAGAACTATGAAAACTTTATTCAGACGGATGCTGCGATCAACCGGGGTAACTCCGGTGGTGCGCTGGTCAACCTGAACGGTGAGCTGATCGGTATTAACACCGCGATCCTCGCGCCGGACGGCGGTAACATCGGTATCGGTTTTGCGATCCCAAGCAACATGGTGAAAAACCTGACCTCGCAGATGGTTGAGTTTGGCCAGGTTAAACGCGGTGAGCTGGGCATTATGGGTACCGAGCTGAGCTCTGAGCTGGCGAAAGCGATGAAAGTTGACGCCCAGCGTGGCGCATTCGTCAGCCAGGTGATGCCGAACTCTTCCGCAGCGAAAGCGGGGATTAAAGCTGGGGATGTGATTACCTCCCTGAATGGCAAACCGATCAGCAGCTTCGCCGCCCTGCGTGCGCAGGTCGGTACGATGCCGGTTGGCAGCAAAATCACCCTGGGTCTGCTGCGTGACGGTAAGCCGGTCACCGTGAACCTGGAATTGCAGCAGAGCAGCCAGACTCAGGTTGACTCCAGCTCTATCTTTAAAGGCATCGAAGGTGCCGATATGAGCAACAAAGGCCAGGACAAAGGTGTCGTGGTAAGCGACGTGAAACCGAATTCTCCGGCTGCACAGATTGGCCTGAAGAAAGGGGATGTGATTATCGGCGCGAACCAGCAACCGGTGAAAAACATCGCTGAACTGCGCAAAATCCTCGACAGCAAACCGGCTGTGCTGGCGCTGAACATTCAGCGCGGTGACAGCTCCATCTATCTGTTGATGCAGTAATCTCCCTGAACCCCTTCCTGCACAGGAAGGGGTTTCTTTTTGTGATACTTCCCACAACTCCATACTTCTCCCTTTCGCTTTGTGCATTTGCACAATGTCGCCGCTTATTATCTTCCCTATGCTTGAGCTCTGCTCACAGGAGGGTTTTATGGCTGGTTGGCATCTTGATACCAAAATGGCGCAGGATATCGTGGCGCGTACCATGCGCATCATTGATACCAATATCAACGTAATGGATGCCCGTGGGCGGATAATCGGCAGCGGCGATCGCGAACGTATTGGTGAATTGCACGAAGGCGCACTGCTGGTGCTTTCGCAAGGGCGGGTGGTCGATATCGACGATGCGGTTGCACGTCACTTGCACGGTGTACGACAGGGGATAAACCTGCCGCTGCGTCTGGAAGGCGAAATCGTTGGCGTTATCGGCCTTACCGGCGAGCCGGAACATCTGCGCAAATACGGCGAGTTAGTGTGCATGACCGCCGAGATGATGCTGGAACAGTCGCGCTTGATGCATCTGTTAGCGCAGGATAGCCGTCTGCGTGAAGAGCTGGTGATGAACCTGATTCAGGCGGAAGAGAATACGCCAGCGCTGGTGGAATGGGCTCAGCGTTTAGGCATTGATTTGAACCAGCCGCGCGTGGTGGCGGTATTGGAGGTCGATAGTGGCCAGCTTGGCGTCGACAGTGCAATGGCGGAGCTACAGCAATTGCAGAATGCGTTGACTACGCCCGAACGTAATAATCTGATTGCGATTGTTTCTCTGACTGAGATGGTGGTGCTGAAACCGGCGCTCAATCAGTTTGGCCGCTGGGACGCTGAAGATCATCGTAAGCGCGTTGAGCAGCTTATTGCCCGTATGAAAGAGAACGGACAGCTGCGGTTTCGCGTATCGCTGGGCAACTATTTTACCGGGCCCGGTAGCATTGCCCGTTCGTATCGTACGGCGCGCACTACCATGATGGTCGGTAAACAGCGGATGCCGGAAAGCCGTAGCTATTTCTATCAGGATTTGATGCTGCCAGTGCTGCTGGACAGCCTGCGCGGTGGCTGGCAGGCCAATGAGCTGGCGCGTCCTTTGGTGAGGCTGAAGGCGATGGATAACAACGGGTTGCTGCGTCGGACATTGGCGGCATGGTTTCGTCATAATGTCCAGCCGCTGGCCACCTCAAAGGCACTGTTTATTCACCGCAATACGCTGGAATATCGCCTGAATCGTATTTCAGAACTGACCGGGCTGGATCTGGGAAACTTTGACGACCGACTGCTGCTGTATGTGGCGTTACAACTGGATGAACAGCATTGATTAATTGCCTGATGGCGCTAGCTTATCAGGCCTACGAGGATATACCTGTAGGCCGGATAAGGCGTAAGACGCCGCCATCCGGCAACAAACGGCTTATTTACGCGTCAGTTTTTCGAGATCGGCTTCAATTTCGCTGATCTTGTTGGTCACAACGCTTTCAAGATGACGTAAATCATCAAGGATCTTGCGTTTAAGATCGACTTCGCTGCGATCGCGCTGGCAGATCTGATCCAGTTCGTCGATCACATAGCGCAGGTTGGGACTGATCTCCTGCACTTCTTTGTAACCCTGGCCGACGCCATCGGCAACCACCGTTTTGCGCTGACGGGGATATTTGAACTTCACGCTCTTGGCAAAAAACTCGCCTTTATCCTTCTGGAAATATATTTTCAGGATATCGTTGTTGGCTTCTTGCCGCAGGCTGTAACGATCGATCTCTTCAGGATTAGTAATGCCCAGACTTTTCAGATTGTCATACATAGCGGTACCCTTAAGCTCACTATAACCATTGAATAATTAACGAAAAGCCTTGTTTATGCCACTCGCAGATGTAAAAAAAGCGGGCTAAGCCCGCTTTTTCAAATCGCTGTTAGTCGATGGTGCGTAACAGCTCGTTGATTCCCACTTTGCCACGCGTTTTGGCATCGACTTTCTTCACAATCACCGCGCAGTACAGGCTGTATTTGCCATCTTTTGACGGCAGGTTGCCGGAGACGACCACGGAGCCTGCCGGAACGCGACCATAATGCACTTCGCCAGTTTCACGATCGTAAATACGGGTGCTCTGACCGATGTACACGCCCATAGAAATAACAGAGCCTTCTTCGACGATTACGCCTTCAACCACTTCAGAACGTGCGCCGATGAAGCAGTTGTCTTCGATGATGGTCGGGTTAGCCTGTAACGGCTCCAGTACGCCGCCGATGCCAACGCCGCCGGACAGGTGTACGTTTTTACCGATTTGCGCGCAGGAACCGACTGTCGCCCAGGTATCAACCATCGTACCTTCATCAACATAAGCGCCGATGTTTACGTAAGATGGCATCAGCACGGTGTTACGGGCGATAAACGCACCCTGACGCACGGCCGCAGGCGGAACCACACGGAAACCTTCCTTCTGGAAGCGCGCTTCGTCATAGTTGGCGAATTTCATCGGTACTTTATCGAAGTAACGGCTTTCCGCACCTTCGATGACCTGATTATCGTTAATACGGAAAGAGAGCAGGACCGCCTTTTTCAGCCACTGATGCGTGACCCACTGACCCTCAATCTTCTCTGCGACGCGCAGTGCACCGGAATCCAGTAAAGAAATAACCTGATTCACCGCTTCGCGGGTTACGGTATCTACATTTGCCGGAGTAATGTCGGCACGGCGCTCGAAAGCGGACTCAATAACGTTCTGTAACTGCTGCATTGTTAAACTCTTTCCATAATAAATAAAAACATCACCCTTTATCGTTTGGATTGAGGGCCTCTGTCAACCGTTGATGCACTTCCTGCTGCAGCTCATTATTAAGGGCGCGCCGGTCGGCGGTGGCGATTATGAATAAATCTTCTACTCGCTCGCCAATGGTTGTAATTCGGGCTCCATGCAGCGAAATTCCCAGATCGGCAAAAATCTGCCCGACCCGCGCCAGCAGGCCGGGCTGGTCGAGAGCGATAAGCTCCAGGAATGATTTTCGGTCGGTATGGGTCGGCAAAAAGGTGACCTCAGTATCGACGGTAAAGTGGCGTAATTTTGCCGGCTGGCGACGCGGTTGCGGTGGCTGCCAACTGCGCTGCGTGATGGCCTGTTCCAGTCCAAAACGGATCGCTTCATGTCGGTCTGAAGACAGCGGGCTGCCGTCCGGTTCCAGTACGATGAACGTATCCATCGCCATCCCATCGCGGGTAGTGAAAATCTGCGCATCGTGGACGCTAAGATTACGCCTGTCCAGTTCAGCGCAGACGGCGGCAAACAGGTAAGGACGGTCAGGGCTCCAGATGAAAATTTCTGTCCCGCCGCGCGTGGCCTGTGGGCTGAGCAGGATCAGCGGCTTGCTGAGATCGTGTTGCAGCAGATGGCGCGCATGCCAGGCCAGCTGATTTGGGCTGTGACGCACGAAGTAGTTGGCGCGACAGCGTGACCAGATGTGGTGCAACGCTTCTTCATCAATGTTGTCCATTCGCAGTAGCGCCAGCGCCTGAAGCTGATGATGGCGTACACGCTCACGCATATCCGGCGTATTTTGCATGCCACGACGCAGTTGTTTTTCCGTTGCGAAGTACAGCTCGCGTAGCAGGCTTTGCTTCCAGCTATTCCACAGTGTTTCGTTGGTGGCGCAAATATCCGCGACGGTCAGACACACCAAAAAGCGCAGACGGTGTTCCGTTTGTACCTCTTCGGCGAATTGCTTGATCACTTCGGGATCCTGAATATCGCGGCGCTGAGCGGTCACCGACATCAGCAAATGCTGGCGCACCAGCCACACGATCAGCTGCGTTTCGCGGGAATTCAGGCCGTGCAGTTCGGCGAACTTGAGCACGTCCTGAGCGCCGAGCACCGAGTGATCGCCGCCGCGGCCTTTGGCGATATCGTGGAACAGCGCGGCAATCAGAATCAACTCCGGCTGTCGCAGACGCGGCCATAGGTCCACACACAGCGGATGGCGCTGACGGGTCTCTTCGTTGGCAAAACTTTCCAGCTTGAGCATTACGCGGATGGTGTGTTCATCCACCGTATAGGCATGAAACAGGTCAAACTGCATTTGGCCGACAATATGCGACCATTGCGGCATATAGGCCCACAACACGCTGTGGCGATGCATCGGCAGCAGACCGCGGCTCACCGCGCCCGGATGGCGTAACATACTGAGAAACAGCGATCGCGCTTCCGGGATGTAGCACAGCGGTTGGGTTAAATGACGGCGGGCATGACGCAGATGGCGCAACGTGGTGGAGTAAATCCCGCTGATCGCGCTGTTACGCACCATGATGTAAAACATCCGCAGTATCGCTTCGGGTTTGCGGATAAACAGATCGTCGTTGCGCAGATCGATCAACGTGCCGCGCAGTTGGAAGTCGTCATCAATCGGGCGAGGTTTTTCATCGGCGGGCATGGCGAGGATCGCCTCGTCGAACAGTTGCAACAGCATGTGATTCAGTTCGCTGACCCGTCGGGTGACGCGGAAATAGTCTTTCATCATCCGCTCGATAGGTTCGTTGCCTTCGCCGCCGTAGTTAAGCCGTTGCGCCACGCTGAGCTGGCGGTCAAACAGCAGGCGGTTGTCGTAACGACTAACGACCAGATGCAGGGCGAAGCGAATCCGCCACAGGATATGCAAACATTCATTGAGCTCGGCACGTTCTGCCAGCGTCAAAAAGCCGAAACCGACCATTTCGTCCAGTGAGGTGGCGCCAAAATGGCGACGGGCCACCCACTGCAGGGTATGGATATCGCGCAGGCCGCCGGGACTGCTTTTGATATCCGGCTCCAGGTTGTAGCTGGTGCCGTGATAACGCTGGTGGCGCTGATTTTGCTCTTCCACTTTGGCGGCGTAAAACTTATCGGATGGCCAGAAACCTTCGCTAAAAATATGCTTTTGCAGCTCAAGAAACAGCGCCACATCGCCAATCAGCAGGCGTGTTTCTATCAGGTTGGTGGCGACGGTTAAATCTGATAATCCTTCCAGCAGACACTCTTCCAGCGTACGCACGCTATGTCCAACCTCCAGCCTCACGTCCCATAGCAGCGTTAACAGCTCACCGACTTTCTCGGCCTGCGCATCAGGCAGCTTTTTACGACTCAGGATCAGCAGGTCAATATCGGAAAGCGGATGCAATTCGCCGCGCCCGTAGCCGCCAACGGCAACCAGTGCCAGATCGGCAATCTGACCGAAACCGGCTTCAATCCACAGACGCTGAAGCAGCTGGTCAATAAATTCGGTGCGGGCCTCAATGAGCTGTTCTGCAGAAATTCCACTGTCAAACGCTTCGCCTAACCAGCTCTGGAAGGTGTCGATATGCGCTTTAATGCCGGAGCAGTTGAGGTCGTGTTGTGGCCATGTCCCTGGGTTTTGTGGCTGGCCTGGCAGGGTGGGGAGGGCAGTATTTGCGTGCTGTTCAGGAAGAGTATTCATTATGCGCCACCCATTAAAAAGCCGGATGACGCTTACGCTTATCCGGCCTACGGGAGAGTGCTATTTGTAGGCCTGATAAGCGACAGCGCCATCAGGCAAAACATTATTCGCCGTGTGTGATGATCGCCGGGATGGTGTCATCCTTGCGTAACGTCAGAATTTCACAGCCGTTTTCCGTCACTACAATAGTATGCTCGTACTGTGCAGACAAGCTCCGGTCTTTGGTTTTCACCGTCCAGCCGTCTTTCATGGTACGGATACGGTAATCACCGGCATTCAGCATCGGTTCTACGGTGAAGGTCATACCCGGCTGCAGTACCACACCGCCGTCGTCTGCATCGTAGTGCAGAACCTGCGGCTCTTCATGGAAGCCGCGACCGATACCGTGACCGCAGTATTCACGAACGACAGAGAAACCTTCACCTTCCGCGTATTTCTGAATTGCAGCGCCCAGCGTGCGCAGGCGAATACCCGGTTTCACCATCCGCAGTGCCAGATACAGGCTTTCCTGCGTGACGCGGCACAGACGCTCGCCCAGAATAGTTGGTTTGCCGACGATGAACATTTTCGAGGTGTCACCGTGGTACTCATCTTTAATCACGGTAACGTCGATGTTGACGATATCGCCGTCTTTCAGGAGCTTGGCGTCGTCCGGGATCCCGTGGCACACCACTTCATTAATAGAGATACATACGGATTTCGGATAGCCGTGATAGCCCAGGCAGGCGGAAATGGCCTGCTGCTCATTCACGATATAGTCATTACAGAGGCGATCCAGCTCGCCGGTGCTGACGCCCGGTTTAACAAACGGCGCGATCATTTCCAGTACATCAGCGGCCAGGCGGCCAGCGACGCGCATTTTTTCGATTTCTTCAGGGGTCTTGATTGAGATAGCCATAAATTCTGTCCATCAGTGTCGATTATTTCGACAATAATTGTGTAAGTGCTGTCAATGGTATCAGTCTGGGGTGTACCCTGCCAAATTGAGAATCATTCTGAACTTCGCCTTTCGTGCCACAAATGCGTTGGCTACATTTTTTCACCCCAGTCACTTACTGGTTGTAAGCTCCCGGGGATTCAAAATTTTGCCGCCTTCCTGTAACACGAAATTCATCGTTCATTCAGCACAGACCGCCAACAATTATTGGTGTCGGTGGCGTATTTGTGGTATAAAGCGCGCCGGACTTCCGATCCATTCGAAGACTACACACGATGGACGGGAGCGACAAATCTCACTTTGTGTAACAACACACACGTATCGGCACATATTCCGGGGTGCCCTTTGGGGTCGGTAATATGGGATGCGTGGAGGCTTAACCCCAACTTTTATATATAGAGGTTTTAATCATGGCAACTGTTTCCATGCGCGACATGCTCAAGGCTGGTGTTCACTTCGGTCACCAGACCCGTTACTGGAACCCGAAAATGAAGCCGTTCATCTTCGGTGCGCGTAACAAAGTTCATATCATCAACCTTGAGAAAACTGTACCGATGTTCAACGAAGCTCTGGCTGAACTGAACAAGATCTCTGCTCGTAAAGGTAAAATCCTTTTCGTTGGTACTAAACGCGCTGCAAGCGAAGCGGTGAAAGAAGCTGCTAACAGCTGCGACCAGTTCTTCGTGAACCATCGCTGGCTGGGCGGTATGCTGACTAACTGGAAAACCGTTCGTCAGTCCATCAAACGTCTGAAAGATCTGGAAACTCAGTCTCAGGACGGTACTTTCGAAAAGCTGACCAAGAAAGAAGCGCTGATGCGTACTCGTGAGCTTGAGAAACTGGAAAACAGCCTGGGCGGTATCAAAGACATGGGCGGTCTGCCGGACGCTCTGTTCGTAATCGATGCTGACCACGAGCACATTGCTATCAAAGAAGCAAACAACCTGGGTATCCCAGTATTTGCTATCGTTGATACCAACTCTGATCCGGACGGTGTTGACTTCGTTATCCCGGGTAACGACGACGCAATCCGTGCTGTGACCCTGTACCTGGGCGCTGTAGCTACTACCGTTCGTGAAGGCCGTTCTCAGGATCTGGCTTCCCAGGCGGAAGAAAGCTTCGTAGAAGCTGAATAATAAGGCACGCTCGTTAGAGCCCTTATAGACCAGGTAGTATCACGTTTGGTTAGGGGGCCTGTATATGGCCCCCTTTTTCACTTTTAAATCTGTGCGGTTTCATGCCGGGCAGATCAAATCTTCCGAGGATTTTAGAATGGCTGAAATTACCGCATCCCTGGTAAAAGAGCTGCGTGAGCGTACTGGCGCAGGCATGATGGATTGCAAAAAAGCACTGACTGAAGCTAATGGCGACATCGAGCTGGCAATCGAAAACATGCGTAAGTCCGGTGCAATCAAAGCGGCGAAAAAAGCAGGCAACGTTGCTGCTGACGGCGTAATCAAAACCAAAATCGACGGCAACATCGCTTTCATTCTGGAAGTTAACTGCCAGACTGACTTCGTTGCTAAAGATGCTGGTTTCCAGGCATTTGCTGACAAAGTACTGGACGCTGCCGTTGCTGGCAAAATCACTGACGTTGAAGTTCTGAAAGCACAGTTCGAAGAAGAACGTGTTGCTCTGGTTGCTAAAATCGGTGAGAACATCAACATCCGTCGCGTTGCTTCCCTGGAAGGCGAAGTTCTGGGTAACTACCAGCATGGTGCTCGTATCGGTGTTCTGGTTGCTGCAACTGGCGCTGACGAAGAACTGGTTAAACAGCTGGCAATGCACGTTGCTGCAAGCAAACCAGAATTTGTTAAGCCGGAAGACGTTTCCGCTGAAGTGGTAGAAAAAGAATACCAGGTTCAGCTGGACATCGCTATGCAGTCTGGCAAGCCGAAAGAAATCGCAGAGAAAATGGTTGAAGGCCGCATGAAGAAATTCACCGGCGAAGTTTCTCTGACCGGTCAGCCTTTCGTCATGGAACCGAGCAAATCTGTTGGTCAGCTGCTGAAAGAGCATAACGCTGACGTAACGGGTTTCATCCGCTTTGAAGTGGGTGAAGGCATCGAGAAAGTTGAGACTGACTTTGCAGCAGAAGTTGCTGCGATGTCCAAGCAGTCTTAATTTTTAAAGGAGCCGCCTGAGGGCGGCTTCTTTTTGTGTCTGGCTTGTAAATTCAGCGAACCGCTATAGTGGTCATGCTGAAAAGCGACATACAATGTCGCCGGAATTAACTCATCTCATTCGTTGACAGTCTCAGGAAAGAAACATGGCTACCAATGCAAAACCCGTCTACAAACGTATTCTGCTTAAGTTAAGTGGCGAAGCTCTGCAAGGTTCAGAAGGCTTCGGTATTGATGCAAGCATCCTCGACCGCATGGCTCAGGAAATCAAAGAGCTGGTTGAGCTGGGTATTCAGGTTGGCGTAGTGATTGGTGGTGGTAACCTGTTCCGTGGCGCTGGTCTGGCGAAAGCGGGGATGAACCGCGTTGTGGGCGACCACATGGGCATGTTAGCCACCGTAATGAACGGTCTGGCGATGCGCGATGCGCTTCACCGCGCCTATGTGAACGCTCGCTTGATGTCCGCAATTCCTCTGAACGGCGTGTGTGATAACTACAGTTGGGCAGAAGCTATCAGCCTGCTGCGTAACAACCGCGTTGTTATTTTGTCTGCGGGTACCGGCAATCCGTTCTTCACCACCGATTCTGCAGCCTGCCTGCGCGGTATTGAAATTGAAGCGGATGTGGTTCTGAAAGCCACCAAAGTCGATGGCGTATTTACTGCCGACCCGGCTAAAGATCCAACGGCGACTATGTACGAACAGTTGACCTACACTGAAGTACTGGATAAAGAGCTGAAAGTAATGGATCTTGCCGCGTTCACGCTGGCTCGTGACCACAAATTACCGATTCGTGTCTTTAACATGAACAAACCAGGTGCACTGCGCCGTGTTGTTATGGGTGAAAAAGAAGGCACGTTAATCACGGAATAATTCCCGTTGCGGCTAAATGCAGGTAATATTCCGCTTTAATGTCGCGGGATACGTCCCTCAAAATTAATCAAGACTATACTTGTCACATCTTGCGTGGCGGGTATGGTCTGACTGAAACAAGCTTTCAAGGATTCGTAACGTGATCAACGATATCAGAAAAGATGCTGAAGTACGCATGGACAAATGCGTCGAAGCGTTCAAAAACCAAATCAGCAAAATTCGCACGGGTCGTGCTTCTCCTAGCCTGCTGGATGGTATTGTCGTGGAATATTACGGCACGCCGACTCCGCTGCGCCAGCTGGCAAGCGTAACGGTTGAAGATTCCCGTACCCTGAAAATCAACGTATTTGACCGTTCTATGGGTCCAGCCGTTGAGAAAGCAATCATGGCTTCCGACCTCGGTCTGAATCCAAGCTCTGCGGGCTCTGACATCCGCGTTCCGCTGCCGCCGCTGACCGAAGAACGTCGTAAAGATCTGACCAAGATCGTACGTGGTGAAGCTGAAGGCGCGCGTGTTGCGGTACGTAACGTACGCCGTGATGCAAACGACAAAGTGAAAGCGTTGTTGAAAGAAAAAGAGATCAGCGAAGATGATGATCGCCGTTCTCAGGACGACGTACAGAAACTGACTGATGCAGCAATCAAGAAAGTTGATGCGGCGCTGGCAGAGAAAGAAGCAGAACTGATGCAGTTCTGATTCGCCTGTACGCTAAAAACGCCGCTTAGAAGGCCTGAGAAGGCTGGATGGCGGCGTTTTGCTTTTTTCTGTCTACATACTCTAAATATTTCAAGTTGCAGGAAGGCGGTGACGCCAAAGGCCGAGTAAAGCCAACGTACATGCAACTTGAAGTATGACGAGTAAAATTCTTCTGGATGTCCGATGAAGCAATTAACCATCCTGGGATCAACCGGTTCCATTGGTTGCAGTACGCTGGATGTAGTACGCCATAACCCGGAAAAATTTCGTGTTGCTGCGTTGGTGGCGGGTAAAAATGTTGCCC
Source organism: Citrobacter sp. Cpo030 (assembly GCF_030333005.1). Classification (NCBI taxonomy): domain Bacteria; kingdom Pseudomonadati; phylum Pseudomonadota; class Gammaproteobacteria; order Enterobacterales; family Enterobacteriaceae; genus Citrobacter; species Citrobacter sp. Cpo030. The sequence continues at coordinate 154,695 of NZ_JAOWGT010000075.1, read as the reverse complement.
GTATGGTAGAGCAATGCCTGGAGTTTGCGCCTCGCTATGCGGTAATGGATGATGAAAAAAGCGCGGCACAGGTAAAAGCTGCTCTTTTGGCACAGGGTAGCCGTACCGAGGTGATGAGCGGGCAGCAGGCTGCCTGTGATATGGCTGCGCTGGATGATGTTGAGCAGGTCATGGCGGCGATTGTCGGCGCAGCGGGTTTGCTGCCGACGCTGGCGGCAATTCGTGCGAGTAAAAGCATTTTGCTGGCGAATAAAGAATCGCTGGTGACCTGCGGTCGTCTGTTTATGGACGACGTGAAACGCCACAAAGCGCAGCTTTTGCCGGTAGATAGCGAGCATAACGCGATTTTTCAGAGTTTACCGCAACCTATCCAACACAATCTGGGATACGCTGACCTTGAGCAAAACGGCGTCATGTCAGTTCTGCTTACCGGGTCTGGTGGCCCATTCCGTGAAACGCCATTGCGCGATCTGGTCTCTATGACCCCCGATCAGGCATGTCGTCATCCGAATTGGTCGATGGGACGAAAAATTTCTGTCGATTCCGCCACCATGATGAACAAAGGTCTGGAATACATTGAAGCGCGTTGGTTATTTAATGCCAGTGCAAGCCAGATGGAAGTGCTGATCCACCCGCAGTCGGTTATTCATTCGATGGTCCGTTATCAGGATGGTAGTGTTCTGGCGCAGTTGGGTGAACCTGATATGCGTACACCTATTGCCCATACGATGGCATGGCCAGAACGTGTGACGTCTGGTGTTAAGCCTGTCGACTTTTGCAAACTCAGTGCGTTGACGTTTTCCGCACCTGACTACCAGCGTTATCCGTGCCTGAAACTGGCGATGGACGCGTTTGAGCAAGGTCAGGCGGCGACGACCGCACTCAATGCCGCGAATGAAATTACCGTTGCCGCATTCCTGGCGCAGCAGATCCGATTTACCGATATTGCCGATCTCAATTTATCCGTACTGGATAAGATGGATTTGCAGGAACCACAGAGCGTTGACGACGTGTTGAAGGTCGATGCCATCGCGCGGGAAGTCGCCAGAAAAGAAGTGATGCGAATCTCAAGCTGATGATAATCCCTCTACGGAGAATCGTGCTATTTGTTAGCGTTGGGCTTCAGTGATATAGTCTGCGCCACCCGATCGCGGGTATTTGCTTTTTTTCGGTCGGGTAAGCCGTGGTTTGACACGGCTTTTTTGTGGATAGGCTTCAGTATTCCTGAGTACCGTAAATCCTTTCAGGGACTAATAACGCGTTATGTTGTCTGCAACTAAACCATTAAGCGAAAATTTGCCAGCACATGGTTGTCGCCATGTCGCAATTATCATGGATGGCAATGGCCGCTGGGCGAAAAAGCAAGGGAAGATTCGCGCCTTTGGGCATAAGGCTGGAGCAAAATCCGTCCGCCGGGCTGTCTCTTTTGCTGCAAATAACGGTATTGATGCGTTAACGCTGTATGCCTTTAGCAGTGAGAACTGGAACCGACCTGCGCAGGAAGTGAGCGCGTTAATGGAACTGTTTGTGTGGGCACTTGATAGCGAAGTGAAAAACCTGCATCGCCATAACGTACGCCTGCGTATTATCGGGGATATCAGTCGATTTAACTCACGTTTGCAAGAACGGATTCGCAAATCAGAAGCGATTACCGCCCAGAATACCGGGTTGACGCTGAATATTGCAGCGAATTACGGTGGACGGTGGGATATTGTCCAGGGAGTCAGGCAACTGGCACAACAGGTGCAGGACGGTGTGCTGCATCCTGAGCAAATCGATGAAGAGATGCTTGGGCAGCAAATTTGTATGCATGAGCTGGCTCCTGTGGATTTAGTGATAAGGACTGGGGGAGAGCACCGAATTAGTAATTTTCTGTTGTGGCAAATTGCCTACGCCGAACTTTACTTTACCGATGTTCTCTGGCCCGATTTCGATGAACAAGACTTTGAAGGTGCGCTGCATGCCTTTGCTAATCGTGAGCGTCGTTTCGGCGGCACCGAACCCGGTGATGAAAAAGCCTGATGGGGGTCGCTTTTGCTGAAGTATCGCCTGATTTCTGCTTTTGTTTTAATACCCGTTGTCATCGCGGCGCTGTTTTTGCTGCCGCCGGTGGGGTTCGCCATTGTTACGTTGGTCGTCTGTATGTTGGCCGCCTGGGAATGGGGACAGTTAAGCGGTTTTACCACGCGTACGCAGCGAGTCTGGCTGGCGGTTTTGTGCGGGCTATTGCTGGCACTGATGCTATTTTTGCTGCCAGAATACCATCGCGATATCCATCAACCGCTGGTTGAAGTATCGCTGTGGGCGTCGCTGGGCTGGTGGGTCGTAGCGCTATTACTGGTATTGTTTTACCCAGGGTCTGCGTCGGTCTGGCGTAATTCCAAAACATTACGCATAATTTTCGGCGTGTTAACCATTGTCCCGTTCTTTTGGGGAATGCTGGCGCTACGTGCATGGCACTATGATGAGAATCATTATAGTGGCGCGCTATGGCTGCTATATGTCATGATCCTCGTTTGGGGAGCAGACTCTGGTGCGTATATGTTTGGTAAGCTTTTTGGCAAACATAAGCTGGCACCGAAGGTTTCTCCTGGTAAAACCTGGCAGGGTTTTATTGGCGGACTCGCCACTGCGGCCGTGATCTCATGGGGTTATGGCATGTGGGCGAATCTTGAAGTTGCGCCTGTCACCTTGCTCATTTGCTCCATCGTTGCAGCCCTGGCCTCCGTGCTGGGTGACCTGACCGAGAGTATGTTTAAGCGTGAAGCAGGTATTAAGGACAGTGGTCACTTAATTCCAGGACACGGCGGTATTCTGGATCGTATTGATAGCCTGACGGCTGCGGTACCGGTCTTTGCCTGCCTGTTGTTACTGGTGTTCAGGACGCTCTAACGGATGGTCTTATGCTGAGTATTCTCTGGAATTTGGCTGCGTTCATCATCGCACTTGGTGTGCTTATCACCGTGCATGAATTTGGTCATTTCTGGGTTGCGCGGCGCTGCGGAGTCCGCGTCGAACGCTTTTCCATTGGCTTTGGAAAAGCGCTTTGGCGGCGTACCGATAAATCAGGTACGGAATACGTCATCGCCATGATTCCCCTCGGCGGTTACGTCAAAATGCTGGATGAGCGCGCTGAACCGGTCGCACCGGAATTGCGCCATTACGCCTTCAACAATAAAACGGTTGGACAACGTGCTGCTATTATCGCCGCGGGTCCGATTGCAAACTTCCTTTTTGCTATTTTTGCTTATTGGCTGGTGTTTATCATTGGTGTCCCTGGCGTTCGTCCTGTTGTTGGTGAAATAACACCCAACTCGATTGCTGCACAGGCGCAAATTCAGCCGGGTACGGAACTAAAAGCGGTTGATGGCATCGAAACCCCTGATTGGGATGCAGTGCGATTGCAACTGGTATCCAAAATCGGCGATGAGCATACAACCCTCAGCGTGGCGCAGTTTGGCAGCAACCAGCGGCAGGACAAAACGCTGGATTTACGCCATTGGGCATTTGAGCCAGACAAAGAGGATCCTGTCTCTAGTTTGGGCATGCGTCCGCGTGGTCCGCAGATTGAACCGGTACTGTCAGAAGTGCAGGTTAATTCCGCTGCAAGTAAGGCAGGTTTGCAAGCTGGCGACAGGATCGTTAAAGTCAATGGTCAGTCACTGACGCAATGGATGACGTTCGTGACTCTGGTGCGCGATAATCCGGATACGCCGTTAGCGCTAGATATTGAAAGGCAAGGAAGTTCCTTGTCTTTAACGTTAACCCCAGATTCAAAACAGGTTAACGGGAAGGCAGAAGGTTTTGCGGGCGTGGTGCCTAAAGTTATTCCTCTGCCTGATGAGTATAAGACTGTACGCCAGTATGGGCCATTCAGCGCCATCCTCGAAGCCTCGGATAAAACGTGGCAGTTGATGAAGCTGACGGTCAGTATGCTGGGAAAATTGATTACCGGTGATGTAAAACTGAACAACCTCAGTGGGCCGATTTCTATCGCCCAGGGGGCTGGGATGTCAGCGGAGTTCGGGATTATTTATTACCTGATGTTCCTTGCGCTTATCAGCGTGAACTTAGGGATAATCAACCTGTTTCCGTTGCCCGTTCTTGACGGGGGGCATCTGCTGTTCCTGGCGATTGAAAAGCTGAAGGGCGGTCCGGTATCCGAGCGGGTTCAAGACTTTAGTTATCGCATTGGCTCTATCTTGCTGGTGTTGTTAATGGGGCTTGCACTTTTCAATGATTTCTCTCGGTTGTAAGAGAGTGTTAGGAAGAACGCATAATAACGATGGCGATGAAAAAGTTGCTCATAGCGTCGCTGCTGTTTAGCAGCGCCACCGTATACGGTGCTGAAGGGTTCGTAGTGAAGGACATTCATTTCGAAGGCCTACAGCGAGTCGCCGTTGGTGCGGCTCTCCTCAGTATGCCGGTGCGCACAGGCGACACGGTTAATGATGAAGACATCAGTAATACCATTCGTGCTCTGTTCGCCACCGGTAACTTTGAGGATGTCCGCGTCCTGCGCGATGGTGATACCCTTCTGGTTCAGGTAAAAGAACGTCCGACGATTGCCAGCATCACTTTCTCCGGTAACAAATCGGTGAAAGATGACATGCTGAAGCAAAACCTCGAGGCGTCTGGCGTGCGTGTTGGCGAGTCTCTGGATCGCACAACGCTTGCCGATATCGAAAAGGGCCTGGAAGATTTCTACTATAGCGTCGGTAAGTACAGCGCCAGTGTGAAAGCGGTGGTGACGCCGTTGCCGCGTAACCGTGTTGACCTCAAGCTGGTCTTCCAGGAAGGTGTTTCGGCGAAGATCCAACAGATCAATATCGTCGGCAACCATGCCTTCTCAACTGACGAACTTATCTCTCACTTCCAGTTGCGTGACGAAGTGCCGTGGTGGAACGTGGTAGGCGATCGTAAATACCAGAAACAGAAGCTGGCGGGCGATCTTGAAACCCTGCGCAGCTACTATCTGGATCGCGGTTATGCTCGCTTCAATATTGATTCCACTCAGGTCAGCCTGACGCCGGATAAAAAAGGCATCTACATCACCGTTAACATCACTGAAGGCGAGCAGTACAAGCTTTCTGGGGTTCAGGTGAGCGGTAACCTGGCCGGGCACTCCGCCGAAATTGAGACCCTGACGAAGATCGAGCCAGGTGAACTCTATAACGGCACCAAAGTGACCAAAATGGAAGATGACATCAAGAAGCTTCTGGGTCGCTATGGCTATGCCTATCCGCGCGTTCAGTCGCAGCCTGAAATCAACGACGCTGACAAAACCGTTAAATTGCGTGTAAACGTGGATGCGGGTAACCGTTTCTATGTGCGTAAGATCCGTTTTGAAGGTAACGACACTTCTAAAGACTCCGTTCTGCGTCGCGAAATGCGTCAGATGGAAGGCGCATGGTTGGGCAGCGATCTTGTCGACCAGGGTAAAGAGCGTCTGAACCGTCTGGGTTACTTTGAAACCGTTGATACTGATACTCAGCGTGTTCCGGGCCGCCCGGATCAGGTTGATGTAGTCTACAAGGTTAAAGAGCGTAACACCGGTAGCTTTAACTTCGGCGTCGGTTACGGTACCGAGAGCGGCGTGAGCTTCCAGGCTGGCGTTCAGCAGGATAACTGGTTAGGTACCGGTTATTCTGTCGGGATTAACGGCACCAAAAACGATTACCAGACCTATACTGAGTTGTCTGTCACTAACCCGTACTTCACCGTTGATGGTGTGAGCCTTGGTGGCCGCGTCTTCTATAACGACTTTGAAGCGGATGATGCAGACCTGTCCGATTATACCAACAAAAGTTATGGTACAGACGTGACGCTGGGCTTCCCGGTCAACGAATACAACACGTTGCGCGCGGGCTTGGGTTATGTACATAACAAACTGTCCAATATGCAGCCGCAGATCGCAATGGATCGTTATCTTGAGTCGATGGGACAATCCGCTGATACCAGCAGTTTTGCCGCTGATGATTTCACCTTTAACTACGGTTGGACATACAACAAGTTAGACCGTGGTTATTTCCCGACAGACGGTTCGCGTGTCAACCTGAACGGTAAAGTCACCATTCCGGGTTCTGACAACGAATACTACAAACTGTCGATGGATACCGCGACCTATATGCCGATCGATGACGACCACAAGTGGGTTGTTCTGGGTCGTACCAAGGTAGGTTATGGGGATGGCATTGGCAGCAAAGAGATGCCGTTCTACGAGAACTTCTACGCCGGTGGTTCCAGTACCGTGCGTGGCTTCCAGTCCAACACCATTGGTCCGAAAGCGGTCTATAAAAAGGGTGCTAGCACAGACTGGAATGACGGCGATAACGAAGAATGTACTCAGGATTCAGGCTGTAAATCAGATGATGCGGTAGGTGGTAACGCCATGGCTGTCGCCAGCCTGGAATTTATTACCCCGACGCCGTTTATCAGCGATAAGTATGCTAACTCGGTCCGTACTTCCTTCTTCTGGGATATGGGTACCGTTTGGGATACTAACTGGGATCCGTCATCTGCGCCGTCGGATGTGCCGGACTATAGTGATCCGAGCAATATCCGTATGTCAGCGGGTATCGCGTTACAATGGATGTCCCCATTGGGGCCGTTGGTTTTCTCCTACGCCCAGCCGTTCAAGAAGTACGATGGAGACAAAGCGGAACAGTTCCAGTTTAACATTGGTAAAACCTGGTAACTGTTCTTCGCAAAGGAATGTAGTGGTAGTGTAGCGATGACTTTAGGCGATCTTGCATGGGATCGCCTGGCCACGCAAAGAACTGCACCTTCGGGTGCAAATGGGATGGTAAGGAGTTAATTGTGAAAAAGTGGTTATTAGCTGCAGGTCTCGGTTTAGCGATGGCAACGTCCGCACAGGCTGCTGACAAAATTGCAATCGTCAATATGGGTAGCCTGTTCCAACAGGTTGCACAGAAGACGGGTGTTTCTGCTACGCTGGAAAACGAGTTCAAAGGCCGTGCCAGCGAACTGCAGCGTATGGAATCCGATCTGCAATCTAAAATGCAGCGTCTGCAATCAATGAAAGCGGGTAGCGATCGTACCAAGCTGGAAAAAGACGTTATGGCTCAGCGCCAGACTTTCTCTCAGAAAGCTCAGGCTTTCGAGCAGGATCGTGCACGTCGTTCCAACGAAGAACGTGGCAAACTGGTTACTCGTATCCAGACAGCTGTGAAATCTGTTGCCAGCAGCCAGAGCATTGATCTGGTCGTTGACGCAAACACCGTTGCATACAACAGCAGCGATGTAAAAGACATCACCGCTGACGTACTGAAACAGGTTAAATAAGTAATGCCTTCAATTCGACTGGCTGATTTAGCAGAGCAGTTGGATGCAGAATTACACGGTGATGGCGATATCGTCATCACCGGCGTAGCGTCCATGCAATCTGCGCAAACTGGCAATATCACGTTCATGGTGAATCCTAAATACCGTGAACACTTAGGCGTATGCCAGGCGTCTGCCGTTGTGATGACGCAGGACGATCTTCCTTTTGCTAAGAGTGCGGCGCTGGTAGTGAAGAATCCCTATCTGACCTATGCACGTATGGCGCAAATTTTAGATACCACGCCTCAGCCTGCACAGAACATTGCACCCAGTGCAGTGATCGATGCAACGGCGAAGCTGGGTAATAATGTCTCTGTGGGCGCAAATGCGGTCATTGAGTCTGGCGTAGAACTGGGCGATAACGTGGTTATCGGTGCAGGTTGTTTCGTCGGAAAAAATACCAAAATCGGTGCAGGTTCACGCTTGTGGGCGAATGTGACGATTTACCACGACATCCAGATCGGTGAAAATTGCCTGATCCAGTCCAGCACCGTCGTTGGATCTGATGGATTTGGTTACGCGAACGATCGTGGTAACTGGGTGAAGATCCCCCAGCTTGGTCGCGTGATTATCGGCGATCGCGTCGAGATCGGAGCTTGTACCACCATTGACCGTGGTGCTCTGGACGATACTGTGATCGGTAATGGTGTTATCATTGATAACCAGTGCCAGATTGCGCATAACGTTGTGATTGGCGACAATACGGCGGTAGCCGGTGGCGTCATTATGGCGGGTAGCCTGAAGATTGGCCGTTATTGCATGATTGGCGGTGCCAGCGTGATCAATGGGCATATGGAAATATGCGACAAAGTTACGGTAACTGGCATGGGTATGGTGATGCGTCCTATCACTGAACCTGGCGTCTACTCCTCAGGCATTCCGCTACAACCCAACAAGGTATGGCGTAAAACAGCTGCACTGGTGATGAATATTGATGATATGAGCAAGCGCCTCAAAGCGATTGAGCGCAAGGTTAATCAACAAGACTAAAGCACCGTTTTTGCATGTCTGACTTTTCGGCCTGTCCCATTCATACGATTGCGACAGGCCGTGTTATTATTGCCTTTTAGTATATTTTGACAGGAAGAGTATTTTGACTACTAACACTCATACTCTGCATATTGAAGAGATTTTAGAACTTCTGCCGCACCGTTTTCCGTTTCTGCTGGTTGACCGCGTGCTGGATTTTGAAGAAGGTCGTTTTCTGCGCGCAGTGAAAAATGTATCCGTTAACGAGCCTTTCTTTCAGGGCCACTTCCCGGGTAAACCTATTTTCCCTGGCGTATTGATTCTGGAAGCGATGGCACAGGCTACCGGTATCCTCGCGTTTAAAAGCGTAGGAAAACTGGAACCAGGCGAACTGTATTATTTCGCGGGTATTGATGAAGCACGCTTTAAGCGTCCTGTCGTGCCTGGCGATCAGATGATCATGGAAGTGACTTTCGAGAAAACGCGCCGTGGCCTGACCCGTTTTAAAGGGGTTGCGCTGGTCGACGGTAAAGTTGTGTGCGAAGCAACGATGATGTGTGCCCGTAGCCGGGAGGCCTGATACGTGATTGATAAATCCGCCTTTATTCACCCGACCGCCATTGTAGAAGAGGGCGCCAGCATTGGTGCCAATGCTCACATTGGCCCATTTTGTATTGTTGGACCCCATGTTGAAATTGGTGAGGGTACCGTACTGAAGTCTCACGTTGTCGTGAATGGCCATACAAAAATTGGTCGCGATAACGAGATCTATCAGTTTGCCTCCATCGGTGAAGTTAACCAGGATCTTAAATATGCTGGCGAACCGACCCGTGTGGAAATTGGCGATCGCAACCGCATCCGCGAAAGCGTCACCATTCATCGTGGCACAGTGCAGGGCGGTGGAGTGACGAAGGTGGGCAGCGATAACTTACTGATGATTAATGCGCACGTCGCGCATGATTGTACGGTAGGCAACCGCTGTATTCTGGCGAATAACGCCACGCTTGCCGGACATGTTTCGCTTGATGATTTTGTTATCATCGGCGGCATGACTGCGGTGCATCAGTTCTGCATCATCGGTGCGCATGTGATGGTTGGCGGCTGTTCTGGTGTAGCCCAGGACGTGCCTCCGTACGTTATCGCCCAGGGCAACCACGCGACGCCGTTTGGCGTCAATATCGAAGGTCTGAAGCGTCGTGGATTCACCCGCGAAGCGATTACCGCGATTCGTAACGCCTACAAAGCGTTGTACCGTAGCGGTAAAACGCTGGAAGAAGTGAAACCAGAAATCGCGGAACTGGCGAAACAGTACCCCGAAGTTCAGGCTTTCAGCGACTTCTTTGAGCGCTCAACGCGTGGCCTGATTCGTTAATGACTGAACAGCGTCCTTTAACGATTGCCCTCGTCGCCGGAGAAACCTCCGGCGATATTCTTGGTGCAGGGTTAATCCGTGCACTCAAGGCTCGCGTTCCCAATGCGCGCTTTGTTGGCGTTGCGGGGCCGCTGATGCAGGCCGAAGGTTGTGAAGCCTGGTACGAAATGGAAGAGTTGGCGGTCATGGGCATTGTTGAAGTGCTCGGACGCCTGCGCCGTTTACTGCATATTCGTGCCGACCTCACTCGCCGATTCACCGACTTAAAGCCGGATGTTTTCGTCGGCATTGATGCACCTGATTTCAATATTACCCTCGAAGGGAATTTGAAAAGACAGGGCATTAAAACCATTCATTATGTCAGTCCGTCCGTTTGGGCGTGGCGACAGAAACGCGTTTTCAAAATAGGCAGATCCACCAACATGGTGCTGGCCTTTCTGCCTTTCGAAAAGGCGTTTTATGACAAATTTAACGTCCCGTGCCGCTTTATCGGTCATACCATGGCAGATGCCATGCCGTTGGACCCGGATAAAAATGCGGCGCGTGATGTTCTGGGCATTCCTCATGACGCTCACTGCCTGGCGCTACTGCCAGGAAGCCGTGGTGCAGAAGTGGAAATGCTCAGCGCCGATTTTCTGAAAACGGCGCAGCTATTACGCCAGCATTATCCGGATCTCGAAGTGGTGGTGCCGTTGGTGAATGCCAAACGTCGCGAGCAGTTTGAACGCATTAAAGCGGAAGTTGCACCGGAGCTTTCTGTACATCTGCTCAATGGGATGGGACGTGAAGCAATGGTGGCCAGCGATGCCGCACTGCTGGCTTCTGGTACCGCCGCGCTGGAATGTATGCTGGCAAAATGCCCGATGGTGGTTGGCTACCGTATGAAACCCTTCACCTTTTGGCTGGCGAAGCGCCTGGTGAAAACGGATTACGTTTCGCTACCGAACCTGCTGGCGGGAAGAGAACTGGTTAAAGAGCTGTTGCAGGAAGAGTGTGAACCGCAGGCGCTGTCGCAAGCGCTGTTGCCGTTACTGGCGAATGGCAAAACCAGCCATGCGATGCACGACACATTCCGTGAACTGCACCAGCAGATCCGTTGCAATGCTGATGAGCAGGCGGCGGATGCGGTCCTGGAGTTAGCGCAATGATTGAATTTGTGTATCCGCATACGCATTTAGTGGCGGGTGTGGATGAAGTCGGGCGCGGCCCTTTGGTCGGTGCGGTCGTCACTGCTGCCGTCATTCTGGATCCGGCTCGCCCTATTATCGGTCTTAATGACTCCAAAAAACTGTCAGAAAAACGTCGCCTGGCGCTGTTTGATGAAATTAAAGAAAAAGCGTTAAGCTGGAGCCTGGGTCGGGCGGAACCGCATGAAATCGACGAGCTGAACATTTTGCATGCCACCATGCTGGCCATGCAGCGTGCTGTTGCGGGTCTGCATATTGCGCCCGAATACGTGCTGATTGACGGCAATCGTTGCCCGGCATTACCGGTACCGTCGATGGCGGTGGTCAAAGGCGATAGCCGCGTGGCGGAGATTAGCGCCGCATCGATTCTGGCAAAAGTCACTCGTGATGCTGAAATGGCGGCGCTGGATACGGTTTTTCCACAGTATGGTTTTGCACAGCACAAAGGCTATCCAACCGCATTTCATCTGGAAAAATTGGCACTGCATGGTGCGACTGAGCACCATCGCCGCAGCTTTGGCCCCGTCAAACGCGCACTGGGACTCTCGTCCTGATTCTTGTGTCGAAGGAATCTGAAGATGTCTGAACCACGTTTCGTCCACCTACGGGTGCACAGCGACTACTCCATGATCGATGGGCTGGCGAAAACCGGGCCGCTGGTAAAAAAGGCGGCCGCGTTAGGCATGCCTGCGCTGGCGATCACCGATTTTACCAACCTGTGTGGTCTGGTGAAGTTTTACGGAGCGGGCCACGGTGCGGGTATCAAGCCGATAGTTGGCGCAGATTTTCATGTCCGCAGTGAGCTGTTGGGCGATGAACTCACGCAGCTCACCGTGCTGGCCGCAAATAATACCGGCTATCAGAACCTGACGTTGTTGATTTCGAAAGCCTATCAGCGCGGCTATGGCGCAGAAGGACCGGTTATCGACCGGGACTGGTTGGTCGAGCTAAAAGAAGGTTTGATTTTGCTCTCCGGCGGTCGCATGGGCGATGTCGGACGCAGCCTGCTGCGCGGCAATAGCGCACTGGTTGACGAGTGCGTGGCGTTTTACGAAGAACATTTTCCCAATTGCTATTTCCTCGAATTGATTCGCACCGGCAGGCAAGATGAAGAAAATTATCTGCACGCAGCCGTAGCACTGGCCGAAACGCGTGGTCTACCGGTGGTGGCGACTAACGATGTCCGCTTCCTGGAAACCGGAGATTTCGACGCACATGAAATCCGCGTAGCGATCCACGACGGGTTCACCCTTGATGACCCGAAACGCCCGCGTAACTATTCGCCGCAGCAATACATGCGCAGCGAAGATGAGATGTGCGAGCTGTTCTCGGATATTCCGGAAGCACTGCAAAACACTGTCGAGATAGCCAAACGCTGCAACGTGACGGTGCGTCTGGGCGAATATTTCCTGCCGCAGTTCCCGACCGGCGATATGACCACCGAGGATTTCCTCGTGGCGAAATCACGCGAAGGTCTGGAAGAACGTCTCGAATTTTTGTTCCCTGACCCTGAAGTTCGTGCGCAGAAGCGCCCGCCTTACGATGAACGTCTGGAAGTTGAACTTAAAGTTATCAACCAGATGGGATTCCCTGGCTACTTCCTGATCGTTATGGAATTTATCCAGTGGTCGAAAGATAACGGCGTACCGGTAGGCCCGGGACGTGGTTCCGGCGCTGGCTCACTTGTCGCCTATGCGCTGAAAATTACCGATCTCGATCCGCTGGAATTTGACCTGCTGTTCGAACGTTTCCTTAACCCGGAACGTGTCTCAATGCCCGACTTCGACGTTGACTTCTGTATGGAGAAACGCGACCAGGTTATCGAGCACGTGGCGGAAATGTACGGTCGTGATGCGGTTTCGCAGATTATTACCTTTGGTACGATGGCTGCAAAAGCAGTTATCCGCGACGTGGGCCGTGTGCTGGGGCATCCGTACGGTTTCGTTGACCGTATTTCGAAACTGGTGCCGCCCGATCCGGGCATGACGCTGGCAAAAGCCTTTGAAGCCGAACCGCAACTGCCGGAAATCTATGAGGCAGATGAAGAGGTTAAAGCGCTGATCGATATGGCGCGTAAGCTGGAAGGCGTCACGCGTAACGCCGGTAAGCACGCCGGTGGTGTGGTTATCGCACCGACAAAAATTACTGATTTTGCGCCGCTGTACTGCGATGAACAGGGGCTGCACCCGGTTACTCAGTTTGATAAGAACGACGTGGAATATGCCGGTCTTGTGAAGTTCGACTTCCTCGGCCTGCGTACGCTCACCATCATCAACTGGGCGCTGGAAATGATCAACGCGCGCCGTGAAAAGAACGGTGAGCCACCGCTGGATATTGCGGCTATCCCGCTGGATGACAAGAAAAGCTTCGATATGCTGCAACGCTCGGAGACCACGGCTGTCTTCCAGCTTGAATCCCGCGGTATGAAAGACCTGATCAAACGTCTGCAGCCTGACTGCTTCGAAGACATGATCGCACTGGTGGCTCTGTTCCGCCCTGGTCCGCTACAGTCGGGGATGGTAGATAACTTTATCGACCGTAAGCATGGTCGCGAAGAGATTTCCTACCCGGACGTACAATGGCAGCATGAGTGTCTGAAACCGGTACTGGAGCCGACCTACGGCATTATCCTGTATCAGGAACAGGTTATGCAGATTGCCCAGGAGTTGTCCGGGTACACCCTTGGCGGCGCGGATATGCTGCGTCGTGCGATGGGTAAGAAAAAGCCGGAAGAGATGGCTAAGCAGCGCGGCACCTTTGAAGAAGGGGCGAAAAAGCGCGGCGTAGACGGCGAACTGGCGATGAAAATCTTTGACCTGGTGGAGAAATTCGCCGGTTACGGATTTAACAAATCGCACTCCGCAGCCTATGCGCTCGTCTCTTACCAGACGCTGTGGCTGAAGGCGCATTATCCTGCTGAGTTTATGGCGGCGGTAATGACCGCCGATATGGATAACACTGAGAAAGTGGTCGGGCTGGTAGATGAATGCTGGCGTATGGGGCTCAAAATCCTGCCGCCGGACATCAACTCCGGGCTTTACCATTTTCACGTGAATGATGATGGCGAGATTGTTTATGGCATCGGCGCGATAAAAGGCGTGGGTGAAGGACCAATTGAAGCTATTATTGAGGCGCGTAACGAAGGCGGTTACTTCCGTGAGCTGTTTGATCTCTGTGCGCGCACGGATATCAAAAAACTTAACCGCCGGGTGCTGGAAAAGTTAATTATGTCCGGGGCGTTTGATCGCCTTGGCCCGCATCGTGCGGCGTTGATGAATTCGCTCAACGATGCGCTAAAAGCCGCCGATCAGCATGCAAAAGCCGAAGCCATCGGTCAGGCCGATATGTTTGGCGTGCTGGCGGAAGAACCGGAGCAAATTGAACAATCCTATGCCAGTTGCCAACCGTGGCCGGAGCAGGTGGTATTAGATGGTGAGCGTGAAACGTTGGGGCTTTACCTGACGGGACACCCCATCAACCAGTATTTAAAAGAAATTGAGCGCTATGTCGGAGGCTACAGGCTGAAAGACATGCATCCGACAGAACGTGGTAAAGTCACCACGGCTGCGGGGCTCGTCATTGCTGCGCGGGTAATGGTCACCAAGCGCGGCAATCGTATCGGCATCTGTACACTGGATGACCGTTCCGGACGTCTGGAAGTTATGTTGTTTACCGATGCTCTGGATAAATACCAGCAATTGCTGGAAAAAGACCGCATACTTATCGTCAGCGGACAGGTCAGCTTTGATGACTTCAGCGGCGGGCTTAAAATGATGGCCCGTGAAGTCATGGATATTGACGAAGCCCGGGAAAAATATGCTCGCGGGCTTGCTATCTCGCTGACGGACAGGCAAATTGATGACCAGCTTTTAAACCGACTCCGTCAGTCTCTGGAACCCCACCGCTCGGGGACAATTCCAGTACATCTCTACTATCAGAGGGCGGATGCACGTGCGCGGTTGCGTTTTGGCGCGACGTGGCGTGTCTCTCCGAGCGATCGTTTGCTAAACGATCTCCGTGGCCTTATTGGTTCGGAGCAGGTGGAACTGGAGTTTGACTAATACAGGAATACTATGAGTCTGAATTTCCTTGATTTTGAACAGCCGATTGCAGAGCTGGAAGCAAAAATCGATTCTTTGACTGCGGTTAGCCGTCAGGATGAGAAACTGGATATTAACATCGATGAAGAAGTGCATCGCCTGCGTGAAAAAAGCGTAGAACTGACGCGTAAAATCTTCGCCGATCTTGGCGCATGGCAGGTAGCCCAACTGGCGCGCCATCCACAGCGTCCGTACACCCTGGATTATGTCCGCCTGGCGTTTGATGAATTTGATGAGCTGGCGGGCGATCGTGCCTATGCGGATGATAAAGCTATTGTCGGCGGTATCGCGCGTCTGGATGGCCGTCCGGTGATGATCATTGGTCATCAGAAAGGCCGTGAGACCAAAGAAAAGATTCGCCGTAATTTCGGCATGCCAGCGCCGGAAGGCTATCGCAAAGCGCTGCGTCTGATGGAAATGGCCGAGCGTTTCAACATGCCGATCATTACCTTCATCGACACCCCAGGGGCTTACCCGGGCGTGGGCGCGGAAGAGCGTGGTCAGTCAGAAGCGATCGCGCGCAACCTGCGTGAAATGTCGCGTCTGAGCGTACCGGTAATCTGTACCGTTATCGGTGAAGGTGGTTCCGGTGGCGCGCTGGCGATCGGTGTAGGCGATAAAGTGAATATGCTGCAATACAGCACCTATTCCGTTATCTCCCCGGAAGGTTGTGCTTCAATTCTGTGGAAAAGCGCCGACAAAGCACCGCTGGCCGCAGAAGCGATGGGAATTGTTGCCCCGCGTCTGAAAGAGCTGAAGCTTATCGACTCTATCATTCCGGAACCGTTAGGCGGCGCACACCGCAATCCGGAAGTGATGGCTGCGTCCCTGAAAGCACAGCTGCTGGCCGATCTCGCCGATCTCGACGTGTTAAGCAAAGACGATCTGAAAAACCGTCGTTACCAGCGCCTGATGAGCTACGGTTACGCGTAAACTGCATTAATTCCGAAAAGGGCCGCAACGTTGTGGCCCTTTTTTTTACCTGCGGTTTGACCAGGCTATGATTAACTAAGGTTTTTCCAGGAGGAACGCATGAATATCATTGCCATCATGGGACCGCATGGCGTCTTTTATAAAGATGAGCCCATCAAGGAACTTGAGCGTGCGCTGCAACAGCAGGGATTTCAGATTATCTGGCCGCAGAATAGCGTTGACCTGCTGAAGTTTATCGAACATAACCCGCGAATTTGCGGCGTCATTTTTGACTGGGATGAATATAGCCTGGAGCTGTGCAGTGACATCAACCAGCTCAACGAGTATCTCCCGCTCTACGCCTTTATTAATACCCATTCGACGATGGATGTCAGTGCGCACGACCTGCGTATGGCGCTGTGGTTTTTTGAGTATGCGCTGGGTCAGTCTGAAGATATTGCCACCCGCATCCGTCAGTACACCAGCGAATACCTCGATAACATCACGCCTCCGTTCACCAAGGCGCTGTTTACCTATGTGAAGGAAGGAAAGTATACCTTCTGTACGCCCGGGCACATGGCGGGTACGGCGTACCAGAAAAGCCCGGTCGGCTGCCTGTTCTATGATTTCTTTGGCGGCAATACGCTGAAAGCCGACGTGTCCATTTCCGTAACCGAACTGGGTTCATTGCTTGATCATACCGGACCACACCTCGAAGCGGAGGAGTACATCGCTCGCACCTTTGGTGCTGAGCAGAGCTATATGGTGACCAACGGCACCTCGACATCGAACAAGATTGTCGGCATGTATGCTGCGCCTGCAGGCAGTACGTTACTGATTGACCGCAACTGCCATAAGTCGCTGGCGCATTTGCTGATGATGAGCGATGTGGTGCCAATCTGGCTGAAGCCTACGCGTAACGCGTTGGGAATCCTCGGCGGTATACCCCGTCGGGAATTTACCCGCGCAAGTATTGAACGCAAGGTAGAAGAGACGACTCAGGCGCAATGGCCGATACACGCGGTGATCACCAACTCCACCTATGACGGGCTGCTTTATAACACCAACTGGATCAAGCAAACCCTGGATGTGCCCTCCATCCATTTTGATTCAGCCTGGGTGCCGTATACCCATTTTCATCCGATCTATCAGGGAAAAAGCGGGATGAGCGGCGAACGGGTACCGGGAAAGCTGATTTTTGAAACCCAGTCCACCCACAAGATGCTGGCGGCGTTGTCACAGGCTTCGCTGATCCACATTAAGGGTGACTATGATGAAGACACGTTTAACGAAGCCTTTATGATGCATACCTCCACGTCTCCGAGCTATCCGATTGTGGCGTCGATAGAAACGGCGGCGGCAATGCTGCGTGGCAATTCCGGCAAGCGGTTAATCAATCGTTCGGTGGAACGGGCGTTGCATTTCCGTAAAGAAGTGCAGCGTCTGCGCGAAGAGTCGGATGGCTGGTTCTTTGATATCTGGCAGCCGGAAAAGGTCGATGAAGCAGAATGTTGGCCGGTAGCGCCAGGTGAAGACTGGCACGGATTTAATGATGCTGATGCCGACCACATGTTCCTCGACCCGGTGAAGGTCACGATTCTGACGCCGGGAATGGATGAACAGGGAAATATGAGCGAAGAGGGGATCCCCGCGGCGCTGGTGGCGAAATTCCTTGATGAACGCGGCGTCGTCGTCGAAAAAACGGGACCGTATAACCTGTTGTTCCTGTTCAGTATTGGCATTGATAAAACCCGGGCGATGGGGCTGCTACGTGGCCTGACGGAATTTAAGCGCTCGTACGATCTGAATTTACGCGTGAAAAATATGCTGCCGGATCTGTATGCTGAAGATCCCGATTTCTATCGCAATATGCGTATTCAGGATCTGGCACAGGGGATCCATAAGCTGATCCGCCAGCACGATCTCTCCGGACTGATGCTGCGGGCATTTGATACCTTGCCGGAAATGAAAATGACACCGCACCAGGCCTGGCAGCGGCAGATCAAAGGTGAGGTGGAAACCGTGGCGCTTGATCAACTGGTAGGACGCGTGTCCGCCAATATGATCCTGCCTTATCCTCCCGGCGTGCCGCTCTTGATGCCCGGGGAAATGATCACTGCTAAAAGCCGGGCTGTCCTCGATTTTCTTCTGATGCTGTGTTCAGTGGGGCAGCGCTACCCGGGATTTGAAACCGATATCCATGGCGCTAAACTGGGCGAGGATGGTGTGTATCGCGTGAGAGTCTTAAAAATGGCATAACGACTTGCCTGACCCTAAGACGTACGAGTAACGTGCTGAGAGAAAAATGAAAGAGGCGATGACGCTATGCTGGGATTAAAACAGGTTCACCATATTGCCATTATTGCGACGGACTACGCGGCGAGTAAGGCATTTTACTGCGATGTGCTTGGCTTTACACTGATGAGCGAAGCCTATCGGGAAGAGAGAGACTCGTGGAAAGGCGATCTGGCATTGAACGGCCAGTATGTGATTGAGCTTTTTTCTTTCCCGTTTCCACCTTGCCGTCCGAGCCGACCGGAAGCCTGCGGTTTGCGTCATCTGGCGTTCAGTGTGGAGGATGTGGAAAAGTCGATCGCGCATCTGGAAGCACACCACGTGAAGTGTGAATCCATACGTATCGATCCATTTACAGGTAAACGCTTTACGTTTTTCAACGATCCGGACGGATTGCCCCTCGAACTGTACGAGATGTAAGGCTTGTCATTGTGGTGTTAGCCCGGTAACGTGCCGGGCAATGCCATTGTAAGTAACCATCATGACGACACTCACGCTGAACACTTCACTGCTGAATTTTCAATCGATTCTGGTCGCCTTTAGCGGCGGGCTGGATTCCACCGTATTGCTGCATCAACTGGTGCAGTGGCGAGTGCAGCATCCTGAGGTCGCTTTACGCGCAATCCATATTCATCACGGATTAAGCCCACATGCAGACAGTTGGGTGCAGCACTGTGAGTCAGTATGTATGCAGTGGCAGGTGCCGCTGGTGGTTGAGCGGGTACACCTTGAGGATGATGGTCTGGGCATCGAAGCTCAGGCACGACGCGCGCGCTATCAGGCATTTGCGCAGACCTTACTACCGGGCGAGGTGCTGATGACCGCCCAGCATCTCGATGACCAGTGTGAAACCTTTTTGCTGGCGCTTAAGCGCGGTAGTGGTCCTGCCGGACTTTCCGCCATGGGCGAAAACTCACCGTTCGCCGGAACCCAGCTGATTCGACCGCTGCTGGCGCAAACGCGAGAGGCGCTAGAAGCATGGGCGCGGCAGCATGAATTATGCTGGATTGAAGATGAAAGCAATCAGGATGATACCTACGATCGCAATTTCCTCAGATTGCGCGTTACCCCATTGCTGCAACAGCGCTGGCCGCACTTCGCGCAAGCCGTAGCTCGCAGCGCCGCGCTGTGTGCTGAGCAGGAGAGTTTACTGGATGAACTGCTGGCCAGCGATTTAGCCGATTGCATCACAGCCCACGGCACATTGTTACTGGTACCGTTAATGATGGTGAGCGACGTGCGTCGTGCCGCGCTGCTTCGTCGCTGGCTGGCGGGGTTAAATGCGCCGATGCCTTCTCGTGATGGACTGGAACGTATCTGGCAGGAAGTGGCGCTGGCGCGGGAAGATGCCTCACCCTGTTTTCGCCTTGGGGAGTATGAGGTCCGTCGTTATCAGTCACAGCTGTGGTGGGTGAAGTCAGTCGATGGGCAAAGCGAAACCGTTATCCCATGGTTAGAGTGGAAAACACCGTTGGCGCTGCCTGCCGGATTGGGTTCGGTTCAGTTAATCTCTGCGGGTGAATTGCGCATGCCGCAAGAGGATGAAACCGTCAGCATTCGTTTCAAAGCACCAGGCTTATTGCATATTGTCGGGCGTAACGGTGGACGGAAATTAAAGAAAATCTGGCAGGAGCAGGGGATCCCGCCCTGGCGACGAGATACCACACCGCTGCTGTTTTACGGCGAAACGTTGATTGCGGCTGCGGGTATTTTCGTGACGCGTGAGGGAGCGGCGGAAGATGAAGAAGGCGTGAGTCTGGTTTGGCGTGGAAAGTAGGCCGGATAAGATGCTTTGCACCGTCATCCGGCACCAAAATAATCAGGATTCGCTGACCACCACAGTACCGATCTGCGGGTGGCTGAAGCTGGCAATTTTGTCGAGGCGAAGCTCCCGGGTTTCACCTGCGACATCTGCGACCAGATACTCCACGTTTTTGCGTGAAACCAGGTCGTTCGCTTTCGCCTGCAAAACTTCGCCATCTTTTAACGCCAGCGTCAGTAACAAATGGTGCTGGCAGGCGAGTTCAAGATTGTCGTAATCATCGCAGTTGATGGGTTGATACGTTTCATTCATTGACATAATCGCTCACCAGTAAGTTCGCGGCAGCATAGGCCGCTTTTTCCCTGACCGACTCTGGAAGGGCGCTGTCTGCCGCCACTTCATTAAGCACCTTCAATACGCAACCCAGCGCATCCGGGATATACCCTAAGTCTCCGCTGGCGATTTCCGCGTACCGCTTGCGTATTAACTCACAATATTTTTCCACATGCCCTCCTGTCAGCACTCTGACTTAACCGTGGATGCAAGTCTAAGCCTACGAAGATAAACTCTGTTTAGCAAGGTGACTATACCATACTCATTCAAGCAATATCAGCGTCTTGATAGATGAGCAGTTAGCAGCCTTTTGCCGCAGTTTTCGCTACAATGTGCGCCTGATTCGAAAGGAGTTCTCCCATGGCGCTTAAAGCGACAATTTATAAAGCCGTCGTCAACGTAGCGGATCTTGACCGCAACCAGTTTCTTGACGCGGCCTTGACGCTGGCGCGTCACCCCTCTGAAACCCAGGAGCGCATGATGCTGCGCCTGCTTGCCTGGATTAAATATGCCGATGAGCGGCTGCAGTTCACGCGTGGCCTGAGCGCGGAAGACGAGCCTGAAGCATGGCTGCGTAACGACCATCTGGGCATCGATCTTTGGATTGAGTTGGGTCTGCCGGATGAGCGCCGTATCAAGAAAGCCTGTACCCAGTCTGGTGAGGTTGCTCTGTTTGCCTACAACAGCCGTGCGGCTCAGATCTGGTGGCAGCAAAACCAGAACAAATGTGCGCAGTTTAAAAATCTCACCGTGTGGTATCTGGATGATGAACAGCTGGCGCAACTGAGTGATTTTGCTGGTCGTACAATGGCGCTGCAGGCGACTATTCAGGACGGCGCTATTTGGCTGTCCGACTCTCAGAACAATCTGGAAATTCATCTGACCGCGTGGCAGCCGCGTTCATGATTGTTCTCTCCCGAAACGTCTCTATCCCTGATAATGAGCTGGAAATCACGGCGATTCGGGCACAAGGCGCGGGTGGTCAGCACGTTAACAAGACCTCGACGGCTATCCATTTGCGCTTTGACATTCGGGCCTCGAGCCTGCCAGAGTATTACAAGGAACGCCTGCTGGCTGCCAGCCATCATCTGATTAGCGGCGATGGCATTATTATCATTAAGGCGCAGGAATACCGTAGCCAGGAGCTCAATCGGGAAGCGGCAATCTCCCGACTGGTGGCGGTGATAAAAGAATTAACCGCGGTGCAAAAAAGCCGACAGGCAACTCGCCCTACGCGCGCCTCGAAAGAGCGCAGGTTGTCATCGAAGGCGCAAAAGTCCACAGTGAAAGCACTGCGTGGGAGAGTTCGTCGAACGCAAGACTGACGAGCGGGAATAAAAATTTATAAGGAATTGATAGTGAAAACAGCAATATTGTCCGTAGTCGCTGCCTGCACGCTTTTTTCCTTGATCGGCTGTAATAACCGTACTGAAGTTGAAGTACTACAGCCGACGCGGGCGGCAGAATTAAAACCGATGCAGCAAAGCTGGCGTGGCATCTTACCTTGTGCGGACTGCGAAGGGATTGAAACCTCTCTGTTTCTGGAAAAAGACGGTACATGGGTGATGAACGAACGCTATCAGGGCGTACGGGATGAACCGTCTTCGTTTGCCTCTTATGGCACATGGGCGCGTACAGCCGACAAACTGGTGCTGACCGACAGCAAAGGTGAGAAGTCGTACTACCGGGCTAAAGGCGAGGCGCTGGAAATGCTCGATCGTGAAGGTAACCCGATTGAGTCACAGTTTAACTACACGCTCCAGCCGGTTTCCGCCAGCTTACCGGTGACGCCAATGCCGATGCGAGGCATGTATTTCTATATGGCTGACGCGGCAATCTTTACCGACTGCGCAACGGGTAAACGGATGCCGGTGGCGAATAACGCTCAGCTTGAACGCGACTATTTAGCCGCTCGTGCGGAAAACGGACAGTCCGTACTGCTGACGCTTGAGGCGCATTTCACGTTGGAGTCAAACCCGGATACGGGTGAGAAAGTGAAAACGTTGATGGCGGATAAAGACGCGAAATTTATCCCTGGTAAAGCGTGTAATTAATCGATAGAAAAAAGGCCCTGATAATCAGGGCCTTTTTGTTGGTATTAGCCTTTAATGGCTTTGACCAGGAAGTCGATGATGTCGCCGGTTTTAATCAGCTCTTTCTCGCCGTTACGACGGTATTTGTATTCGATATCGTCGTTATCGAGGTTACGGTCGCCCAGCACGATGGTGTGTGGGATACCGATCAGTTCCATATCGGCAAACATCACGCCCGGACGCTCTTTACGATCGTCCATCAGCACTTCGATACCCTGCGCGCGCAGCTCAGCGTACAGCTTTTCAGCCAGCTCCTGCACACGGTAGGATTTGTGCATGTTCATCGGCAGAATAGCGACCTGGAACGGGGCAATGGCATCTGGCCATACGATGCCACGATCGTCAAAGTTCTGTTCAATAGCCGCGGCAACCACGCGAGTGACCCCGATACCGTAACAGCCCATAGTCAGCGTCTGGTTACGGCCATCTTCGCCCTGAACAGCGGCTTTCATCGCTTCAGAGTACTTGGTACCCAACTGGAAGATGTGGCCGACTTCGATACCGCGTTTGATCATCAGCGTACCTTTGCCGTCCGGGCTAGGATCGCCGGCGACCACGTTACGGATGTCAGCAACTTCCGGGGTGGCCACATCGCGATCCCAGTTGATACCGAAATAGTGTTTACCGTCGATGTTGGCACCGGCAGCGAAATCGCTCATTACTGCAACGGTACGGTCGATAACCACCGGAATTGGCATATTCACCGGACCGAGCGAGCCAGGACCTGCTTTTACCAGCGCACGAATTTCTTCTTCGGTGGCAAAGGTCAGTGGGCTGGCAACCTGCGGCAGTTTTTCTGCTTTGACTTCGTTCAGCTCGTGATCGCCACGAACCAGCAGGGCGACCAGCGGGTAGCTGCTGCCTTCAACCGCTTTCACCAGCAGGGTTTTCACGGTTTTTTCGATAGGCAGGTTGAACTGCTCAACCAGTTCGGCGATGGTTTTAGCGTTCGGCGTATCTACCAGCGTCATTTCCTGGGTTGCTGCCGCGCGCGGCTCTTTCGGCGCAACGGCTTCGGCGAATTCGATGTTCGCCGCATAGTCGGAAGAGTCGGAGAAGATCACATCGTCTTCGCCGCTCTGCGCCAGCACCTGGAATTCGTGAGAGGCGCTGCCGCCAATAGAACCGGTATCCGCTTGTACTGCACGGAAATCCAGCCCCATACGGCTGAAGATTTTGCTATACGCAGCGTACATCGCGTCGTAGGTTTCCTGTAGGGATTCCTGAGAGGTGTGGAAAGAGTAGGCATCTTTCATCAGGAATTCGCGGGAGCGCATTACGCCGAAGCGCGGACGGACTTCGTCACGGAATTTGGTCTGGATCTGATAGAAGTTCAGCGGCAGCTGTTTGTAAGAGCTCAGCTCGTTACGGATCAGGTCGGTGATCACTTCTTCATGCGTTGGGCCGAGGACGAACGAACGATCGCCACGGTCAGCAATACGCAGCAGTTCCGGGCCGTATTGTTCCCAACGGCCGCTCTCTTCCCACAGTTCAGAAGGCTGAACGACCGGCATCAACACCTCGATCGCACCGGCGTTGTTCATCTCTTCACGCACGATGTTTTCGACTTTTTTCAGGACGCGCACGCCGGTCGGCAGCCAGGTATATAACCCGGAGGCCAGCTTGCGGATCATCCCGGCGCGCAGCATCAGCTGGTGGCTGATGACTTCGGCGTCGGCAGGTGTCTCCTTCAGAGTGGAGAGCAGATATTGGCTAGTACGCATGTTGTTACGGTTCCAGTTGAACGATCGAACAGGCTCAAAACGAGCCTGGCACAAAACAAAAGTGGTTTAGTTTACCAGCGAGAAAGGGATGTCAAAAGAGTACGCGACGCAAATTAGCGGGCTTCCAGAGCAAAGACCTCAAATCCTGACGGCGTGACGCGCCAGCGGACGTTAAAGTCCAGCAGCCAGACGGCGTAGGTTTTGCCTTCTTCCTCGTTTTTACGGTAGGCAGGACGCGGATCCTGCGCCAGCACTTCGGCAATAAACTGACGAAGATGCGGGTAACGTTGTTCGAGCTTCGGTAGCTGCTCCGCGAGATCTTCACTGAACGTCACGTCTACGCTGGCCTGGGGGGCATCCTGAGCATAGCTGGCACGAGCATCGGGTAACGATTCGGCAAACGGCAGATACGGTTTTATATCTACGACTGGCGTGCCATCAACGAGATCCAGCCCACCGAGTTCGAGGATCACGTGCTCTTTATGGCAGCGGATGCCCCGTAGCTCAACCAACGACATGCCAACAGGGTTAGGACGAAACGTTGAACGCGTGGCAAAGACACCCATTCTGGCGTTGCCGCCAAGGCGGGGAGGGCGCACGGTCGGACGCCATCCACCTTCCATTGTCTGATGAAAAACAAAAATCACCCATAAATGACTGAAGGCTTCCAGGCCGCGAACGGCATCGGCCTGATTATAAGGTGCGAGCAAATGCAGTTCACCGCTGGCGCTTTTCACCAGACCGGGCTGGCGTGGAACGGCGAACTTTTCTTTATAAGGTGAGCGGATAACGCCTATTTGCTCGAACTGAAAATGGCTCATTTCGCCGAAATGTTCAGTGCAGAACCGATACAAACCGCCTGGCGATAGCAACCCGGCGTTCCGCTGGTCACTTCGCAACTGTGCAGCAATACCGCATTAGCTTTCATTTTTGATGCGTTAATCTGCATGCGTTTGCGTGCGGTTGGAATGCTCGGAGGGGAATCCTGGTTTGAAGCCTGGCAGGATTCACCGCTAACTTCGCCAAGATCGCGGAACGGTTTGCCTACTAAATCTTCAGCGTTAGTAATGATTCTTACCGGCGTAGCGCGCGGTGCTTTCGGTTTTTCCGGCTCCGCTTTCGGCGGGGTTGCGGTGCTTTGAACGGGTTCAACAGGGGATCTGCTTAACATAGAACAGCCGCTCAGCAAGAGTGCTACTAAACAGATCGGTAAAGCACGCATAATATTTCCTCAATGAATGATCTAAACGTCAGATATTGAATCAGGTGCTTGCATAAATGACAAGACGGGCAAGCGCCCGTCCTGATGATATTACAGATTCTGTAAACAGCCTAAAATTACCAGCCCTTAACAGCACCGCCGTTGAAGACTTTGTTTGCTGCTTCGTACACTTCGTCAGACTGGTATGCTTCAACGAATTTCTTCACGTTCTCAGCATCTTTATTGTCTTCACGAGTCACAATCAGGTTTACGTACGGGGAATCTTTATCTTCAACAAAGATCCCGTCTTTTGCCGGAGTCAGGCCGATCTGGCTGGCGTAGGTGGTGTTGATGACCGCCAGTGCGATTTGTGCATCGTCCAGGGAACGTGGCAGTTGCGGTGCTTCAAGTTCAACCAGCTTCAGGTTTTTCGGGTTTTCAATCACGTCCAGCGCGGTCGGCAGCAGGCCAACACCGTCTTTCAGTTTGATTAAGCCCACTTTTTGCAGCAGCAGCAAGGAACGACCAAGGTTAGTCGGGTCGTTTGGAATCGCGACCTGGGAACCGTCCTGCAGCTCATCCAGTGATTTGATTTTTTTGGAGTAGCCCGCAATCGGGTAAACAAAAGTATTGCCTACAGCAACCAGCTTGTAACCGCGAT
The DNA here is from genome assembly GCF_030333005.1 of Citrobacter sp. Cpo030. Classification (NCBI taxonomy): domain Bacteria; kingdom Pseudomonadati; phylum Pseudomonadota; class Gammaproteobacteria; order Enterobacterales; family Enterobacteriaceae; genus Citrobacter; species Citrobacter sp. Cpo030. The sequence continues at coordinate 128,742 of NZ_JAOWGT010000075.1, read as the reverse complement.
CTTTGATCTGCTGGTCCAGGTATGGTTTGTGCTGGAAGGCGTTAGCATCGATATCGCCTTTGCTCAGCGCTTCGTTAGGCAGAACGTAATCGTTAAACGTGACCAGCTCAACGTCCAGACCGTATTTTTCTTTTGCTACTTTCTGCGCGACTTCTGCAACCTGCTGCTCTGCGCCAACAATAACGCCCACTTTGATGTGATTAGGATCTTTTTCATCCTGACCGCAACCCACAAGTGCCAGAGAACCGATCAGGGCTCCAACTGCCGCAAAGGTTTTGAATTTGAACGCCATGCTTATTTCCTTTTCTTAATGAGTTTTTAGTGTTGTGTGCAACGTTATTTGTGCGTGACAGCCCGGACGATGCGATCGCCGGATAACTGAATTAAATAAACCAGAACGACGAGCAATACCAGTACTGTATTCATTACGGTAGCGTTGTAACCAATATAGCCGTACTGATAGCCAATCTGTCCAAGACCACCGGCACCGACGGCACCGCCCATCGCGGAGTAACCAACCAGCGTGATAAGGGTGATGGTGGCCGCATTGACCAGTCCTGGCAGCGCTTCTGGCAGTAATACCTTACGTACAATTTGCAGCGGCGTGGCGCCCATCGCACGAGAGGCTTCTATCAGCCCGGTCGGGATTTCGAGCAGCGCGTTTTCCACCATACGGGCGATAAACGGCGCGGCACCGACGGTCAGCGGAACGATAGCTGCCTGCAGTCCGATAGAGGTGCCTACGATCATGCGGGTGAACGGAATCATCCACACCAGTAAGATGATGAACGGGATGGAACGGAAAATGTTCACCAGCGCAGAGAGCGTACGGTAGAGCTTCGCGTTCTCAATAATTTGCCCCGGACGCGTTACGTACAGCAACACGCCGACCGGCAGACCAATCACAAAGCCAAAAAAACCGGACACAAAGGTCATTGCCAGCGTTTCCCATACGCCGCGAACCAGCAGCCACATCATCGGCTCAGACATAACCCAGTACCTCTACTTTTACATGGTGTTCCTGCAACCAACTGATGGCTGCTTGTGTATCTTCCTGTGTGCCGTGCATTTCAGTCAGCATGATGCCGAACTTTACACCGCCGGCGTAATCCATCTGCGCGCTAATAATGTTGTTATTCACATTAAAGCGACGGGCCGTCTCAGAAAGCAGCGGTGCATCGACCGAATGACCGGTGAATTCCATACGCAGCATCGGCACGCTGTCTGCTTCCGGCTCCGCTTTTAAACGTTCCAGATAATCTTCCGGAATATCCAGGTGCAGCGTGGACTGGATAAATTTCTGTGCCAGCGGCGTTTTCGGGTGTGAGAACACTTCACTAACGGTGTCTTGCTCAATCAGTTCACCATTACTGATGACCGCCACGCAGTCACAAATACGTTTTACAACGTCCATCTCGTGAGTAATCAGCAGAATGGTGAGTCCCAGACGACGATTAATATCTTTCAATAATTCCAGAATCGAGCGTGTCGTTGCCGGATCGAGTGCGCTGGTGGCTTCATCGCACAGCAACACTTTGGGATTACTTGCCAGCGCACGGGCGATCGCCACACGCTGTTTTTGTCCACCGGAAAGGTTGGCCGGGTAGCTATCGTGCTTGTCTCCAAGACCAACCAAATCTAACAGTTCTGTTACGCGGCGTTTGATCTCTTCTTTTGGCGTGTTATCCAGTTCCAGCGGTAGTGCGACGTTACCGAACACCGTACGGGAAGAGAGCAGGTTAAAGTGCTGAAAAATCATGCCGATTTGACGGCGAGCTTTAGTCAGCTCCGACTCAGAAAGCGTGGTCAGCTCCTGACCGCCAACCTGAACGCTGCCTTCGGTAGGGCGTTCGAGTAGGTTAACGCAGCGGATTAGCGTACTTTTACCGGCACCGGAGGCGCCAATAACGCCATAAATCTGCCCGGCAGGAACATGCAGGCTGACATTATTTAGCGCCTGAATGGTGCGAGTCCCCTGCTGGAACACTTTGGTGATATTCGAAAGTTTAATCATTGGTTATTTATTATCGTAATTAAGTTAGCCGTGGCATTTTCGTCTGTCAGGTACGGTCGAAGCCGTCAACAAGATGGATGTTAAGGCATCCAGACGTCTAAATCAATCGGGCTTTGCACGATGAGCACTTTCTTGCCCGCTGAAACATGCGATACTAGAGCCACATGCCTTATTCAGGAGCTATAAAAGGTGGCAAAGTCTGTACCCGCAATTTTTCTCGACCGTGACGGTACCATTAATGTGGACCACGGTTATGTACATGAGATCGACGAGTTTGAGTTTATCGACGGCGTTATTGATGCCATGCGTGAACTTAAAAAGATGGGTTACGCGCTTATTATCGTGACGAACCAGTCTGGTATCGCGCGTGGTAAATTTACTGAGGCGCAGTTTGAAACGTTGACCGAATGGATGGACTGGTCGCTGGCCGATCGCGACGTTGAGCTGGATGGTATCTACTACTGCCCGCATCACCCGCAGGGTACTGTAGAAGAGTATCGTCAGGCCTGCGACTGCCGTAAACCGCATCCTGGCATGTTTATCTCCGCCCGAGACTTCTTGCACATCGATATGGCCGCTTCTTATATGGTAGGCGACAAAATTGAAGATATGCAGGCGGCGGCAGCTGCGAATGTTGGCACGAAGGTATTGGTCCGCACAGGCAAACCCGTCACGCCGGAAGCAGAAAATGCGGCAGATTTGGTCATAAATAGTCTGGCAGACCTGCCAATGGCGATAAAAAAGCAGCAAAAGTAAGCGTTGTGGATAAAAGGTGAGCGGTTGAAACAAAAATGCATTTTTCCGCTTGTCTTCCTGAGTCGACTCCCTATAATGCGCCTCCATCGACACGGCGGATGTGAATCACTTCACACAAACAGCCGGTTGTTCGGTTGAAGAGAAAAACCTGAAAATGAGGGTTGACTCTGAAAGAGGAAAGCGTAATATACGCCACCTCGCGACAGAG